>JAFTOZ010000092.1 GCA_017463565.1 Clostridia bacterium | reverse complement strand
TTTGTAGAAGTAGGTGTGCCAAATAGTGGAAAGTACGATTGTTTGTTATGACGGTGTCTGAGGAATGAAAAACAAGCATTCAATAGCACTTAACGGAGGTCACAAAGATGGATTTTGTGAAAATAACAACAGAAAATTTTGAAGAAATAGTGGAGTTACAAAGGGCATACAAATTAGAAATTGGCGAATGTATGCCGACTGATACGGAACTGGAAAGCCTAAGAAGTGCGATTGAGTGTGAACAGATACATTTCTATGGATGCATCTGTGATAATTCCCTTATAGCGTGTTGCTCTATATGTTTTACTTACTCAACTTTCAATTACGGTAAATCCGGAGTATTTGAAGATTTCTACATTCAACCGGAATATCGCCATAAGGGTATTGCACGAAAACTTGTTTCTTATGCATACGAGCAAAGCGGTGTGGGTTCCCTTACGGTGGGATGTGCAGATTGCGATGTGGAAATGTATCAAGCGATTGGTTTTGCAATTCCATTAGGGAATATGTTAGCGTTTGGAGAATAAAACGGCACACGTTGGGAGCCAAAGAGAGGGAAAGGACGATGTGGAACAAACTATACAATGCGGCAGTAAAAGTACAGAATGACAGAAGGATTTCCCCTTTTATCGAAGCAGGCGGTGTCGCGGCGGCTATTTTGACAAAGAAAGGGAATATCTACGTAGGGGTTTGCATTGATACCGCCTCAACGCTTGGTATGTGCGCAGAAAGAAACGCCATTGCCAATATGATCACAAACGGAGAGAGCCAAATAGAAAAGGTGGTAGCCGTCATGCCCGACGGCCGTGTAGGCTCTCCTTGCGGTGCTTGCCGTGAGTATATGATGCAGTTGGATCCACACAGCGGCGAGATTGAGATTTTGCTTGACCTCGAAACAAAAAAGACGGTCAAACTCAAGGAACTGATTCCCGACTGGTGGGGATACGCGCGTTTTGAGGAATAGAAAAGATTCCATTGACGGAAGGATAAAATATGATTATCAAGCCCTATGAAGAGATATATAGAGACGACCTCATTTTTATGGTTTTGCAAGCCAAAGATGCATTGGGAAGAAGACCTACGATCAATAAGGACTTACTGGATATAAAGGCAAACTATTTTGATCGAGGGGACATGTTCTGGGTTGCAATCAACGAAGAGGACAGAGTGATTGGCTGTATTGGCTTTTCAAAAACAGAAAACCCGTCGGAAGCCTTTCTCCACAGGCTCTACGTGAAGTCATCTGAGAAGCGCAAAGGGATTGGAGCACAACTTCTATTAACTGCAGAAAACTCAATGAGGAGTCAAGGCATATCCGTTTCTCTTGTTCATCTTGGTTCTCCGATGGAGCAATGGTTTGAATCTTATTCCTTTTATCCTAAACATGGCTATGAGGAATACAAGCCTGGCTATATGCGAAAAGAACTGTAGCTTCAAGGTCCTCTTGTAGATGAGATAAGATTTCTTTCTTATAGAGTGGTTTGCTTGGGGTCTACCGTCATCACTAGTTTTCAAACTAACGGTACGTATTGAAAGGTCAGCGCGTATATGGTACAATGCAAGTAAAGAAAGATTGTTATAGCAGTGGATCATGAATCCATAAAGAGAGGTGTATAACGATATGAAAAATATGTATGCAGTAAAGTGCTTGTATCAATCCACGTTTTATAGCGAGGGCGGTCAACCGTTAGAGGATATTATGCCCAGCTGGGAAGAGCGCGTTTTTCTCCTCAAGGCAAATAGCTTGGAAGATGCTGACTCAAAGTGTGAAAAAGCAGCAAAAACATACGAGATGGAGTACACCAACAGTAGCAACCAAACGGTTCGAGTAAAGCTATATGAAATTCTCGATATCTTTGCTATCTTTGATACGGGCGCAAGGACGAATATAGAGGTCTATTCAAAGATATTCTCCGCAACACGTGAGGACGTAGAGAAAATGCTGGATATTGAATATCCAAAGGAAGATTAATATTGAGGTGAGAAGATGAAAGGTTATGACGAGGCGTTTTGGCGTGCATTGGACGAATTGGTAGCAAATTCGGAAATTGTGATTGATCGCCCAAAGGGAACGGCTCACCCCAAATACCCCCAAATGATCTACCCGATAGACTACGGTTACCTGAAGGGTACTTCGTCTATGGACGGGGCAGGCATTGACGTGTGGGTAGGTAGTGGCGAAAGAAAGGTAGATGCGGTCGTTTGTACCGTTGACCTATTGAAAAAGGATTCGGAGATCAAGATACTCATTGGTTGTACGGAAGAAGAAAAGAGGACGGTGTGCGCCTTGCACAACGACTCGCCGTATATGAAAGGCTTATTGATTCGAAGATAACCGTAGCGCATACAAAAAGGGTGGCACCGCCACCCTTTCTTTTTTGTCCTTAGGGTATCCAAACTGCATCGATCACTTCGATCACGGCACCGCCGGAGGAATTGATGTATTTTGTGATTTGTCCGTAGACGGTAATCTCGTCACCCACAGCAGGGGTAGCGCTCATCGCGTCGAAGCGGTTGCCTTGCTGATCATAGAATCCGTAGAGCCACAAGCTGTTGCCCTCGCTGTCTACCAAATACATATTGCCCCAGGTGGTGCTTTTGATGCTTTGCACGGTACCACGGATATAGTAGTAGTCGGTTGTGGAGTCGCCGTTTGGTAGTGCGTTGCCAATGGCAAGTGCCTCTGCAACCCCTATGGTTTTGGTTTCGGTGGGAGCGTAGCTGACCGTGGCGGAGTAGGCGCTATCCAGGTAGAGAGAGCCGTCGCCCACCGCCTTGACGGACATACTTTGACCTGCCTCCAACTGCCACGAATTGGCGTTGGTCTGTACGGGTGCCTGACCGTCCACCACTACCATATAGGCGCTTGCGCCCACCACGTCCTGCCACGATGCCAGACCGGTAGGACTAACGCTGACCGCAGGGGCTTGCAGAGTGGTCGTCTGTACTGCGCCGCCCCAACCGCCGCCTGCAATATAGTCACGCAGTAGATCGCGAGCAAACAACGCCTCGTCCAGTCGCACGATTTCGGTGATTCCGTTGGATGCGTAGGTAGAAGAATAGCTGTCCACCACGATATAGTAGTATTTTGTGCTGACAACCTCACTTGCGCTGATACTTGCGTAGCAAGCGTAGCTACCCTCGATAAACCGACTGAGCAGTTTGCTACCCGAGATTTTGCCCAGCACCAACACGTTGTCAAAGGGCAACAGGCTATACAGGTCTGCATAGCTCACGTTGCCAGATTGCAAATTGTAGGGGGAGCGTGTGTTGATATAGCCGCCACCTGCCACAATGGTATATTCATCACCCCACAGTTCCACACCTTTTTGGTAGTAGAGTTCTGCTACCTTGTCGGTGATAGCGCTACTGGAGCGGTAGGTATCGTTTGTGCCGATGGGGGTATAGGGATCTCCGTCGGGGAAGTATTTTGCCATCAATTCTTCCACGATAGGATCGTCGGCAATCGAGCTATTGCCGTAGGTGGAGGAGGGGATATTGCGAACGGTTTCCATTCGGTAGGAATCGTTGGCCAGGTTGTAGATCACCTTCACGTAGCCAATATACTTGTTTTCGCCACCGGATTGCACGTGATATACGCCGTAGCTATCACGCAGGATATAGTTTTGATGAGAGTGCCCCTCAAATACCAAATCCACCGAGCCGTTGGACAGCGCAACGTCATAGTAGCTCAACGAGCTGACGTCCGTGATTCCGGAAGAACTGCTGGAATAGCCATCGTGCAGGCTATATACAATCAAATCACACCCCTCCCTGCGCAGGCGTGCGGCCTCTGCCTCTACCAACGCGGTCAGTTTGTCGCTCACGCTAAAGTTCAAGCCGTCGGTAAAATCCTCTGCAATAGAAGAAAGGCAATCGCCAATAGCGCCGATAATACCAATCTTGACGCCGCCACGCTCTACCACCACGCTGGGTTGGCAGTAGGACTCGCTCACGTTGCTATCCGACACGTTGATACCCAAGAAGGGGAAGTCTGCTCCTCCTGCGTTGCGCAGAATATATTCGCTACCCCAATCGTACTCGTGGTTACCCAAGGTCATGGACACGAATCCCATAGCGTTCATCCACTCCACCATCAAGGCGCCCTTGTTGGAGGAGGAGTCTACCGTACCTTGCCACATATCGCCCGAGGAGAGCAGAATTTCATACTGACTTTCGTCTGCGTAGGCATTTTTCAAATAGGTAGTCAACTCGTCCACACCGGGTTGGTTGGCGGTACTGAAAAACTTGCCGTGCAGGTCGTTGATGGAATAGAAATCCAATTCCACCGTTACGTCCTGGGCGCACGAGTCGCACAGTTCGTCATTGTTGGTGTCGGTGTGCACGCACTCGCCCTCAATGGGTTTGTAGTAGCGCACGTAATCGCTAAATGCGCTGTCGGCGTGCTCATCGTCGCCAAGCGCACGTACGCGCACGCTCTGACCGTTTGCCAGTTGCACCCACGTTTCCTGCGTTCTCGTTGCCGCCATTCCCTCAATTTGGTACTCGTAGCCGCTAGCGCCCTCTACCGCTTGCCAGGTGGCAAGGCCCTCTTCGTCTACCGACAGGGCGGGAGCCTCGAGGGTGGGCAGTTGCTTTTGGTAGCGAACGGCAGAAGAATAGGCGCTTGTAAGCCACGCCGTACCGTCACCCAACGCGCGCACACGGATACTCTGTCCGTTTGCCAGTTGCACCGCCGTCTCTTGGGTGGTCTGCGGATTTTGGTCGCCCAGGATGTATTCATAGCCAATTGCACCCTCTACCGCCTGCCAGGTGGCAATGCCCTCTTCATCTACCGATACGGTGGGGGCGGCAAGGGTAGGAATCACGGTAGACGGGGTATAGACGACGATAGCGGAAAATTCGCTATTTTTATATTTCTCGCCGTCACCCAGGGCACGCACGCTGATACTTTGCCCCTCCGTCAGTTGCACCGACAGTTGCTCGGTGATATGGGTGGATTCGCCATTCAGTACGTATTCGTATCCAACGGCACCCTGCACCTCTTGCCAAGTGGCAAGACCGTCTTTGTCAACCGTCACCACGGGTTTGCTGAGTTTTTTGCCACCCAAGCCCAAGATTGCGTTCAGGTCAAAACCCTCACAACCGGTCAAAACCAGGGTGAGTACAACAACTAGCGCAACAACGATAATCCATTTCTTCATAGGCAACTCCTTGCTAAGCACCGTGGGGTGCTCGGCTATTTTGATTATACACATTCCAAGTCCAAATTTCAACGCTTGCAAGCTGTTTTTACTCAAAAAAGAGGGCGAAAGGCAACAAAAGAAGGAATTTGGACAACAAAAAAGAGCAAGCAACGCTTGCTCTTATCTATATTTTTACGTTAAGAAAAGTTCAACCGCTCAAAGGAAAAGACACAAACAGGCAGCACACCGATATGATCACGCACGATCTCGTAGGGCTGGAAGTTGCCCGTATAATCTACGATTTGAGCGTATATAGATTGCACTTCGCTCGATGCGTGCGACCTCGTCCACCAGGCAGCGTTTCCCTCTCCGTCTGCCAGTACGCCTTTTGCAATTGCGTAGTCGGTGGCCTTGAACTGCCTTGCTTTGGGGCTGGATAGGGGACCAACGGCAGGAGACGCCTCTCGGACGGAGAACGTATAGAAGTAATCCTTTGTCGAGGCATAGTTGGGGTCGTCCTCGGTGGGCTCGCTAAGGCCTGCGTGCAGACCCGTTGTGGCAATCTCGCCGAGCACTACGTAGTGTTGCTGTTCCCCCGTGAAATAGTTGAGAAAATCTCTATCGAAAAAGCGAGATTTCAGCGTTGAATTTTGGTAGTAATTCACGTGTGTGCCCGAACTGGAAATTTTATAGGACGCCACGTCTACCACCGAGGTAAGATGGACGGTGGGATTGGTGCCCGACGCATGGGAGAGGATTCTCCATTTCATTGGCTCCACCTTGAAGTAGTAGGTTTTGCCCGCCTCAGGTGCTATGCCGTTGGAAAAGGTGACGCCGTTTGCAAGACTGGTTTCGTCGGGGCTTGCTACGATGGGGGCGTAGTAGCAACTGTCACTACCCAGTACGTAGCCGCGACCGTCCACCGTCTCCGTCAGGGCAACCGCCGCGTCTTTGATGGCTTGGGGATAGAATCCCCACAGCAGGTAGTTGCCGTACGCGGCAGCGGTACCGTCTGCGTTGATACGTTGGTAGCTCGTCCATCTTGCTTCCACCGTGATATCGCCAATCATATACTGAAGAGTAGAAACGCCACTGTCGTCTGCATACCAACCGTCAAAGAATCGGTCGTAATATCCCACCGGCGCTTGGAGAGTAAAGGTATTTTCTACGTCATAACTGGTAGGATTCAGGTTGATTGCCCCCTGCAATCCCTTATAGGTGATGGTATAGCGAATGGGGGTTATCTTTGCATAGACGGTGGTATCTTGGTAGATGGGCTGTGTCACGGAAAAAGGCTCCGTAAAATCTCTATCGCAGAAAAACCCCTCCAGGTCGTAGCCTGTGGTGACGATTTCGCCAAGTGCCAATCCCTGTCCGTCTATGGCGTGGCCTTGAATGGATTGGATTCTACCGCCAAAGTCCACCGTGACCGTATGCATCAGTAGCCAGTGCGCATAGGCATTGGTGTCTTTAGTGATGGTATCTCCCTCGTGCAAAAGCCGTCCACCACCGTTTTCCTCGGTGTACCAACCGCCAAAGGCATAGCCGTTTTTGCTGGGAGCATTGGGTAGGGTGAGGGTACCGTTGTCGATATCTTCCACCATATATTCACTTCCGTCCAGGTAGAAAGTTACCGTGATATTCTCGTCCTTTTGCTCCTGCGAGAAAAAGATGCAACCGCCAAGGAGAGCAGCGCAAAGGACAATCAGTATAGTTGATAATAAAATAAGTGTCTTTTTCATACTAACATTTTACCATACGTGCGAGCGCAATGCAAGAGGCAAATACTTGGGCAGAAAGAAGGGGCGGAATTCTGCTCTGCTTTGCAAAACTATGCTTGCGCAACCCACCGGGGGAGCAAAAGGGTCATAGTATCCAAAAAATACCAAAAGCCCCCTCGTGCGCTTGATTCTCTCCTTGTGATTGTGCTACCATTAAATTATCAACGTATAAAGGAGATTTATATGGCACTATCCGCTTTTCTACAAAGCAAAAAGGAGGCATGCCGTGCGCTGGTTGAGGCGTTGGGTCGTCATTTCGACTACGTCAGTATCCTGGGTACGGACGTCAAGGCAACCTCTGTGCGCGTCAATCGCCAAATATCCAACGTAGGCGAAGACTCAGGTAGCACCGAGTGTGGCTTTGTACTCAAACTCAACTCCGGCAGAGCCTTTTTTGAGTACTCTCTGGACGATATCACGGGCGATATCGAGGCCCTGGCCGACCGTATCGTGGCAGAACTCGTCATCGACCCCAGTTTGGTGGATGCGTGCATCCAGGCCGCACCTATTGCAGACGAACCCTTGGTAGAATCGTTTGAGCGTCCGTCCGACCTTGCCGATTTTGACGAAGCCACCTTGCTTGCTCATTGCAACCAAATCAAGGACCAACTGTTGGCAGCAGACGAGCATATCGTCAATGCAATGGTCATCATTCGCACTCTCAACGTGCACAAACTGTTTGTTTCTACCAACAAAATGTTGGATCAAAACTACGCTTGGGTCAACGCTTATTCCATCATCACCTACCGTGACGGCGACAAGATGATCAGCGCACGCGAAGGCGCAAACGGCCCATGCTTGGGCCCCGTGTTGGAACGCCTGCCCACACGTACCCCCATTTTGGTAGACAAAGCACGTCACCTCATCACCGCCACCCCCATCGAGCCGGGTGTCTACGACGTCATCACCGACCCCTCTATCACGGGGTTGATTGCGCACGAGGCGTTTGGCCACGGTGTGGAGATGGATATGTTTGTCAAGGATCGCGCTCTTGCCAAGCAATTTGTGGGGGACTACGTAGCCGCTCCCATCGTCAGTATGCGAGACGGCGCCGCCAGTTGTCTGTCGGTGGCCAGCTACTTCTTTGACGACGACGGCGTGCCTGCCCACGATACCCAAATCATCAAGGACGGTATTTTGGTGGCAGGTATCAGCGATCTCGGCTCTGCATCCGTGTTGGGCACCGAGCCCACCGGTAACGGCCGCCGTGAGTCCTACAAGCGCAAGGCATATTCGCGTATGACAAATACCTTCTTTGAGCCGGGTCAGGACAAATTGGAGGATATGATTGCGTCTATCAAGCACGGCTATATGATCTTTGAAACCAACAACGGCATGGAAGACCCCAAAAACTGGGCGATTCAATGTGTGGCAGAATACGGTATCGAGATCGTAGACGGCAAGCTGACCGACCACTACGTCAGTCCCGTGGTGATCAGCGGCTACGTGCCCGATCTGCTCAAGTCTATCACCATGATCAGTGACGACTTTGTGGTAGAGGGCTCCGGCTCCTGTGGCAAGGGTCACAAGGAGTGGGTACGCGTGTCCGACGGCGGACCTGCACTTAAAGCGAGGGTGAAATTAGGATGAAAAAGATCATAGAATTATTACAGCAAAACCCACAAGTGAACGATTGGCGCATTTTGGAGAATAGCACCGAATCGTACGAGTTGTTCTTTATCCACGATCAGTTGGAGACGGTGCGCAAGACCGATACTTGCACCTGTACCGTCACCGTCTACGTAGACCACCAAGATTTCCGTGGAAATAGCACCTTCACCGTCTACGCTTCGGACACCCCCGACGACCTTGCCGCCAAGATCCAATCTGCCTGTGCCAAGGCCGCTTTGGTGTGCGACCGTCCCTATGCGTTGCCCTCGGAGGGTACGCTCAAAGCAAAACTGCCCTCTAACCTGGAGGGGCGTGCAATGAGCGAGATAGCCGCAGAGGTTGGCCGTGCGGTATTGGCAGCAGGTCATCTGCCTACGGGGGGTATCAATGCGCTGGAGGTCTTTGTCAAAAAGACCACCGTACACGTACAAAACAGCCGCGGTATCGACAAAGAGCAAGTTCGCCATAGCGTAGCCATCGAAGCGATTCCTACCTACAACGGTGAAAAGGAATCGGTAGAACTCTACGAATATTATGACTTGTCTACGTTGGATTTGGCAGATTTGAGTGCCAAGATCAAGGGACGTATGCAGGACGTGAGCGCGCGTGGCGTTGCTACCCGTCCTACCGAGGGGATTTCTTGCCCCGTGTTGCTGACGGCAGGAGAGTTGCGCAATCTGTTTGGCACGCTTGCCTACGATCGCGGTTTCTACGATGCATACGCCCACACCAATCTGCTTTCTCCCGGCGACCTGTTGCAGACCGATCCCCAAGGGGACCGTATCACGATCACCATGCGTGACCACGTTGAGGGGAGTCCTGCCGGCAGTTATTTTGATGCAGACGGTACCGCACTCGTTCCCTGCACCGTCATCAAGGACGGCAAGGTAGTCGCCAACTTTGGCGGCTCTCGCTTTGCCCAATACCTTGGTTGCGAGCCGACCGGTGAGTTGCCTATCTGCCAGGTAGACGGGGGAGCGACTCCCGAGGCAGCGCTTCGTGCCGTACCTCATTTGGAGTGTGTCTATATGTCGGGTCTGCAGGTAGATACCTACAGCGACTATATCGGCGGCGAGGTGCGCTTGGCATACTACTTCGACGGCACTCGCCGTATTCCCCTCACGGGTATCAGTATCAGCGCCAAACTTTCGCACGTACTCAATCATCTGCGCCTGTCTAGCGAAACCACCGTACAAGGCCGCTACGCAGGTCCTGCCGCCGCCCTGTTGGAAGGCTTTAATATTTTCTAATTGCAAACGCAATAAAAAACCGCAAGCCCTCGCTTGCGGTTTTTTGTACCCAATTCGGTGTGCCTGATTGGAATCGAACCAACGGCGTTTCGCTTAGGCGTTCTACCATTTGATTCAACAATATTTGTGAGGGATTATTGTGCGTCTTACGTTTCGGGGTGCTCTTCCGTACTGCCTTTCTTGCCCTTTTTGCTTTTACGCTTTTCGTACAAATACTTGGTCAGGCTTTCATTTTCCAGATCGAACTTCTCTTCCGCTTTTTCGCGGACTTTTTCTGTGCGCTTTTGAAGGGGTGCTTCGATGACGGGCATTGTCACGGCGTCCTTTCTTTCGCGGATTTCAAGCTGATTGTAGGGGATTGACACGTTATTGCGCTTGAATTCGTTGTAGACGTTTTCAATAACGTAGTAATAGACGTCCCAGTAATCTTCATTATCACACCAACAGTTTGCAGCAAAGTCAATGCTACTTGCGCCAAGAAATTTAAGTCTGCAGAAAGGTGCGGGATCAAGAAGCACTCTGCCGTCACTCTTCATGACGTCTGTGACGATCCTTTTAATAAGCTCAACGTCTGTTTCGTATGCCACTGAAAACATGAAATCAACTCTGCGGGTGGGAAATGCACCAAGATTGGTCACTTCTCCGTTCAAAATGTTTGAGTTGGGGAGGGTGATTTTTTTGTTGTCTGCGGTGATGAGTGTTGTAAAAAGGAAGTTGATGTCCGTTACCTGACCTTCCACACCGCCGGTGATGATATAATCACCCTTTTTGAACATTTTGTTTGAGATGATTATGATGCCGTTTGCCACGTTGGAGATGCTGTTTTGAAGAGCCATACCCACTGCCAAGATGACAGCACTGCAAGCGGTCAAAATGCCTGAGATCTCAATGCCAATTTGTGAGAGCAGCAATAAAATCAGTGCCAAATACAAGACGAATTTCAATATGGTGATCACAAATTGTTGCGCCATCTTTTCCATTTTGGTCTTTCCCAAAAGCTTTTTGACCAATCTGAGTAGAATCTTGATGACGATGATTCCAACAACGAGAATCACAAAAAACCATAATATGTTCCAAGCATTACTTTTGAAGAAATTGACGATACTGTTCCAAATTCCTTGCCAGTCCATAGGTATCTCCTTTGTGTTTATTCACAAATATTTTATACAAAAAACCACGCGCAGTCAACACGATGAGGCGTTCCTTAGTTGAATTTCTTTGAACCCTCTTTGGATGACCGTGTCCTTTACATCGATTTTCACCTGTTCGCAGATGGGCGCAAATGAGCATTTATTATGTATAAATGTCATTTTGTCAATGGGTTTCAGTTATTATTTTTGCCTCTTTGGTTTGATAAAAAGCGGTCTGAGAGAGTTCTCACAGACCGCTTGAGACCTTTCCGGCGGGAGTCGAACCCACAGTCTATCGCTTAGGAGGCGATCGCGTTCTCCTATTACGCTACGGAAAGATTTTCAAGTTTAAAAGCTCTTTATGCACGAGAAATTGAGAGAATTATGCGGTGATCCGCCACGGGTTGGAGGGGTGCTCCATTCGGTGAGTGGGGGACTGGTTCTCTGTGCGCTGATGTCCATTGCGGAGACACTGCCGTCTGCTACGCACTGGTGGGGTAGGAAAGAAGAGTAGACTGGCGCAGAGACGGCAGCTATGTAGCATGATTATATCACGATTTACCCCGATTGCAAACAAAATTGTGGCAAATTTTGCTCTAAAAGACGTTTCGGGAGAGTCAAGGCTTTGCCTTGAGTGGCGGCAAAATAGCGGTTGCCTGCTTGTGGCGTACGGTATTTTGCGCCGTGTGTGTGCGCCGGGCGCGGGTATAGATATCATAAATTTATGCATAGAAACTGCAAATAAGCATCTTGCAAAAAGCATTTCTTTCAGTTATAATAGCAGTAATCTTTCAATGGAGGATAGATTGTGAAAAAGATTTTTGTCATCGTACTGGTGCTTTGCATTGCCCTGGGCGCAGTCAGCGCTCTTGCTGCTTGCGAGCCCGAAAAGCAAAAGATCGTATGGCCCACCGTTACCTCGGACG
>JAFTOZ010000091.1 GCA_017463565.1 Clostridia bacterium | reverse complement strand
GCGTGCACAACAACCGCTACGTTACCGTGGCAGGTATGATTTGCAACTTGGTGCGTAAGGCCGACAGCAACGGCAACGATTTTATCACGGGTATCATCGAGGACTTGAGCGGTAAGGTGGAATTCGTATGCTTCTCCCACCAATACGCACAGTTCAAATCTCTGTTTGTCAAGTCTGCCATTCTCAAAATGGAAGGCCGCCTGAACTATCGGGACGGCAAGTACAGTATGTCGGTTTCTTCGGTGAGTAACTGGAGGCACGATGCACGCACGGCGCAAAGTACTGCGGTGCAGGATCTGCCCTCGCCAAACGAATTTGCCCTTGTGCTGGAAATGCGTGGGGACAGCCAAACCCAACTGCGGGTCAACCGTCTCATCAGCGACCACGCAGGACAGATGAAGGTATTTTTGCTGATTGACGGCCGTTATTATGCGGTAGACCGTGGGGTGAGCGCCAGCGCAGAATGTCTGGAAGATTTCCGCCGTGCGCTGGGTGGAGCAGACAAAGTGATTCTTCGTCCCCTGAAAAAGAAGGACTAGGGATGAGGAATATTCTCCCATTATGGGAGAAAAGTAGGTAAATAAAGTAGCCCATCCGCGAGGGGTGTGCTATAATAAGAAAAAAATATACGACCAGGAGGTTGGCATGAGAATAGCAGTTTTGACGTCGGGCGGCGATGCTCCCGGCATGAATGCGGCGGTGCGCGGTGTGGTTCGTTGCGCCGGCTACTACGATATGGAAGTCTTTGGCATTGAGCGTGGCTACAAGGGTTTGTTGGACAACCAAATGGCGCTGCTGAGCAAGCGTGCGGTGTCGGGCATCATCCAACGCGGCGGCACCATGTTGATGACCGCTCGTTGCCCCGAGTTCGAGGAATATAAATATCGCCGTTTGGCCGCAGAAAACCTGGCTAATCACGGCATTGAGGGTTTGGTGGTGATTGGCGGTGACGGTTCTTTCCGCGGTATGAAGGAGTTGTACGAGGAGTTTGGTATCCGTTGCGTGGGTATTCCCGGCACCATCGACAATGATCTTGCCTATACCGACTTTACCCTGGGATTCGACACGGCTGTGAACACCGTGGTCAACAGTATCAACAATTTGCGTGACACCATGAGTTCGCACGAGCGCGTGGTGGTGGTGCAGGTGATGGGTCGCCATAGCGGTGACATCGCTCTCTATTCGGGTATTGCAGGCGGTGCAGAGGTCATTTTAGTGCCCGAGCACCCCATCAAGTACGAGGACATTGCTAAGCGACTGACCCACAACAAGCGTGTTGGTAAGCGCTCTGCCATCATCGTGTTGGCAGAAGGTGCTGCCCCTGTGGACGAGGTGATCAAGGAGATCAAAAAGCGCACGGATTTGTCCGTTCGTTCTACCGTGTTGGGCTATATCCAACGTGGTGGTGCGCCTTCGCAGGCCGACCGTGTGTTGGCTTCGCGCTTTGCAGAGCGTGCAGTCAGTTTGCTGCGCGATGGCAAGGGCGGTCGCGTGGTAGGTGTGCGCGATAACAAAATCATTGACGACGATATCAAAACGGCGCTGGCTATGCCGCACAAGGTCGACGAGGACCTCTATCAATTAGCCAATATTCTGAGTGTATAATAGGAGAAAATTATGAGTGAAAAATTAATCGGTGCAGCTATTTTTGGTCAATCGGGCGGTCCCTCCAGCGTTATCAACAGCTCTGCTGCCGGCGTGTTTATCGAGGCGCTCAAGCATAGTGACGTCATCACCAAGGTCTACGGTGCGGCGCACGGTATCAAGGGTATTTTGGACGAGCATTTCTACGACATTGGCGAGGAAGATATCGCCGAGTTGGAACTGTTGCGCCATACCCCCAGCTCTGCTTTGGGTAGCGTTCGCTACAAGCTGAAGTCGGTATTGGACGATGAGACCGACTACCAACGCTTGTTGGAAGTTTTCCGCAAGTATAACATTCGTTATTTCTTCTACAACGGCGGTAACGATTCAATGGATACCTGCAACAAGGTCAGCAAGTATATGCAATCGGTGGACTACGAGTGCCGTGTGATTGGCGTGCCCAAGACTATCGACAACGATCTGTTCGGTACCGACCACTGTCCCGGCTACGGCTCCGCTGCGAAGTATATTGCTACCAGTATCATGGAGTTGAAGTTGGATTCCACCGTATACAACACGGGTATGGTGTGCGTGTTGGAGGTAATGGGCCGTAACGCAGGTTGGTTGACGGCTGCTGCACAGTTGGCTACCTACAAGGGCCTGGGCGCAGACCTCATCTATTTGCCCGAGACTCCCTTTGATATCGAGGAGTTCGTCAAGGCTGTTCAAAACGTTTGCGCAAAGAACGAAAACAAGTGTATGGTGGTTGTGTCCGAGGTTATCAAGAATGCCGAGGGTCGCTACGTGGGCGAGTTCGTCGCAAGCAAGACCGACCTGTTCGGCCACGCGCAACTGGGCGGTGTGGGTCAAACTTTGGCCAATATCATCAAAGAGCGTTTGGGTATCAAGGTGCGTGCTATCGAGTTCAGCCTGTTGCAACGTTGTGCCGCTCACTTGGCTAGCAAGGTAGACGTGGACGAGGCGTTTGCTTCGGGTAAGTTTGCCGTGCAAAGCGCAATTGCAGGCCACACCGACAAGATGGTATGCTTGGAGCGTGACTATTCTGCAGAGGGCTACGTGTGCCGTCCTGCTCTGATGGACGTGGCACTTGCCGCCAACACCGAAAAGAAGATTCCTGCGGAGTGGATTCTGCCTGCAGGTAAGGGTCTTACCCAAGATTACGTGGACTATGCGTTGCCCTTGATCCAAGGGGATTGCAAAGCACCCCTCGAGGACGGTCTGCCTCGTTTTGCTCGCCTCAAGAAGGTGTGGGGTAACGACTAATCGCATATACTAAACGTACACTTGCCCCTCGGGGCAATCGCTAATGGCAAAGGAGTATTGTATGAAAACTATTCTCGTTACCGGCGGTACAGGCTATATTGGCTCGCATACCGTTGTGGAACTGATCCAGGCAGGCTATAAGGTAGTCATCATGGACAATCTGTCCAATAGCAAGGTGGAGGTGGTGGACAGTATCCACACCATTACCGGCGTTTGGCCTACCTTCTATGAGTGCGACATTCTCGACGTGGACGGCATGAGCGCAATCTTTGCCGCACACGATATCGACGCCGTCATTCACTTTGCCGGATTGAAGGCAGTAGGGGAGAGCGTCAAGGTGCCCTTGAAGTATTACAACAACAATATCACGGGTACTATTCGCTTGTTGGAGGTGATGCAGGTCTACGGTGTGAAGAATATCGTATTCTCCTCCTCCGCCACCGTCTACGGCAATCCCCATACCGTGCCCATTCGTGAGGACTTCCCCACGGGCGGCTGCACCAATCCGTATGGCAAGACCAAGTATTTTATCGAGCAGATTTTGCAGGACCTTGCTGTGGCAGATCCTTCTTTCCGCATTACGCTGTTGCGCTACTTCAATCCTGTTGGCGCCCACGAGAGCGGTTTGATTGGCGAAAATCCCAACGGTATCCCCAACAACTTGATGCCCTATATCACCCAAGTAGCCATCGGCAAGTTGGACTATTTGCGTGTGTTTGGCAACGATTATAATACGCACGACGGTACGGGTGTGCGCGACTATATCCACGTGGTAGATTTGGCAAAAGGGCACCTGTGCGCGCTTGCTAAACTGTGGGATAGCCCTGCAGGTGTCTATACCTTCAACCTAGGCACAGGTACCGGTTATAGCGTGCTGGATATGGTGGCAGCCTTCTCCGATGTGTTGGGCAGACCTCTGCCCTATAAGATTGTGGAGCGCAGACCCGGCGATATTGACGCTTGCTATGCAGACCCCACCAAGGCCAAGTTGGAGCTGGGCTTTGAGGCGCAGTACGATTTGAAGAAAATGTGCGCAGACAGTTGGAATTTCCAACAAAAGCTCGGCAAGGAATAGTTTCTTGTAGCCGACAATGCAAAAGAATCAGCAAATCATTGTACAAATTGACGGCGTAGGTGTCGGTGGAGAGGGTATTGCTCACACCGATGGCTACACCGTTTTTGTTCCCTTTGCTCTCTTGGGAGAGCAGGTTGAGGTGCTGATTTTGCGTGTTAGGCACCAGTTGGTCTATGCCAAGCTATTGCGTGTGCTTGCTCCGTCTGATGCTCGCGTGCAACCCCCTTGCCCTGTGTTTGGCAAGTGTGGCGGGTGCGATTTGATGATGGCGTCCTACGCCTACCAGTTAGAGCTGAAACGGCGTGGCGTAGAGCAAACCCTTGGCAAAAACGGCAACACCTGCCCGGTGGGTGATTGCGTGCCCTCTCCCCGGGAATTGGGTTACCGCAACAAAATCAGCCTGCCGTTTGGGGTAGGCAAGGACGGAGAAGCGGTGCTTGGTTTTTTCCGTTCGAACTCGCACGACGTGGTGGCAATTTCCGCCTGTCCTTTGCATGGGGAGTGGGTGGATACGCTGATCGAAGTCACCCTATCTTTTGTGCGCACCCATCGTATTTCCGTCTATAATAGCGAAACCGGCAGGGGGCTTTTGCGCCACCTGGTGGCTCGAAAAATTGGCGATGGCCTGGACGTTGCGTTGGTTCTCAACGGCACCGCATTGCCTCATCAAAAGGAGTATATCCAAGCATTATCTCGTGCATTCGAGCACTTTTGCCTATATATCAACGTAAACCGCATTCATAACAACGTGATTATGGGTGGCGAGCAACGTTTGGCATACGGCGCTCCTTCCGTTTTGCAGACGGAGGGAATCACCGCTACCGTCAATCCGTTGAGCTTTTTGCAGGTCAACGACGGCGTGCGTGACCGTATCTATCGGGACGTAGCGACGGTGGTGGGTGCAGAGCGTGGCGCAATGGTGATTGATGCGTTTGCAGGCATTGGTATCATCGGCGCAACCCTTGCTCGCAAAGGCGCTATCGTACATAATATCGAGATTGTGCCCGAGGCGGTGGCGGACGCTGACCGTTTGGCAAAAGAAAACGGTCTTGCAACACAAATCACCAACCATTGCGGCGATAGCGGCGTATTGCTCCACCAAGTGTTGGACGAGGTGCGAAAGGGCGCGCCCAAGGCTTGGCACAGTTTACATTTGCAAAAAGAGCCTTTCCGGGCGATTGCCTGTGGTGAAAAGACGTACGAACTTCGCTTGTGGGACGAAAAGAGATCCTGCTACAAGGTGGGAGATTTGCTCCGCTTTGAGGGAGAGGAGGGGGTTTTGTGGTGTCGCATCACCTCTCTTTGTCGATTCGACAGTTTCAAGCAACTCTTCCACAGTCTGCCCATCTCTGCTACTTGCTCAACAAGTTGGTGTGAGGCAACACGAGAGGAGATTCAAAATATGGGTATTTGCGCCGAAGAGATGGACGAGGCACTTTGCCGCCTGGCAGCCGAGTCTATGAGCGCATACTATACACCTGCCCAACAAGAGAAATACGGAGTAGTTGCCATTGGCATTGAACGTGTGCAACCTCGTGGTGTCTCTATCATTCTCGATCCCCCGCGTAAGGGCGTACCCCAAGGCGTGGTGGACGCGCTTAACGAGTTGGCAGAGGCTCCGTGCTTTTGCGATTTAGAGGGAATATCCTATCTATCTGTGCCATCTTCTCAAAATATCCCGGTGGTTACGTTGCCCTACGTGCAACACCTTGTCTACATCTCCTGCAACCCAGCCACTCTTTCTCGCGACTTGGCGCTCCTTACGGGCTACAAAGCCCTGCGCATTACTCCCTACGATATGTTCCCGCAGACCGCGCATGTTGAATCTGTCGTTTGTCTCAAACGACAGATTCAACAATGAATTGCAACCTTGCGGTTGCGTGAATTGGCTTCGCCATGAATTGCCTGCGGCATGAATTGCGCTGCGGCGCATTGGGGTTGCAATTCAATTCATGGAGCGTAGCGAGAAATCATGAAACGCAGTTTCAATTCATGACACGAAGTGTCAAATCATTTTAAAACGAGGACTTACGATGAAAGAGAACTTTTTAGTTGATTTATCAAAGCAATTTGCCGTTGACATCGTCAATCTTTGCACAGAAATTAAAGAAAACCGCAAAAGCAACGTATTGTTAAATCAATTATTGCGAAGCGGCACAAGCATAGGAGCCAATATTCACGAAGCAAACTACGCGGCAAGTAAAGCAGATTTTATCAATAAGTTTCAAATAGCCTTAAAAGAATGCTACGAAACGGATTATTGGCTTGGTTTGTTCAGGGATACACATATGATTACCGAGGATGAGTATAAGGATATGTTCGCAAAATGCAGTAAAATCCGCAAATTGCTCATCGCCTCCATCACCACCGCAAAGGAAAACGGCTAGGGACAAATGATGATTTTGAGCGAAACTCGAAACTTCAATTTACATCTGTTTGGTATAACATATCGAAGGGAGATTCCATGAGAAAAAGCAAATTAATCATCGTTCAAAATGAAAACAAAATTACGATTAAGAAAAAACCTGATGTTTCAAATTGTGTTATTTTTACAGGGATATTTCTTGCAGGAATTTTGCTTCCCATCATTTTTGAAGAAATGAGAGATATTCCGCTGTTTTGGGGTCTTTACGCGATTTGTATGCTAACAAATATCGCCACATTTACATCGACCTTCTTTGGGAAGGTTGTGGTTGACTCGGAAAAACGAGAAATCAATATATATAATTTATGCAGAGAAACATACCGCTTTGACGAACTAAAGGAGCTGAAAAGTTTCTTCCAAGAAGGGGACTCGGACGGTGGAATGGACACTCATAAAGTGTTGTTTATCTTTACAAACGGGCATAAAAGTGAAATACAGACAGCAAGTAAAGAGCAAACACAAGAACTCATTGATGTGTTGAACGGAGTTATATTTCTGCGCGAATGATTGTTAAATATACCTTTTGGAGTCTTGACTCACGTCGAGAGTGTTGTTTGTCTCGAAAGGAGATCGTGATATGATATTTTATAAGGTTACACACAAGTACAAACTGGATAACCATTTTGAACGAAAAGACATTGGGATATATAGTTCCGAGGAAAATGCACGAAACGCAGTTGAGGGCTTGAAACAAAAAATGGGTTTTTGCGATACGCAAGAAGGATTTGTGATTAATAGGGTGTTCAGAATTTTTAAGCCAAAATTGATAGACAAAACTTTTTGGATTGATGGATTTGTTACATATACGTAATGAGGGCAAAAAATGGGACTTTAAGGTACTACAACCCCCATTTCTCGACCATTTTTAGACCTTTTGGAGTCTTGACCCATGTCGAAACTGTAATCCTTTTAAGTCGGAAAGATGTCCACGAGCGAATCAAGTTTGATTTGAATATTGAGGAATTGAATAGGACAAGTCAGTCAAAGTGAAGCGGAGGTGATACTGTGTTATTTCATGTTTTTAATTCTCAAGAAGAGAGAAGAGCATACGGCGGTTCTGCATTTATTGAAATTCAGTTTTGCAAGTTATCTACCAAAAGAAAAGTAACCGAGCGTGTAGCACTGCGCAGTATTCAGTATTGGCACAATGATTCGTTGTATGTAGATGACGAAGATTTATTTTACAACGAATACCG
>JAFTOZ010000090.1 GCA_017463565.1 Clostridia bacterium | reverse complement strand
GTCGTGCGATTGATACATACGGTCCAGGAATTCCAACTCGGTTTCACCACGCACCAAGGGAGAATCCTTGTCGGAGGCAATGTAGAGTTGCATAAAACTGTCCCAAAGGCTGATTTCGTCCACAACAGCCTTGAACACCTCCGTCGTGCCAATATGCTTCACCAAATAGATGGTGGAGCCAACTGCCAACTGTTGAATGATATTATCGTTGACTACGTAGATGGTAGTGCCACCGCTACGGACGGAATCAAAGCTCTTGATATCCAACTCAATCGCCACGTTGTGGGTGGTCTTGAGTTCGTTTTGCAGCTGCTTCTGCTCCAACTGTTTTTGTTGGCGGTGCATACGGCGCAGTTTTTCCAACTTTGCACAACGCATCGGCTCAAAAGTATAGTCTGCACAACGGCCACGTTTGATACCCAACTTTTGTTCCAACTCGGCATAGGTACACCCCATTTTTTCCAAGCAACTCTTCAGAAGCATCAACGCCATGAATGCATCGTCGTCTGCCTTGTGGTGTTGGAACGTAAGGTGCAACTCCTCGGCCGCACGGTCCAGACCGATTCCGTTCATCACATCGTAGATGGCAGAATAGATCATCTGCGTGCAGATGAATTCAAATCGGAGCGCAGGCACGCGCGCGCGTTTGCAGGCCTCGTTGAGCATAAACATATCGTTGTTGGCAGAGTGTGCCATCACGATGGTATCCTCTTTGAAAAGCCCTGCGATCTTGTCATAGAGTTGTTGCAAAGAGGGAGCCTTTTGCACTTCTTCGCGACTTACCGAAAATTCAATGGGCTTGCGGAATTTGGTGACAAAACGGCAATGAGGATTGATAATGATATCCTCTTTGTGAATGATATTGAAATGCTCGTCCGCCTCGACAACGCCGATGGAAAAAACGCTGCCCTTGACGTAGCGATTGCACGCTTCGAGATCAATGGATAGAAAACGCATATACCTTACAGTAAAAGCGCCCTCCGAAGAGGGCACTTTATAAAATCAATAGAATAATTTACTCTTCGTCATCGGAGACCAACTTCAGATCCTTCAGCATATCAGCAAAGGTGTTGTTGGTAGCAGAAGCGCCGGTGCCGTAAGCCTCGATGTTAGCCTTCTCTTCCTCGCTCATCAAAGGTTCTTCAACCTTCTTGGGCTTGCGCTCGCCGGTAGTTTGAGGACGGTCAAACTTCTTAGCGCGGGGTGCACGGGCAGGCTTCTCGGAGGAAGCGTTCACGTCCTTGATGGACAAAGCAATACGGTTGTCGGTGAAGTTGATGACCTTCGCCTCGATCTCTTGGCCAACGGTCAAAACGTCTTCGGGGTTCTCAACCTTCTCGGAAGAAATGTTGGAGATATGAACCAAACCGTCGATGCCGGGCTCGATGCTGATGAAAGCACCAAACTTAACCAGAGATTGAACGGTGCCCTTGATGATGGTACCCACGGGGTACTTCTCAGCAGCGATCTCGTAGGGTTGACGTTGAATTTGCTTGAAACTCAAGGTGACCTTGTAGTTGTTGGGATCAACCTTGATGATCAGGAACTCGTATTCCTTGTTGATTTCGAGAACAGCGGTGGGATCAGCGCTGCGCACCCAGCTGATTTCGCTGGTGGGGCACAAGCAGTCGAAACCGTAGACGTTTACGAACACACCAAAGTTGACGTGCTTCTTCACGATACCGGGAACGATATTGTTCAGCTCGAAGCGGTCCTTATTGGCCTCGAAAATGTCCTTCTTCTCTTGATCCTCACGCTCTTTGCGCTCCTCGCGAGCCTTCTTACGCTCTGCAGCGGCGGCACGGCGATCAGCCAAAACGACCATCTTGTGGGAAGCAACGATACGCTTGCTACCTGCACGCTCGGGTTCGTCTTTCTTGGGAGGTAACTTCTTAACGGTCAAAGTTTCGCCAACATACTTATCCATAGCCTCTGCCTCAACGGGATCGACCTCAATGTGCGAAGCGGGGATAAAGATGGTGAAATCGCCTTTGTGAGCCAACAAGCCGCCCTTGACAACCTTGCTGATGGTGACGTCGAAACGACTACCCAACAATTCCTTTTCTGCTTCCTCACGGGCCAACTTAGCGGCGTGATCTGCATCCACAGCCTTCTTGGAAAGGGTGAGCATGGACTTGTCGGTGCCCTTGTTTTCGATGATCTTAGCTTGGAATTCCTCGCCTACGGTGTGATTTTCCTTGTTGTACTCATCAATGCCGCAATGCTCGGCTGCTACAAAACCATCTTTCTTTTGACCACAGTCTACAACCAAACCGTCATCGCGAACTTCGATAACGCGGCAATTCACTACGGTGCCTTGCTTGATCTCGACCATCGAAGCCAAAGCTTCTTCCATGGTCATGGGCTTTTTGGACTCTTTTACAGAACTGACTTCTGCTGCTGCATCAACGACTGCGTTGATTTCTTCGCCGACAACGGCTTTTTCTTCGTTACTCATTCTTGTTATTACCTCCGTTACTAATTCCGGGGGTGTCGAGGCTCCCGACACGATGCCCAGTTTCAGTATTTTTGTTTTTTGAATTTTTCCTATATCGCCAACACTTTCGACCAAATACGCCCGACCACACGCGTCCTCAGCCAGCGCAAAAAGGCCCATTGTGTTTGCACTGCTACGACTACCGACCACCGCAATTGCATCGCATTCCTTTGCCAAAGCAATGACCTGCTGTCTTCGCTTGCTTGTAGTATAACAAATAGTATTATGTATGGCAAGCAATTTTTTACAAAAATTTAACTTTAATTTTATGCTTTCCAGTATAGGCGCGAGCGCATCCACGTCAAATGTAGTCTGCACGACCACGAGCGCGTCTCGAGTGGGCACATAGGCCTCTACTTCCTCTACGGATGAAAGCACTACGGTATCTCCTTCTCCGTCCTCTAATAGCCCTTTGATCTCCGAATGTTTGGGGTCACCAACGATGATCAGTTGCTGAGAGTTTTCACGTGCCAGGCGTGCAAAATCATGCGATTTTCTCACCATAGGACAGGTGGCGTCCACCACCGTTACCGAGGGGTGCAAGGACTTCAAAAACAACTCTGAGCAACCGTGTGCTTTGATCACCAAAACGCACTCACGAAGGGTCTTTGCCTGCTCTTTAGAGACGGGTCGAATGCCCATATCGGCAAGTTTCGCTACGGTATGCTCGTTATGAATCAGCATACCCAGCGTATATACGGGCTTACCAAAAGATAACGCCCCTATCGCTTTTTCAACAGAGGCGGTCACGCCTGCACAATATCCCAGATCTTGCGCACGGACTATTTGCATTTTTTCTCCTTACGGGTTTTGCGCGAGGCGATTTCTTCCTCTAAGTCTGCTCGCAAAGCAAGCATGCGCTCGGTCAACAAAGCGGTTGCTTGTGCTCTTGCTTCCTTCATACTGATACCGCTAAACTGCCCCACGTCAATGGGCTCGCCCACCATCAAGTACGTGCGGCGGAAGGGTTTGGGCTTGCGCAAACTCACGATAGGAATAATGGGACAGCTGCCCTTGATTGCAAAGGTGGCGGCTCCCGTTTGCAGAGGTTGCAAGGGACCGCAAGGGTCGCTATTTCGCGTGCCCTCGGGGAAAATCACCAACTGCTTGCCCTCGTTCAAAACCTGCATAATTTGGCGGTATGCGCCAATATCACTCTCCCCACGCTTGATGGCAATAGCACCCATTTTCGTCAGGAACCATGCTACGAATTTATTAGAAAAAAGTTCCTCTTTGCTCACGCAATGGCAGCCCCCCCAAAGAAGAGAGCGCGACAGCACCACGATATCCATAGCGCCGTAGTGATTGCAACAAACCACCGACTTTTGCCGTGCAAAGTTCTCCTTACGGTAGACCTTTGTGGGAAAAACCAAGGAAAGAAGCGGATAAGTGATGACCTTAATGAAATTGAAGAAACTCATAACTGCCCTTATGCCTCCACTTTTTCGTCGACGTAGGAAAGAATCAACGCGGCAACCTCGTCGATGGACAAGTCGCTACTGTCGATATAAATGCTATCTTCGGTACGCGTCAAGGGAGCAAAGGCGCGGTGAGAATCATTATAGTCGCGATCGATAATTTCTGCGAGCAACTTGTCGTAATCCATACAAACGCCCTTGGCAGCCAACTCGCTATGGCGACGTTTTGCGCGCACTTCGGGGCTTGCGTCCAAGTAAAACTTGTACTTTGCACGAGGTAATACGTAACTGGTAATATCACGGCCGTCCAACACCACGTGGTTTTCGGCGGCAATTTTTCTCTGCAATTCCACCAAATGCAGGCGCACCTCCGGAATCTTGGAGATATCGGAAGCACCCTTGCTGACGTGGTTTTCACGAATGGCCTGAGATACGTCCTCCTCTCCCAAGTAGACGTGCATGCCGTCCGCTTGGTACGCTACGCGAATCAGACTAAAATCCAGCTTGGCACAAACAGCCTCTGCATCGTTCACGTCAATACCGCTTCGAAAGGCTTGCAAGGCCATAGCACGGTACATAGCGCCCGTATCCAGATAGAGAATGCCCAATGCTTTTGCTACTCTTTTAGCGATAGTACTTTTGCCTGCTCCGGCCGGTCCGTCAATTGCAATGTTGATCATATTTTCCTCACTTGTGGCTTACGCCTTGTTTTCTAGTTGTACTGCGGCCATTGCCAGTCCGGCACAATACCCGGTGGCAAATGCAACCTGCAAATTATATCCGCCCGTCAGGCAGTCCACGTCCATCACCTCTCCCCCAAAGTACAAACCTTTGCACAGTTTACTCTCAAAGGTTTTGGGGTTGATTTCCTTCACAGAAACGCCACCCGCGGTGACGATAGCACCCTCTATGGGCTCCAACCCTTGGATTGGATAGGTGAATGCTTTCAGTGTAGCAACCAGTCGGGTACGCTCCTCTTTGGTGATTTCGGCGGCAGTTTTGCGCGCGTTAACCCCGGCTCTGCGGAGCCACTCGGGCACCAGTGCTTTGGGCAGATACCCCTCCACCACGTGCACCAGCTGTTTCTTGGGCGAAACGGACAGGTCTGCGATCAAACGTCTATCCAACGTTGCTTCGTCCAAAGCAGGCTTCATATCGATACGCAAGGTCATATCCTGCAAATCGGTACGGTTGACGTAGCTGCTCATCACCATAATGACGGGGCCGCTCACACCGGTATGGGTATAGAGCATCTCGCCAAATCTTTCGGTGAGTTTCTTTCCGCCCTTGTGGATAGATACCTCTACGTTTTTGAGGGACAACCCTGCAAAATCGGTGGTACCTGCGCACCGTATGCCCACGCAAGCAGCAACAGGCGGCACGATGGTATGACCAAGATTTGTGGCAAATCTGTATCCGTCGCCCGTACTGCCGGTTCCCGAATAAGACACACCGCCGGTCGCAATCATCAACTGCTTGCAATGCAACTCTCGGTCGGCAAGGCGCACGGTATAGCCCTCTTCCGTCTTTTCTATCTCGCGCACGGCTACGCCCGTGATAAAGCGCACACCTGCGGCCTTTGCCTCGCGCAACAGCGCGTCGATAATATCGGCAGAGCGGTCGCTGACCGGATAGACACGGTTGCCCCGTTCCACCTTGAGGGGCACGCCTGCCTCCTCAAAAAAGGTTATGGTATGTTGCGGCGAAAAGCGGTTAAGTGCAGACAGCACAAAGCGCGCATTCGTCACCACGTGGGTGCTAAACTCGTCCACAGGGCATTGGTTGGTGACGTTGCACCTACCCTTCCCCGTGATATACAACTTGCGCCCAATTTTGTCATTCTTCTCAATGACAGTCACCGAGGCACCTTGTCTGGCGGCGGTGATAGCCGCCATCATACCGGCAGCGCCGGCGCCAATCACCAACATAGTTTGCCTGCCTGGCCCTCAAGGGCGGCAAGTCGCGCCTCGTCGGTATATTGATAGCGAATAGGCGTAAGGACGATATTTCCCAATTTCAGTTGGTTCACGTCACAGTTGGGTGCGTTGTCGGCAGGAATAGGCTCTCCTTTCAGATAATACAGACCGTCCACCAATACGTAGTAGTCGTCAAACCGTTTGATACCTGCAGGGGCTACACAAAGCCCTTTGATGTCCTCTGCCTTAGACGAGGGGAAATTGACGGAAAGAATCTGATCGCCCTTACACATAGACAGCAAGACGGATAGGTTGTTAGCCACAAATGCAGAAACCAACTCGTAGTCATCATCGACCACGTCCACCGAAACAGCCATAGACGGCACGCCACAAAGGCCGCCCTCAATAGCCGCGTTGATGGTGCCCGAATACAGGATATCGTCGCCTACGTTAACGGTATCGTTGATACCCGAAATCACCAGGTCTGCATCGTGCATCCATTGCAAATAGGCAAACTTGACACAATCGCAGGGAGTGCCCTCCAATCGATAGGCTCGGTAACCCTCCGCAGGCACTTCCTCATAGTGCAAGGGAGCGTGCAGGGTCACAGCGTGCGAAAAGCCGCTACGCTGATGCATAGGTGCCACCACGCACACTTCGTGTTGTTGGCAAAGTTGCTTGGCCAGCGAGTGAAGGCCCTTTGCCTCGATTCCGTCGTCGTTGACAATCAGTATTTTCATTCGCTCATGATGGCTTCCACAAAGTCTTTTGCATCAAAGGGAAGCAAGTCCTCCTTGCCCTCACCTACGCCTACGTAGAGCACGGGCAGTTCCTTTTCGTGACAGATGGCCAACACTACGCCGCCTTTGGCGGTGCCGTCCAACTTGGTGAGAATAATGCCGTCGATATCAATCGCCTCGTCAAACAAATTGACTTGCGTCAGTGCGTTTTGACCGGTGGTGGCGTCCAACACGATAAAGCTACGGTAGTCCGCCTCGGGATAATCGCGCATCACAATGCGGTTGATCTTTTTCAACTCCTCCATGAGGTTCTTTTTATTATGCAAACGGCCTGCAGTATCAATCAGCAATACGTCCGTCTTTTTGGCTTTGGCAGAACTGATTGCATCAAACACCACAGCACCGGCATCTGCGCCTTCCTCGTGGCGAATCACGCGCACACCGCTGCGCTCGCCCCACACGGACAGTTGCTCACCTGCGGCCGCGCGGAAGGTGTCGGCTGCTGCCAGCACCACAGACTTGCCCTGCGACACAAAGTAGTTTGCTAACTTTCCGATGGCGGTGGTCTTGCCAACGCCGTTGACGCCTGCGACCAAGATACACAAAGGGTACTCGTATTCGGGCACCTCGTAGTCGATCATATCAATCAGAAGTTGCTCAAACACTTGGCGTGCTTGATCGGGAGTAGTAAGTTTGCGCTCGTAGCAAATATCTCTAAGATCCTCCAGTACCGACTCGGTGGCCTCTGCACCTACGTCCGCACAAAGGAGCGCATATTCCAATTCCTCGTAGAACTCCTCGTCGATAGCCGCACCCTTGAAGGCGCGGTAGAGTTTACGCGAAATATTCTCTTTGGTCTTCCTCAGACCGTCCAGGATCCTTTTGAAAAACGACATATTAGTCCTCCCAAACGTGCTTGACTGCATCGGACAGGCTGACCGACACGATATTGGATACACCGGGTTGTTGCATAGTCACACCAAAGATGACGTCTGCGCTACCCATAGTGGGCTTTTTGTGGGTGATGACTACGAAGCGAGAGGTGTTTGCATACTTCTTGAGGAACAGAGCAAAGCGGTTGCAGTTCACCTCGTCCAACGCAGACTCAACCTCGTCCAACACTACGAAAGGCATGGGCTTCAGCTTGAGGATAGCAAACAAAATGGCAATAGCCGTCAGCGATTGTTCGCCGCCACTCAAACGGGTCAACGGACCCTTGCTCTTGCCGGGCAGTTGCACCACGATATCCACACCCTGCTCGTCGGGATTGTCGGGATTGTCGATCAACTCCAACGAAGCGGAGCCACCGCCAAACAGATCGGTAAAGGTATCCGAGAAGTTCTCGTTGATCTTGGCAAACGCCTCGGCAAACTTGGCATTCATCTCGGCGGTGATCTTTGCGATCATCATCTCGATATTCTCCTTGCCGCGTACCGCGTCTTCCATCTGGCGAGAAACCTCCTGACGGTCGGCAGACAGCGTTTCGTACTGTTCCTTCGCGGCGTGGTTGATGGGACCAAGCTTGGTGATATTAGCACGCAACACCGCCATAGCACCGGGGGCCTTGACGTGGTCGAAGTCCTCTGCCTTTTGGTCTGCGATATCCTCGTAGGTACGACCCTCGTAGTCCTCGTAGATTTTCTGCGTCCATTGCGCAAGCTCAGTATCAATCTTTTCGATCTTGCCGTACAACTTGGTGCGCTCGTTGGTAGACAGCAGTACACGCTCGGTCAATTCCTCTTGTTGTTGGTTGGCCTTTGCCAAGGCCTCACGCAAGGCTTCCTTCTTCTCCAAGCAAGCGGTGATTTGGCTCTCAATTTGCTCCAATTTGGCGCCCTCTTCCTCCGAGAACTGCAACTCGGGACGGGCCTCCTCGTGACGCTTGATCTCCTCTTTCTTGGCCTCGATATCTGCGCCCAAGCCCTCCACGGCGGCCGTGGTGCGAGCCAGTTCCTCGCTCATACGCTTGACATCACGCTCGATATTGCTGATTTCGGTGGCAAGTGCGCTGATAGCCACGTTCAACGCAGAGCGTTGTTCGCCCAAAGCCTCACGCAATACCTTAATGCTCTCCTTAGACGCCTTGGCTTGCTCTACCTGCGCAGCACCGTCGGTAGAACCCGTCTTGATGGCGTCGCCTGCCGATTGTGCCTCAGCAAGGTCTGCCTCTAACTTGCGTAGTCTTGCTGCGGTATAGGCCTTGGTTGCCTCGGCCTCTCGAACTCGGTTTTCCAACAACGCCAACGCGGTTTCGTGCGATTTGATACTTGCGGTCAACTCGCTGTACTGACGGTTCAACTCGTCCTGCTTTTCGCGCGAAGTAGTCATAAACTCCTCGCTCGACGCAATGGTGCGATCTATTTTTTCTCGCTCGGTCGTCAGGGTCTGCAGCTCTTTCTTCAACAGTTCCAACTCTTTGCGCTCACGATCCAGGGCAACGTCTTCTTGCGACTTGCGCGAACCGCCGCTCATGGTACCGCTGGGGTCAAACACCTCGCCGTCCAAGGTTACCATCTTGATACCGCGACGGTACTTATCGTCAATACGCTTACCCGTTTCGTGGCTGTCTACGATGACGATACGGCCCAGCAGGTGGCGGAAAACACCCTCTGCCTCTGCATTGCACTGCACGAAGTCAGACGCCACACCCAATACGCCGTGCTCACGCAAAACGCCGCGGTATTCAAATGCCAAACCCTCCGTTTTCAAACGGTTCAAGGGCAAACAGGTTGCACGACCCATATTGGCGGCTTTCAGTACGTTGAAGATATAGTTGGCGTCGTCTTGATTTCTCGTGACGATATGGTTGGCGCTTGCGCCCAATGCCACCTCGATGGCCTCGGCATAGTCGGGTGCGGCCTCGTAGAGATCGCTGACGATACCGATAAAGTGTTGACGAAGGGCGGGGCTTTGCGCAGATGCTTTCACGATGTATGCAACCGACTTGCTATATCCCTTTTTGTCACGCAGATAGTTGCGCAAACTCTGCACGTTGATTTCCTTGGCCTGCACGCGTTGCTCCATATCCTTGATACGGCGTTCCAATTCAGCACGGCGGTAGCGAGATTCGTTGATGATTTGGGCACGGGACTGATAGGCGGCGTTATTGCGCTCGTACTGCAAGGACAGTTGCTCCTGCCCTGCGCGAGCGGTATCAATGGCCTGTTGCTCCTCCTGCATAGACGCACGTGCGCTCGCAATCTCCTTGTCGGCATTGGCCATATTCTCATGCAGCACGTTGACGGTTGCCTGGGCGGTAGCCGCATCCGATTGCACGCCGGCCAAACGGGTCAGCGTATCGATTTGTGCGCTGGTACCCAACTCGATGCCACGCTCGCTCTCCTCCAACTCTGCCGTCACGGCGTTATAGTCAGCGTTGACAACGCTCACCTCTACCTCACGGTCAAACTTTTCGGTACGCTTAGCCGCCAACACTTGCTGTGCCTCTGCCAGCTCCACACGGACGGTAGCGTTTGCCTCACGGTTAGCCTCCAAGTTTTCCTCCAGGGTAGCCAACGTGGTCTGCAAGGACTCCAACTTGGCTTTATGTGCCTGTTGGTCACCCGACAAACGTGCGCGGTTTTCACGAATGATGGTACGGCTATCGTACAGACCGTGCAACACGCGATCGTTCTCGTTTTGCTCCACGTCAATCTGCTCTTTGCGGCGGCGACAACGCTCCACCTCACGTTCGTTGTCCGCAATATACTCGTCCAACTCGGTGATATGCGCACGGATTGCGCTCTTGTCGCGGTCCGCATTCTCGTACTTATAGATAAACATGTTGTACTCCAACACGCGCAACTGCTCACGGAACTCCTCGTATTTGATGACCGCTTCTACCTGACGGCGCAAGGGAGTCAACTGCTTGTCCATCTCCTCCAGGCGTGCCATCAAGGTCATAATGCCGTTGTTGGTGCTTTCCAGCAAGCGCAAGTTGCTGCGCTTCTCGCTCTTCGCCAACGCAATGCCTGCGGCCTCGTCAAAGATACGGCGACGGTCCTCCGGCTTCACCTTCATGATTTCTGCCACGGCGCCCTGTTCGATAATGCTCAAACTCTCGCGTCCGGCACCGGTATCACGCATGATCTCAATGATATCCTGACGGCGGCAAGGCTTGTGGTTGATGTAGTAGTAGTTGTCGGGCTTGCTACGGAAAATCTTACGCGTAATAGAAAGTTCCTCGTAGGTGGTGCGGAACATACCGTCGCTATTGTCAAAAACAAGCGTCACCTCGGCATAGCCCATCTCCGGCAAGGTAGCGGTACCTGCAAAAATGACACCCTTCATATTGGTGCCACGCAACTGCTTTGCGCTCTGCTCGCCCAATACCCAACGAATCGCGTCACTGACGTTACTCTTACCGCAGCCGTTGGGACCGACGATGGCGGTATAGCCGTGTTCAAAATTGATCACGGTCTTGTCGCGGAAGGATTTAAAACCCTGTAGTTCAATTCTCTTTAACATTTTTATCTCCTAAATATGTAGAGTACATTAAAACAATTATAAAGCATTTCGTCCGATTTGTAAATGCCTTTGCGGCTACTTTTTCCCGCATATGCCCGCCAAAAAAAAGAAAGACAGGCAATGCCTGTCTAATCAATGCGTTGTAGGGTAGCAACCTTGAGGTAGATAGCCTCGTCGGTACCAAGTAGCGTAGCGTGGTCCCTTGACTGAATACGCAGTTCAACCAACCGCAGACGGATACCTGCCTCCCTTGCACTTTCGGTAATCATATCCAAAAACAAAGGAATCGTCAAATGTTGCGAGCAACTGCACGTCACGAGAGTTCCTCTCTCGGCAAGCAATTTTATTGCTTGAATGTTGATATCCTTATAGCCTGCGATGGCCTGCTTGACGGTGTCCTTGCTCTTGGTAAAAGCAGGAGGATCCAGTACGATCACGTCGTATTTATGCCCTGCTTTTCTCTCCTCGCGTAGCCACTGGAACACGTCCGCACATACGGTGTCGACCTCGTATCCGTTCAAAGAGGCAGAGGCGCGCACCTGTTCCAACGCCGGTTCGCTGATATCTACGGCAGTCACCTCTCTTGCGCCACCGCGACAAGCACACATAGAAAATCCGCCCACGTTGCAAAACAGATCGACGACCTTTTTGCCTTCTACGTATCGCATCACGTTGGCTCGGTTTTCTTTTTGGTCCAGGAAATAGCCGGTTTTTTGTCCGTTGATGATGTCCACCAACATTTTGCTACCGTTTTCCAATACCTCTACCCTCTCGGGCACGTTGCCGTAGAGCAATCCCTTCGTCAGGGGGAGTCCCTCTTTGGTGCGCACCGCAACGTCACTACGCTCGTAGATTCCTTTCGGCGCAAAAATCTCCACCAAAATGTCCACGATCATGGGCTTGATGACGTCCATACCCAGGCACAAAAACTGAACGGAAAGATAGTCGCCGTAGCGATCCACGATCAAGCCTGGCAACTCGTCACTTTCTGCAAAAACGGCACGGTAAACCTCGCCGTAGTTCAAACTTTCACGATACTCTTTTGCACGCAAAATGCGCTCGTAGAAAAAGTTGCGGTCAAAGGTTGCGTCTTTTCTCGAAAGCAAGCGCACGATGATTTTGCTGAGGTGGTTGATAAAGCCGTAACCAACCAAACGTCCGTCGTATGCCAACACCTTGGCAACCGACCCTTGCTTGTCCTTGCCCTCAATGCTCTGCACCTCGTTAGCATAGATCCAAGGGTGGGTCTGTACACGCCGTTCTTCTCCTTTTTTGAGGGTCAGTTGATACATAGCACCTCCCACGCAACACGGCTTGCGGCCTGTTCTGCCTGTTTCTTGCTATTCCCTCGACCGGGACCGTAGACGGTGCCGTCTATCGTCAAGGTAGACTCAAAGAAGGGCTTATGCTCGTCTCCCACGTCGATCGTCTCAAATAACACGTGCAATCCCCGAGATTGGGCATATTCATACATGCGCGACTTATAGTCCACTCTCTCGTGATATGCCGCACAGATAAATCTCTCCACAAAGGCACGCACAGGCTCTACGCCTCCGTCCAGGTAGATAGCCGCAATCAAAGCCTCCACCACGTCCGAGCGCGTTTTCACGCTCATATTTCGCTTAGACAAATTGAAAACCTGCAAGTGAAAAGACAGTTGCAGTTCCTCGTACAAATCACAAAGGGGTTTGCGTGAAACAATCTGCGCGCGCATGTCCGTCAGTTGACCTTCGTCTGCTTGGGGATAGCGGCGGTACAGATAATCTGCCACCACCATATCCAACACGGCGTCCCCCAAAAACTCCATTCGTTGGTTATTGTTGTCCGCTACCGAGGAGTGGGTAAAAGCCAACTCAAGGTGCGCAAGATCTTTGAAATGATAGCCTATTCTATTTTCAAGTCCAGAATATTCGTTACTCATGGAAAAATTCCTTCATCTTTTGCACCAAATCCGTTTCCACCATTCGCTTACATTGCAAAATAGCAGCTGCCATGGATTTCGCTTTTGTAGATCCGTGCACCTTCACAAGGGGAATATTGATACCCAAAAGTGCCGCTCCGCCGTGCTCGGTATAGTCCATGCGCTTTTTGATCTTTTTCAACACAGGCATCATCAACGCCGCGCCCAATTTTGCGCGGAAAGAGGAGGCAATGCCCTGCTTGAGCAGCGTGAACACAGCACCTGCCGTACCCTCTGCGCTCTTAAGTGCAATATTGCCGTTGAAGCCGTCCGACACGATAATATCAAACTCACCGCTGAGCATTTCACGAGCCTCTGCGTTACGGACAAAATTAAGTCCCGAAGCGCGCAACAATGCGTTGGTTTCCTTGATCAGTTCGTTTCCCTTTTCGTCCTCTGCGCCGTTGGACAAAAGACCAATCCGAGGATTCTCGATGCCGTAGAGACAACGGATATACGCCACACCCATTTGGGCAAACTGCAACAAATACTCCGGCTTGCAATCGGTATTGGCGCCGCAGTCGACCAACAGTACGTTACCGCCTGTTACCGTGGGCAACAAAGGACAAAGACCCGGACGCTTCACACCCTGCATACGACCGGCCAAAAAGATACCGCCTGCTAGCACCGCACCCGTAGATCCGGCAGACACACAACCGTCTGCGCCACCCTCTACGGCCAGCGTAAACATACGCGGAATAGACGCGTTTTTCTTGCGACGAATGGCAACGACAGGGGTTTCATCGCAACCGATGACGTCCTCTGCCGGGGCAATTTCAATTCGATCCAGATACTTGCTATCTTGGCATAGGGCACGCAAAGGCGCCTCTTTTCCTACCAATACGACCGACAGTTCTGCATCCATAGCAAGAGCAGAAAACGCACCTTGCACAATTTCCTCCGGTGCATTGTCGCCACCGTAGGCATCAACTGCAATCTTGATCATAGCTACTCCTTATCTTGCAAAAATGGTAGGACAAAAAATCCTACCACCTGTCTGTGATACAGTCAAACGGAAAAAGGAACGATTAGTCTTCCTTCTTTTGCTTGATTTCAACAGCCTGCTTGCCATCGTATGCACCGCAGTTGGGGCACACTCTGTGACTCTTGATCAGCTCGTGGCAACTGGGGCACTCTACCAAACCAACCGACTCAATCTTCCAATTAGCCGCTCTGGAATTTCTTCTTGCCTTAGACGTTTTACACTTTGGTACTGCCATTTTCCGCACCTCCCGTTATTAAATCTTTGATTGCACCGAAGGGGTTATTCTCTCCGATGTAAATTGTTTCTTTTGCACAGCCACAATGACCGTGATTCAAATTCGCCCCACAACGGGGACAAAGCCCTTTGCACTCCGCGGAGCATCTTGCCTCACGCGGGGCGCTCATGGCCAACGCTTCCTCAATGATGGACGTGAGGTCGTACTCGTTGGACTCAGCGTCATACGCCTCATCCGCCAAGGACAACTCGTCGTCCAACACGCAGCCGCAATGTGCCTTGCAGGCCGCACCGCACAGGTCACAGCGGGCATATACCTCGCCGTCCACCTCCACACGCAGATAGATACTATCCTCCACCATCGTTGCCGACAGCGCTACGTTGAAGGGGCGCACCGCCGTGGAATCCAACAAGGATTCTACAACCTCTGTATCCGGGGTGTAGTCGCCAGACCAAGTCCGACCGCCTGTCAGTTGAGAAACATCCACGTGCATAGCGTAACCTCGCATTTTGTATTATAAGAGAAAGGTTTTACCTTGTCAATTATTTTCGCGCACTTTGTCAAGCCTTATTTAGCCAAAGCAAGGGTGTCGCGTGCAATCACCAATTCTTCGTTGGTAGGAATTACCCAAACTTGCACTGCGCTATCCTCGGTGCTGATACGCTTCACTTCACCGCGCAAGCCGTCGTTTGCAGCCTTGTCCAACTTGATACCCAAGAATTCCATGTTGGTCAAAACTTTTTCACGCATATAGTCGCTATTCTCGCCGATACCGCCCGTCATCACGATATAGTCAGCACCGTTCATGGCTGCCATATAGGCACCAATGTACTTCTTCACACGGTATGCAAACATATCCAATGCCAAAGCAGCTGCTTCATCTCCGCTTTCTGCGGCCTTTTGCAGGTCACGGCAGTCGCTCATGCCGGCGATACCCTTCATGCCACCGCGCTTGTTGAGATAGCGATCCACGAACTCACCCACGTCGCTGATACCGCGCTTCTTCATAATGAAGGGGATCACACCGGGGTCTACGTCACCCGAACGGGTACCCATCACCAGGCCCTCCAAAGGAGTGAAGCCCATAGAGGTATCTACGATTTTACCGTTCAAAACAGCACCTACGCTTGCGCCGTTGCCCAAGTGGCAGGTAACGATTTTGATTTGATCGGTGCCTGCGATACCTGCAGCCTCTGCGCTGACAAACTTGTGGCTGGTGCCATGGAAACCGTAGCGGCGCACCTTCAGCTCGCTATAGTCCTCGTTAGGCAGAGCATAACGGTATGCGTGAGCAGGCATAGTCTGGTGGAAAGAGGTGTCAAACACGGCCACGTTGGGCACGGGCAACAACTCACGGCAGATCTCCATGCAGCCGATATTAGCAGGCATATGCAAGGGAGCAAAAGCCTCGTTCTTCTTGCAGATCTCCAACACTTCGTCCGTCACCAAAACAGAAGTTTTGAAGTCCTCGCCGCCGTGCACTACGCGGTGACCGATAGCGTCGATTTCGTCCAACTTTTTCAAAACGCCCAATTTTGCGTCCAACAATACCTCAAACAAGAGATTCAGCGCAACCTTGTGGTTGGGCATATCGTGATGGATGGTATGGGTTTCGCCGTTGATTTTGTGGGTAAGAAAACTACCGTTGTCGGCAATCTTTTCACAAACGCCCTTGCAAAGGACGACCTCACCGTTCATATCGATGAGTTGATACTTCAGGGAACTACTACCTGCGTTCAAAACCAAAATCTTCATATCTATCTCCTTATTTAATGGATTGCAGTGCGGTGATGGCAACTACGTCCACCACGTCTTGCACGCTACAGCCACGGCTCAAATCGTTGACAGGAGCCGCAAAGCCTTGACAAACGGGACCTACTGCCTCGGCACCACCCAAACGTTGGGCGATCTTGTAGCCAATATTGCCGGCTTGCAGATCGGGGAAGATCAACACGTTGGCCTTGCCGGCAACAGGACTGCCGGGCGCCTTCAGTTGACCCACGGAGGGAACCAAAGCAGCGTCCAATTGCAACTCGCCGTCCACCATCAAGTCGGGGCGTGCAGCCTTCACGAGAGCAGTAGCCTCTTGCACCTTGGTCACCACGTCGTGCTTTGCGGAGCCCTTGGTAGAGAAACTCAACATAGCCACACGGGGTTGGATCCCTGCGAGCTTTGCCGCATTGTCAGCAGAAGCAATGGCAATATCTGCCAACTGATTTGCATCGGGCATGGGGTTCACGGCGCAGTCGCCAAACACCATCACGCCGTCGTCACCGTAGGGGCTACCCTCGGGCAAGGACATCACGAAGCAGCTGCTCACCGTCTTGATACCGGGCGCAGTCTTCACAATCTGCAAAGCAGGACGCAACACGTCGCCGGTAGCGCAGATAGAACCTGCCACCATACCGTCGGCATCACCGGCCTTGATCATCAACACGCCGTAATACAGGGGATCCTGCGTGAGCTTCTCTGCGGCCTCAAGGGTCAGACCCTTGGACTTACGCAGCTCGTACAACAGCGCAGCATAGCGGGGGAAATCGGGGCTATTCTTGTGGTCAACCACGTTGATACCCGTGAGGTCAGCACCCTCTGCAACACGTGCAACTACGTCGGGATTTCCCAACAGAGTGATCTTGGCAATACCCTCGTCACGAATGCGGATGGCCGCTTTAATGATGCGCGCTTCCTCGCCCTCAGCCAGCACGATATGCTTACCCAGGGTGGCGGCTTTTGCTCTAATGTTATCCATCAATTTAGACATGCCTTACCTCCATGTATGCAAATCCGTTTGTCAACGCAAGCAGACTTGTATTATAATCTAATTACAAATATAGGTTATGAGGGCGGATTTTGCAAGTAAATAACACCAAAAATATAAATTTCGTTGCGATAATCGCAGAATACAACCCCCTGCACGCAGGCCACCTTGCCCATATCCAACAGGCGAAGCAAACGGGTCTACCCTTGGTCGTGGTACTGGGCGGTGATTTTTGCCAACGCGGTGGGGATATGTTTTTCGACAAATACACCCGCGCAAAGCACGCTCTTGATGCAGGCGCAGACCTCGTATTGGAGATGCCCACCGTCTATGCCACCGATTGTGCCGAGCAGTTTGCCAAGGGTGGTGTACGGCAACTTGCGCCTTTAGGCGCAGGTGTGCTTTCCTTTGGTAGCGAGTGTGGCGATATCGACACTCTGCAAGGCGGCATGCGCTTACTCGTCGAGGAGCCGCCTGCGGTCAGCGAAACTCTACGAAAAGAGTTGGACCAAGGCACCGCCTACCCTATCGCACGAGCCAAAGCGTGGCAAGCCTACGCCGACGAAACTGGGCTTTCATTCCCCTCGCCCGACCCCAACAATATCTTGGGAATGGAATATCTGCGTGCCATTCAGCGGTTATCTTTGCCGATTACTGCCCACACCCACCCAAGACTTGGCGCATACCACGCCACGGACGATTTATCAAACCCATCGGCTACCGCACTTCGTACCTGGTGGGCAGGTGGAGAATGGCAAAAGGCACGACCGTACGTATCGGGCGCAGTCTATCAAGCAGGCCTTACCAAGTCCCTCTCGCAGGACGTATTATACCTACACGCCGTCCGTACGCTCGGCAAGGAGGGTTGCAATAGGCTCTACGGCGCAGAAGAAGGACTCGGCAACCGATTGTGGTCTGCGGCAACTACCGCCACAACCACGGAGGATATGATAGCCGCCGCGCATACCAAACGATATACCCTGGCACGCATTCGCCGTCTGGCTACCGCCGCGCTGCTTGGAATCACCAAAGAAAAAAGACAGGCGGTCGAGCAGGAAACCTACTTCCATATTCTCGGCATGCGCAAAACCGCCGCGCCCCTCAAAGCCGCCCTGGAAAAAGCAGGTCCGGTCTATACCTCGCACAAGGGGCTCAAGGAATCTCCTTTGGTGGGTGCGCAGATAGACGCAACTGCGCACGAAATCTATTGCACGATGCACGCCCTTCCCGTAGGGGGCAAAATGATCGTCCTATAGATAGACCAAAACAAAAAAGCGGTTAGTCACTCTCGGCTAATCGCTTTTCTTTTCCATTCATCTCAGTTTGACTATTGCAGTAGCAACCCAATCGACACGGAACAAGCCATAAAGACAATGGCACACACCAAAAGAATGGGTAGCCAATTCCGCTGGATCCACAGGGCAAGACCTGCCTTCCTCTTACGGCGCAAACAAGCCTTGCGCTCACTCTTGCTGAGCGTAGCCAAATACTCCGCTTCTATCTGCGCTTGGGTCAGGGGCTTATTCTCCTCCTCTACCGGAGTTTCCACTTTCTTACGTTTTGCCATATACAGAGTATATCACGGTCGGGAGCACTTGTCAATACGCTCCTGGCGAAGTTGTTCAATTCCCACGCTAACGCATATTTCACTTCCTCTTTCAATACATATCAATAAGATGAAAAAATCCATGATTGCCGTTGGAATTGCCGCCCTACTGGTGATGGTTGCGCTGGTGATAGATCCCACCACCTATGCCCAATCGGTGACCAACGGGCTACTGCTATTCGTTATGAGCGTCCTTCCGTCGATGCTCCCCTTTTTCTTTTTGTCTGGGCTATTCATTGCCTCGGGGCTTGCCGCACGCATCACCTCACGCACACGCTGGGTAGGCAAACTCTACCACGCTCCCTCCGATGGCGCGTACGTGCTACTTCTCAGTTTTCTGAGTGGCTATCCGGTGGGGGCAAAACTGACCGCCGAGCTATACGAGCAAGGCCGCATCGATACACGGGGCGCCAAGCACCTGACCGCATTCACCTCGGCAACAGGCCCTATGTTCGTACTTGGTGCGGTGGCAGGCAGTATTTTGCACGACCCACGTGCAGGGCTCTGTATTTTGGCGGCGCACTATCTGTCTGCTCTACTGAACGGTCTATTCTACCGTGGAAAACGGCAGGACTACTCTTTCACTCCTCGCGCGTTGCCCCCTGTGGAAATGGACAGAATGTTATGGGATACCGCTTGCAATACCGTCCTGGGGCTGATGGTGGCAGGACTCTATATCACCCTTTTCAACGTGCTTGCCGATATGGCAAATCAAATAGGATTGTGGGGACTACTCGTAGGGCTACTGGAAAAGATGGGTGCCAATCCGGCGCTTAGTCGAGGCATCATCTTTGGTCTCACCGAAATGACCCGAGGGTGTGTGGAGTTGGCAGGCTCCGGCGCAAGCATTCGCATCGTTGCTCCCCTCTGCTGCATGCTCATTTCCTTTGGCGGACTTTGCGTGGCGCTACAATCTATTGCCTATCTGTCCAAATGCAAAGTAAATCCTCTCTACTACCTGCTATGCAAAACAACCCAAGGGTTGTTGTCCCTTGGGTTGTGCTTTCTGTTTTGTTTGGCTCTACCCTAAGTCCAAAAAGAAAATGTGGTCGATTCAAAGCCTTGCTAATAAGTTTCCGTGACTTCAGTTATGAGCATACTCGACCCTATATATCAAAGCCCTGCGCAGATTTTGCTTGCACTTATCTCAGTCCTTTGGCAAAACTTTAGCTCACCTTACTTCTTCTCCATTTCCATGTACTCATATAGATATTCCCATGTTTTTGCCTCATCAATATTAATCTCTTTCACCTGCGTTGAGTTCTCTCGGAGCCTTATTACTCTCAAAAAATCCACATTCGTTTCATTATTACACTGCCGGTATGCCATCCTATACAAATTAAGTTGGAATTCGACTTTGGGTAGATACAATTTCGACGTCCTCTTTACTTCTAGAACTCCGACTTTGTCACCTTCGGAAACAATCATATCCAATCGGCCTGCTGCAATTGGATAATACTGCAAATGATCTAACATAACATGGTCGAATAAGACGACTATTTGTTCATTCTTTATGACAGTAAACCCTTGCTCATCTTTAATCCGCAAATAATTAACAATTTCTGTTGAATTTCCAATTATCCCGTTCGTCTCGTATTCTTCAATCTCGCGGTGTAGGCGTTCGCCATTTGCCTTTGCAAGTTCTAATACTTCCTTATTTACTTTTGCATAATTGTCCCAACCATATTTGCTTGCTATCGTGTCCACAATTTTTGTAATACTTGGAACTTCAATATCATCAACAAAATATTGATGCGTTTTTTCTATGTAACACACCTTGTGCCCACAAATATTCGTTTCTATGTCTGCTCCATATTCAATTTTCTTTTCTATTTTCCCTGTTTCCTTTTTTGCGTGTAAATAAAACTCTTTAACGTGTGGGTCCACCTTTATTTCTGTCTCATTAATATCGCTTAAAAGGTGTATCCCTTCTAAACTAACGCAACGAGACAACGCAACATATGCTTGCCCAGTTGCAAAGCAATCACTTGGATCACAAGCTATTTTTTGATATGTCATACCTTGCGATTTATGTATGGTGATGGCATATGCAAGCATAATAGGATATTGGTTTGCAGAAAACGAAACGTCGTAATGTATCCCACCATTCCTATACACTGCTTCTTTTATTTCAAATCTCTCTGGCAAAACGAAATAATTCCTGCCATCTATAGCAATCTCAATCCTGTCTTTTTCTAGGCTAGAAATGATAGCAAGTGTCCCATTAACCCATCTTTTACGCCGGTCATTGCGAGTCATTACCACTAATGCCCCGACCTTCAATCTCAAGGTGCTAACCGCCTGGAAATAGTTTTCGAGAACAATATTTTGGTCGTTGTATTTATTCAAAGTTACGGTATGGTTGTAGACGTATTCTTTTGCTGGAATTTTAGCAAGTTCTTCCCTGTTAACTCTATCCGCGTCGGCTCTTTTGGGATACAGACGAATAATCCTTCTCAATTTTTCTCTATTCTTGATAACTCGCGTATTTAATAGAGCAAGATCTTCTTTTCGGACTTCTCCCTCCCTTATACGATTTAACACATTGAAAAAAGTCTCGTCCTTTTGTTGTCTATGGTTAACGGTTAATTCGATAAAGTTAAAATTACCAAAGTCGTAAGACATTGAATTAAAAAAGAATACTCCACCATATTTATCCATCAAATAAAGTTCTTCTTCCTTTGTGGCTATAGGTGGTAATTGAAACATATCCCCAAAAACTATTATTTGCTTATTTCCAAATAATTTCTCACTCTTATTTACAATACGCAATATCTTCTCCATCTTGTCAAAAATATCAGCCCGCACCATGGAGATCTCATCTATTATTATCGTATCAACATATTTCAACATTCGGAGGCTCATGGACCAATACATCGTTGTAGCATCTAATTCTTCCAAGCTTATGTTTTCCAAATTTCTATAGCCAAAAACACTATGTATCGTTGCCGCATCTATATTCAGCGCAGAAATGCCTGTCGGGGCAACCTTTAGGACCTTCTTTTTCGTCCCTTCAACGAACAGTTTTAGTAAAAAGCTTTTTCCTGTACCAGCCTTGCCAGTAATGAAAAAGTTCTCATTCGTATTTTCCATCAGTTCATATGCGCGGCGTTGTTCCTCATCAAGGACGAGTTCTTCTTGCACTTGATGATCTATAGGCGTAATATCAGCTGGCACAAGGACTGATGACTCTGACTCATCGATGACTTGTCTTTCCGTATTCAGGGCAGATTCTGTGGCGAGCGGTCTTTTCTTTATCTCGCTTAATGCCTTCGATAAAAGAGCTTCCTGGGCTTTTACCTCCTCTGTTACATTTAATCCTTTAGAGTCTTCTTCTATTTCTGTAAATATGGCGAGCTTCCTTTCGAAATCTTGGTTTTGTTCGTGCAAAATCTCAATTAGCTTTGCTTGCGCAGCTAACTTTTCTAATAATTCTAGATGCAATTTATTAACGGCGAGATACAGGTCCTCTTTTATTGTGACCTGAGTGTTTTGCAATAAATCTATCTTATCTTCGATTTCGATATTTTCTCTTTTTATTTCAGAAAAGGTGCGCTCTATTTCGTTTATTGATTCTGCAACCTGCTTGTGATTGTTACTTGCCAATTCAACCTGTTGAGAATTCAATTCCTGGATTAATCTTTTCAAAGCGTCTTCCTTTTCTGACAATGCTTTGACCATTTCGTGATTTTTTTTGTATTGACAAATACAAACGATGGCTAGCAATACCGATAGACCTATAATTAAACCTAATTCGAGTGTCATTTTTTATCCCTCACCTTAATTAGTGTAATCACCCTGATTATACTCCCTTTTTATAACACTTTCAATCGTATCCAGAGTATTTTGTGGATTCCAAATTAAAAATGAAGGATTCAGGGTTTTATATTAATAAGAAGTGCTACCAAATTTTAGTTTGAGACAAGAAATAAAGCTGTCCCTAACTTTATCCTGTTAAAACAAAAATAAATTGACATAAAATACGCCGAGGCATTTCTTCTCTCCTGTGATTCAAGAGTGACTTCTATAGGCGAATCTAATAGCGCGAATGAATCTAGCGGTTATTTAGCGCAATTTAGTGGCGTACAATTCTTTCACCAATCCAATGCATTGTTCGGGCAAAAGCCCCTCCAAGGGTTCCCCGCGCAAAAGGCGCTCACGTACC
>JAFTOZ010000003.1 GCA_017463565.1 Clostridia bacterium | reverse complement strand
TTATATTATATAATATAATATATAATTTTATATACGTGCGCGCCGCGTGCGCGTATGCGCGAGAATTTGTCGAAATAGGGCGGTTTTCCGCCGGGAGGAAATATGAGCGACAAGGTACAAAACAACTACAATCAAGACCAGATTCAGGTGCTGGAGGGCTTGGAACCTGTTCGGGTACGTCCCGGCATGTATATTGGCTCGACCGACGAGCGCGGTCTGCACCATTTGGTAAGCGAAATCGTAGACAACAGCATCGACGAGGCGCTGGCTGGCTACTGTACCCATATCAAGGTGGGTATCAACGCAGATGGCTCCGTGACCGTAGAGGACAACGGCCGCGGTATTCCTACCGGTATCAAGCCCGAGGAAGGTCTGTCTGCCGTGGAATTGGTGTTGACGAAGTTGCACGCCGGCGGTAAGTTTGGCAACGGCGGCTATACCATTTCGGGCGGTCTGCACGGCGTGGGTATTTCGGTCGTGAACGCCCTTTCCGATTGGTTGGAGGTAGAGGTCCGTCAGTTGGGCCACGTCTTCTTCCAACGCTACCATCGCGGTGTGGCCGATCACCGTCTGCACGTGATTGGCGACTGTGAGGATACCGGCACCAAGGTGACCTTCTATCCGGACAGCACCATTTTCGATACTATCGAATTCAAGTACGAAACCCTGCGTTCTCGTCTGCGTGAGTTGGCATTTTTGAACAAGGGCCTGTCCATCTCTCTGTCCGACCTGCGCGGCGCCGAGCCTCGCACCGACGTGTTCCTCTATGAGGGCGGTATTGCGCACTTTGTGGAAGAATTGAACCTGATGCACCAACCCATGTTCGAAAAGCCTCTGTACTTCGAGGAGACATTTGAGGAAAAGACCAAGAACGGCAAGGTGCTTGCCGGCGAGGTGGAGATTGCTATCCAGTACAACGAGACCTACGGCGAGGTGCTGTATGCGTACGCAAACAATATCAATACCGAGGAGGGTGGTACCCACTTGGACGGTTTTAAGACCGCTCTTACTCGTATCATCAACGACTACGGCCACAAAGAGGGCATTTTGAAGGATAGCGACAAGCTGTCGGGCGATGACGTGCGCGAAGGTTTGGTGTGCGTACTGTCCATCAAACTGACCGAGCCCCAATTCGAGGGTCAAACCAAGACCAAGTTGGGCAACAGCGAAATGCGTACCGTGGTCAGCCGCATTATGACGGAGTGCTTTGGCACCTATTTGGAGGAGCACCCCCGTGAGAGTCGCGAGTTGATTCTGCGCTCTCTGACCGCACAAAAGGCACGTGAGGCCGCTCGCAAAGCACGCGAGGAGGCGCGCCGCAAATCCCCCTTGGATAGCGCAACCCTGCCCGGCAAGTTGGCAGACTGTTCGGACAAGGATCCGCAAAAGTGCGAGATCTTCTTGGTAGAGGGTGACTCGGCAGGCGGTACCGCAAAGACGGGCCGCGACCGCCGCTTCCAAGCAATCCTGCCCCTGCGCGGTAAGATTTTGAACGTGGAAAAGGTGCGCTTGCACCGCGCTTTGGAGAATGAGGAAATCAAGTCGATGATCACCGCATTCGGCTGTAACTTTGGCGACGATTTCGATGAGAGTAAGCTCCGCTACCACAAGATCATCTGTATGACCGATGCCGACGTAGACGGTTCGCACATTCGTATTTTGATGCTGACCTTCTTCTACCGCTTTATGCGCCCCCTGATTGAGCGCGGCCACGTCTATATTGCACAACCCCCTCTCTACAAAATTCAAAAGGGCAAGCAGGAGTTGTACTTCTACGATGATGCTGCGCTGGAGGCATACTACGCAGAGCACGGCCGCAAGTCGGGCGATTTGCAACGCTACAAAGGCTTGGGCGAAATGAGCGACGAGCAGCTGTGGAAGACCACCATGAGTCCTGCTACCCGTACGCTTGTGCAGGTGACTATGGAAGACGCCGTCAAGGCAAACGAAATCTTTACCCTACTGATGGGCGACCAACCCGAACTGCGCCGTCAGTTCATCGAAGAAAACGCTACCATTGTCAAGGATTTGGACGTATAGCGAGGTGAAGTATGAGTATCAAAAAGAAGCATGAGGAATACGAAGAGATTATCGACAATACCAAAATAGTCAAGGTAGACGTCGAGCATGAAATGAAACACAGCTTCATTGCCTATGCAATGGCCGTGAACGTGTCGCGTGCAATTCCCGACGTGCGTGACGGTTTGAAACCCGTACACCGCCGTATTTTGTACGCTATGAACGAGTTGGGTTTGGACTACGAAAAGCCCACTCGTAAGTGCGCACGTATCGTTGGTGACGTGTTGGGTAAGTATCACCCCCACGGCGATAGCGCAGTGTACGACGCTCTGGTTCGTTTGGCACAAAGCTTTACCATTCGTTGCCCCCTGGTGTTTGGCCAAGGTAACTTTGGTTCGGTGGACGGCGACCCTGCGGCTGCACAGCGTTATACCGAGGCGAAGCTCAGCCGTATCGCCGCAGAAATGCTGCGTGATATCGACAAGAAGACGGTTGACTACTATCCCAACTTTGACGATACCCTGATGCAACCCACCGTGTTGCCTGCCCGCTATCCCAACCTGTTGGTCAACGGTGCAGACGGTATTGCCGTCGGTATGGCAACCAGCATTCCGCCCCACAACCTCAGCGAAGTAATCAACGCAACGGTTGCGCTCATCGATAACCCTGAGGCAAGCGTGGACGATTTGATGGCGTATTTGCCCTGTCCCGACTTCCCCACGGGCGGTATCGTGATGGATATTGATTCCATTCGCCAAGCCTATCGTACCGGTCGCGGCAGCTGTATCATTCGCGCAAAGAGCGATATCGTAGAGCACAACGGCCGTAGCCGTATCATCATCAACGAGTTGCCCTACCAGGTCAACAAGGCCAAGCTCATCGAGACCATCGTGGACCTCATCAAGAGCAAGCGTATCGACGGTATCAGCGATATCAACGACGAGTCTGACCGCAAGGGTATGCGTTTGGTCATCGACATCAAGAAGGAGTTCAACCCCAAGGTTGTGTTGAATACGCTCTATAAGCACTGCAACCTGCAAGTGACCTATAGTATGATCTTCTTGGCGCTGAAAGAGGGCTATCCTCGCATTATGAACCTGCGCGAGATCTTGTCTGCGTATATCGATCACCAACGTGAGGTGATTGAGCGTAGAACTCGCTTTGATTTGGAAAAGGCTACCGAGCGTGAGCATCTGTTGCAAGGCTTGGTGATTGCTCAACGCAATATCGACGAGGTGGTGGCGCTGATTCGTGCATCTGCCGACAAGGCAAGCGCACAAGCCGCGCTGATGGAGCGCTTTGACCTGTCCGAAAAACAGGCAAACGCAATCCTCGAGTTGCGCCTGCAAAAGTTGACTGCCCTGGAGGTAGACAAACTGTTGGAAGAGTTGGCAGAGCTGGAGCGTGCTATTGCCGAGTACCGCGATATTCTGTCTCATCCCGAGCGTATCGACCGTATCATTCGCGAGGAACTGTTGGAGATCGAGGGCAAATATGCCACCGCACGCCGTAGCGAGCTTTCCTACGAGGGTTGCAATATCGACGTAGAGGATTTGATCGACCGCGAGGATATCGTCATTTCCCTGACCAACGAAAACTATATCAAGCGCCTGCCCATGTCCGAGTACCGTGCGCAACACCGTGGCGGTGTGGGCGTTACCGGTCACAAGGCAAAGGATACCGATTTCGTCAAGAAGTTGTTCGTGTCCTCTACCCACGACAATCTGTTCTTCTTCACCGACTACGGCAAGGTATACGTGGTGAAGGGCTACGAGATTCCCGAGGCTAACCGCAACGGTAAGGGCCGTACCATCAACAATATCATCAATATCGAGCAGGACGAGCGCGTGACCACCATTTTGGCAATCACCGACGAGCAAGAGGCAAACCGTCACGGCTACTTGATGATGGCAACCAAGATGGGCAAGATCAAAAAGACCCCCGTGGAAGAATTCTTCTCTATCCGCAGCAAGGGTAAGATTGCGATCACCCTCGATCCCGACGATCAACTGATTGCTGCAGACTTTGTGGCAGACGGCGACCAAGTGCTGTTGACCTCTTCCTTGGGTAAGAGCATTCGTTTCTCGGTGGATACCGTGCGTAAGGTGGGCCGTACCGCCTATGGTGTACGCTCTATGAACATCGACGAGGGCGACTATATCGTAGGTATGAGCAAGGTTGACCTGGAGAAGAAGGTGCTGACCATTTCTTCCAAGGGCTACGGCAAACGTACCGATATCAACGAATACCGCTTGACCGGCCGTGCAGGTAAGGGTATCCTGTCGGGCAAGTTCAACGACAAGACCGGCCGTATCGTAGACGTGATTATGGTAGACGATGAGAGCGACGTATTGCTCATCACCGAAAAGGGTATCATCATCCGTACTCCCATCTCGGAAATCAGCGTGATTGGCCGTAATTCGCAGGGTGTACGCATTATGAACACGGGTCGTGACTCGGTGGTGGCGGTCGCTTTGGCACCCAAGGAGATGGAGGGAGACGAAGTAGAGCCCAGCGAGGTGGACGAGCAAGAGATTGCGGAGATGAACCGTGCGATTGCACACCTGGAGGGCGAGGAAGCCGTAGACGAGGCAGAAGTGGCCCCCGAGGAGGAAGAGTAATCGGAACCACCCGGAGCCTACGGGCGAACAAAATCCATCTGAACAAACAAAAAGGAGCAGGTTAGTCCTGCTCCTTTTATTATCCTTTTCGCTTGCTTATTCTTCGGGGGAGTTTGTCTCTGGCTCGGCGGTATCTGCTGCCATTTCCTCCAAGGGGGTGGGTTGGTTGTCGTGGGCCAGTTGCTCCAGGGGAGTGGGGGTCTCCTCGGCGCAGGCAACCTCTGCACTTGCCGCTTGGTTGGCGCAATAGCCCGAGGGCAGTATGCCCAAGCTGACCAGCGTTGCAATATCGTAGTCGGGCACGTCGTGGCAAATCACGGTGGGTTTGGCAACGTGGTGGTGTTTGCTGTCCTTAATGCGGACGATACTGTCGTCGTCGGCAAAATCCAGCGCCGCACGGCGGAAACCCTTGCCGATAATGTCGGTGGTGTTGTTGATGATGACGAAGCCGTTGGTATCAAACTCCAACGCACGCTTTTTGACCTCGACTGCTTGGCGCGCGCTGACTACGGTATAGATCATATAGCGCACGTCGCCCGTATAGGCGCCCAAGCCGCGCACCACGGTAGCACCACGGTGCAACTCGTTATTGATATACTGGCAAATGGGTCGGGGGTTGGAGGTGATGATGGTGATTTGCTTTTTGTGGTTGAGGTTTTCGGTGACGACATTGATGACAATCACCTGAATGAGTAGAGTCACGATGCCGTAGCCTGCGGTAGACCAACCGATGGTCTTGACAAAGCCGGAGGCAAATGCCACCGCAAACTCAATACAGAGCATACTGATACTGATATTGAATCGGGTGTACTTTTTGACGATCATAGTCAAAATGTCGGTACCGCCCGTGCTTGCTGCGTTATTAAAAAGGATTGCACCGCCGATAGAGGAAAGCGCCGCACCGCAAAGCATTTCAAAGGTGGGGTCTCCGTGCGGACGAATCTCGGACACGGTGATGGGTTGCGTAATGGGGCAGAACTCGTCGATCAACAGGTTGAAAACGGAAAACAGCAGGGTACAATAGACGGTTTTTGCGCCCAGTTTTTTGCCCAAAAACAGAAAGCCTATCAACAGCAATGCCACGTTGAGCACCATCACCATGATACCTACCGAGGCAAAGTCGGGGAAGATAGCGCGAATAATGATCGCCACACCCGACACACCGCCTGTGACGAAATTGTTGGGTGCCTTGAAGAAAATCACACCCGACGCAGCCATCAGCGCACCCACGGTGATAAGGAAGAATTCCTTGAGAGAGGCCTTGGTAATCTTTATCTTTTTTATCCTGTTTTTCAGTTTTTCCATCTCGTAAAAGCCCTGCTTTATAATGTGATGATACAATACCACCTTTGGGTATTTCGTGCAAGCGTTTTTTCATAATATTTGTCACCAATTTTTACCGCAAAAACAAAACTTTGCAGAAAGGGTTTTTCCCTCTTGATTTTGCCGTGCAAAATAGGATATACTAAAAATACCCAAAGCAAGGAGGCGCGTATGAAAATCCGCTTGAACGAAGACAAGGAATTGGTGAAGAGCTTGCAAGAGGCGCTGAAAAGAAAGGACGGCTACTGCCCCTGCCGGCGCGAAATGATCCCCGAGAATAAGTGTATGTGCAAGGAGTTTCGCGACCAAATTGCAGACCCCACCTACGAAGGCTATTGCCATTGTATGCTCTATTATAAAGAAAAATAACTCGTGCAATGTTGCACTTTTGCTTGCCTGATGGCGAGCGCAGAGGGGCTAGTGCCCACAAAAAGGAGGAAGTATGGTTCTACACGTAAACAGTGAAAATTGGAAGGAATTGGTAGAGGATAGCACCCTGCCCGTGTTGGTAGATTTTGCCGCAACTTGGTGCGGCCCTTGCCGTATGATGGCACCCGTGTTGGAGGAAATTGCCACGGAGCACCCCGAGATCAAGGTTGCCAAAATCGACGTAGACGAGAGTCCCGAGCTGGCGGATATGTTCAGAATCAGCGTAGTCCCCACCTTTATCGCCATCGTGGGTGGCGAGGAAAGGGGTCGTTTTTCGGGCACGGCGTCCAAGAATTTGTTGCTTGACAAACTGCCTGCCCTGCGCGGATAATCCCCAAAAATCACCGAGGCGCCGCCTCGGGCATTGACAAGTAATGAGGAATGTGCCATAATAGTTTTATTATGGCCATTTTACATTATACGCACAATCCCTATTTGACCCACACCCTCGGGGTGGCTGTGTCGGGCGGAGTTGACTCGATGGTGCTTTTGCATTCTCTGGTAGAGGCAGGTGCCAACGTGGTGGTACTGTCTGTGGAACACGGCATTCGGGGAGAGGACTCGGTGGCGGACTTTGAGTTTGTCCAAGCCTACGCCGAGCAAAAGGGCCTGTCCTTTGAGGGTGTGTGTGTAGATGCGCCTGCTCGGGCAAAAGCCACCGGCGAGGGGTTGGAGAGTGCCGCACGTGCTTTGCGATACGCCTTTTTTGAGTCGGTACTTTCCAGTGGCCGTGTGGACTACGTGTTGACCGCGCACCACCGGGACGATCTGTGCGAAACGGTAGTGATGAACCTGCTGCGAGGGAGCGGTATCGTGGGCATGATAGGCATAGCAGACCGAGACCGCTATTTGCGTCCTTTGCTATCCTATAGCCACGCAGACCTGGTAGCGTATGCAGAGGAGCATAACGTACCCTACCGTACGGACTTGAGCAACGAGGACCAGCAATACCGCCGCAACTGGGTGCGCCATACGCTATTGCCCACCGTAGAGAGTGGCTATCCTGCTTACCGAGAGGCGCTGGCACGCCTGTCCGAGGTGGCAAAGGAGCAGGTTGCGCTATTGGATTCGTTGGCTATTGCCCCTACCGTGGACGCAGACGGCAACGTACGTCTGCCCATCGATGCGCTCCGTCAACCCACCGCCCTTGCCAAGTACAGCCTGCATTTGGCTCTGTCCCATATGGGCGCAGACTATACCGCCGCGCACTACGAGGCGTTGATGGGGCTACTGGACGCGCCTGCCGGCGCGCGGTTGGATTTGCCACACGCCGAAGCCTGGGTGGAGTACGGCGATTTGCTGTTTTGTCCAAAGACGGAGAGCCTATCTTTGGACGTACCCTTTTCCCCCGGTGTCTACGCAGGCTATGAGATTCGCCCCTGGCAAGAGGGAGACCGCCTGCGCTTCGACTTAGACAAGATTCCCATCGGTAGCCGTATCCGCCTACGCAAGAAAGGGGATCGGTTTGCCAAGTTTGGCGGTGGCACCAAGTCGTTGGGCGACTACTATACCGACGCCAAATACCCCTTGCGCCTGCGAGATTGCACCCCCATCGTTGCCATTGGGCAGGACGTCCTGTTGACCCCCATTGAAATTTCTCGTTCCATCGCGGTGGACGAGCACAGTACCAAAATCTACACCTATTGTCGGGAGAAAAACCTATGAAATTGCATCAAGATACCATCAAAACTCTCATCACCGCCGACCAACTTTCCGCACGGGTAGCAGAATTGGGCGCGCAAATCACGGCTGATCTGCAGGATAGCGAACGCCCCTTGTTTGTGTGCAACCTGCGTGGAGCAAGCGTGTTTTTTGCCGACTTGATCCGCCACGTGGATTTGCCCCTTGTGATCGACTTTTTGGGTACGTCCAGCTACGGTGCCAGTACCAAAACGAGCGGCGAGGTGCGCCTGCAAAAGGATTTGACAGAGCCCCTGTTTGGCCGTGACGTGGTGATTGTCGAGGATATTATCGACTCGGGTCTGACCCTGAAATACATAAAGACGTTGTTCGAAACGCGCGGTGCAAAATCGGTGCGTATCTGCTCTTTGTTGGACAAGCCGTCCGGCCGTAGAACCGAGCTTGTGGGCGACTATATCGGCTTTGAAATCCCCGGCGAGTTCGTCGTCGGCTACGGCTTGGACTATGACGAGCGCTATCGCAACCTGCCCGACGTCTGCGTGCTCGACCCCAAGGTATACAGTTAACCATGAAACTACACGTTCCGTTTGCATTGCAAGAATTGGCGAAGCGAATTCCCTCTCTCTACGTGGTGGGGGGATACGTTCGCAATGCCGTTTGGCGGGGAGATATTGCAGGAACGGACGTAGACGTATGCGGACCTTTGACCCCGGACGAGGTACGTTCGGCGCTTTGGGATACCCACTATTTGGTGTTGGACGTCAACCCGCGTATCGGTACCGTACTCATCAAAACCCCCGACGGCGAGTACGAATATACCACCTTCCGCTACGACAGCTATCCCATCGGTGGCGCACATACTCCTGCCGAGGTGCGCTTTGTGCGGACGATCGAGGAGGACGCAGGACGACGCGATTTCCGTATGAACGCCATCTATCTGTCTGCCGCGACCGGCGAGGTAGTGGACCCCACGGGCGGTGTGGCGGATATTGCAAACCGCCTTGTCCGTACTACACGTGCCCCCTCTTTGGTGTTTGGCGAGGACGGTCTGCGCATTTTGCGCCTGGTGCGCTTTGCTTGCGAAATGGGCTTTGCGCCCGATGCAGAAACCTTCGAGACGGCTCGCAATATGCGCAGTCAGTTGGAGGACATCAGTACCGAACGTAAAACCGCCGAGATGGAGCGCATTATGCTGTCCGACACACGCTACGGCGAGGAAAACGCACCCGTAAAAGGGTTGCAACTGTTGCAAGCCCTGGGTTGTTTTCCCTTGTTGGGGTTGCCAGACAAAGAGGCGGATCTGTCTGCTTGCGGACGGTTGCCTGCCGTGCTGAGTTGGCGCTTGGTTGCGCTGTTGCGTGCCTTGGGGGTAGAGGATATCCGTTGCTTGGTAGGCAAAGGAATGCGTTTTCCCAACTACCTCGTCAAAGAGGTTTCGCGCCTGCTTGGCGCAACCCGTGCCCCCGACGAAAACCAACCCTGGCTGTGGATGGTGGAGCACGCCGCCGACATTGAGGCCGCCTGTATCATTTGGCGAGCGGAGGGCAACGGCGCCTATGCCGACCTGGTGGAGGGGGAACAGGCTCTGCTGAAAGAAAAGGGTGTGCCGTGGAACTACCACGGATTGCCCGTCACCCCCGAACAAATCAAGGAAATCCTACCGCCGCACTTTGTGGGCGAGGCGTTGACCTATTTGGTGGTCGAGGGAGCAAGGCGCAGAGTTGCGCTGAGCGATGAACAATGCTTGTTGGCATTGGCAGAATTCAAGGAGTTGAAAAAATGTTAGAAAAATTGATGATTGCCGTGTTGGTGATTTCTGCGGTGGCGCTGGTACTGGGGGTCGTGACCCTGGTGCTTTGTTTGCGCCGTAAGCGTGCGCCCGAGGTGCGTACCCTCTCCAACGAGGACGCCGTGCGGGATTTGGTGGCGCTCAAAATGACGGAAATCAAGGCAAATATCGAGGGCTTGGTGCAGACCACCACCGCCTCTGCTACCACCGCGCTGGCCCAGAGCGAGGCTTTGCGTGCCTCTCTGTCTACCACGTTGGACGGTATGAATCACCGTCTGGACGAGGGCTTGCGCCAGGGTCGTATCGAACTGGCAGCCTCGGTAGAGGCCCTGCGCCAAAGTATGGACGTGCGTGCCCAACAAACGGCGGCAGGCACCGACCAACGCTTGGTGGAGATGCGCGCCGAGGTGGCTCGCCAAATGGCAGAGTTGCGAGCAGAAAACCAACAGCAACTGACCGAAATGCGCAACGCTATGGACCGTCAGTTGGGAGAAAATCTGGACGGCAGACTGTCGCGCTCCTTCTCTATGATCAACGAGGGCTTGCAATCCATGAGCAAGGAACTGGTGGCAATGCAGAGTCTGTCGCAGGGTATGAACGATTTGCGCCGCGTGCTGACGGGCGTCAAAACGCGCGGTACGTGGGGCGAGTTGAGCCTGCAATCCTTGTTGGAGGAAATCTTCACGCCCGACCAATATATCGTCAACTTCCACGCAGGTCGCAGCGAGCGTAGCGTGGTAGAGTTTGCCGTGAAATTGCCCGGCAAAAAAGAGGGGGAAGAGGTCTATTTGCCTATCGACAGCAAGTTCCCCTTGGAAGACTATGCGCGGTTGGTAGAGGCCTCGCAACAGGGCAACAAAGAAGAGGTGGAAGTGGCACTCAAAGCTTTGTCCGTCCGCGTCAAGAGCGAGGCTCGCGACATTCACGACAAGTACATAAAGCCTCCCAAGACCACCGAATTTGCCATTTTGTATCTGCCTATCGAGGGATTGTTTGCCGAGGTAACCCGACAGGTGCAACTGCTGGAGGAAATTCGCCGCAACTACCAGGTGGTTGTGGCAGGACCTACCACGTTGACCGCCTTGTTGAACAGCTTACAGGTGGGCTTCCGCACCATGGCAATCGAAAAACGAAGCAAAGAGGTATGGCGCCTGCTGGACAGTTTCCGCCGCACCTTCGAAACCTTTGCCGGCAATATCATCAAGGCCGAATCCCAATTGGAGACCGCCGCCAAGACCCTGCGCAAAACAGGGGAGCAGACCGAGCGGATCAAACGCCAACTGTCTGCGGTGGAGCAGTTGCAGGGCTTTGTTGAGGAAGCCGCAGCCACCAGCGAAGAGGAGGACGAATGAGAATTCCGTGTGATTTGCACCTGCACACCGTCTTTTCCGACGGACACCTGACCCCCACGGCGGTGGTAGAGGAGGCCTACGCCAAGGGTTTGTCGGTGATTGCCATCACAGACCACGATACCGTGGCCGGAGTAGAAGAAGGCATTGCCGCCGCCAAGCGACTGGGAATCACCTGCCTGGGCGGTATTGAATTCAGCACCTATCTGCGCGAAGAGGTGCACGTATTGGGCTACAACGTGCCCTACGATGACGTTTCCTTTCTGGACGAGGTGGCTCGCCTGCAAGGTATGCGCCGCCGCCGTATCCAACGCGTGGTAGAAAAACTGCACAAACACGGCATCAAGCTGGTGGTGCACGACGAGTTGTCTGCGCCCACCGCAGGCCGTGCCCACGTAGCGGAGCTGTTGGTCAAGCAGGGCTTTGTACGGTCTAAGGCAGAGGCCTTTGACAAATACCTGGGCAAGGGCGCACCCTGCTACGTAGAGGGTATGCGTGTGACCCCTGCCGATGCGGTTCGCCTTATTCACGCCTACGGTGGCGTGGCGGTGTTGGCGCACCCCTACCGGTTTTTGCAGGGAGATTCCCTGGAGCGTATGGTCAAGGAATTGGTACCTCTTGGGCTGAACGGCATAGAGACCTACTATCCCAACTACGGCGAATCGGTACGCGGCGGATTGGCGCGCGTAGCGGTAGAAAACGGCCTGATTATCACGGGTGGAAGTGATTTCCACGGGGGAGAGGGCGGCACCACGATTGGCTGTGCAGACGCCCATTTGGACGAGAAGGCTTGCCAATTGTTGGGACTGACAAAATGCTAAGACCCCCCTTGCAAAAGCGGCAAAAATAGTGTAGAATAAGAAATGCTATGAGTATACGAGCAAAAATTATCCTGATTAATAGTTTGGTGGCGGTGTTGGTTGCCCTCATCTTGATAGGGAGCGCCGTGGGCAGTCTCTACGTGGTGGACAACAACTCTATCCATCCTATTTCGATGGACACCCTGTCTGGCTACGCAACCGACCTGGAGGCGTGCCTTTCGGACGGCAAGTTGGTCGAGGGCAGACTGCAATCGGTGCGCAACAAGCTGGAGGCAAAAGGGGTGCGTTTTGCTTGGTATACCCAGGGCGGTTGGCAAAGCTACGACGGCTTGAGTAAGTACGACACCAAGGTATTGGAAAAGCAGGATCTGGGCACGCCCGGCGAATCCTTGCTCACCCACCGCGGTATCAAATACGTGTTGATCGTCACGGGGAGTACTGCCGTGGTTGCCATTGACGAAACGCATAGCGTAACGGCCGTCATGGAAAAGGCGGTGTTGATTTATTCGACGGTTGGTTTTGTGGTGGCGGTACTGTTGTTGGTATTGGCTGCTGCCTTGGAGGGACGGTTGATCTTCCCCCGTATCAAGCAACTGTCGCACGCCATGCGCCAGGTCTACAACGGCAACTATGCAGGCGGAGATACGCACAAGAGGCACCGCCGCGACGAAATGGGCAAACTGCTATTGGAGTTTGATGCCCTCCGCCGCAAACTGGACGACGCCACCAAGCAAAAAGAGGCGTTTGACCGCGAGCGCGGTGTGTTGATCTCGGGTATTTCGCACGATTTGCGTACCCCCCTTACCGTCATTCGTACCCATGCAAAGGGTGTGTTGGACGGTGTGGCACAGCGCAAGGGCAAGACGGACGAATACGTGCGCCGTATCTACGATACCGCCTCGGATATGGAGCAACTGATTGCTAAACTGTCCAACTTTGCACGTGCCGAAACGCGCGAGGTTATGTATAGCTTTGTAGACCGCGACTTGGCCGAGTTGGTGCGTGAATTTGTGGACAACAACTACATTCCCTATATGGCACGCGGTCTGCAACTCAAGGCACGCTTGCCACAGGGCAAAAAGCTGTGGGTGTCTCTGGACAAGGATCACTTCAAGCGTGTGTTGCAAAACATTGCGGACAACAGCCTCAAATACAAAGGCAAACCGAACGGACGCCTGACTATTACGGCTGATATCGAAGGTGAGGACGTGCGCTTGGTGCTCTCGGACGACGGCCCGGGCATTGCCACCTTTGAAACAGGCTATATATTCGAAAGCTACTACCGTGGCGACCCCAGCCGCACCAACCCCATCTCGGGCAACGGCTTGGGCTTGTCCATCGTCAAGAGCGTAGTCGAAGCGCACCACGGACAGGTGCGTGCCTACAACGACAACGGATTGTCCATCGAAATACTGCTACCCTACAGGAGGAAAAAATGAAACGAATTTTAGTGATTGAAGACGAGCAAGGTATCGCCGAAGTAGAACGCGACTATTTGGAGCTTGAGGGCTTTGAGGTCGTGGTAGAAGAAAACGGCGCGAGTGGACTGAAGCGCGCCCTCGGAGAAAGTTTCGACCTTTTGATTTTGGATCTGATGCTGCCCGATATGGACGGGTATGCTATTTGCAGCCGTCTGCGCGAGGAGCAGGATATCCCTATTTTGATCGTGTCGGCAAAGACGGAAAAGATCGACAAACTGCGCGGTCTTGGTTTTGGTGCGGACGACTATATCACCAAGCCCTTTGATCCTGCGGAGCTGTTGGCACGTGTCAAAGCGCACCTGGCTCGCTACGAGCGTATCAAGGGCAGTAGCGACAGAGGTATCGACATCAACTATCGCGACCTGACCATTCAACCCCTGTCTCGCCGTGTGTTCTTTATGGGCGCCGAGGTATCCTTGACCGCCAAGGAATTTGATTTGCTGTACTATTTGGCATCTAACCCCAACCGCGTTTTGTCTAAGGACAAGATTTTCAGCGACGTGTGGGGTATGCAACCCTACGGTGATTCGGGCACGGTCGTGGTGCACCTGACCCACGTGCGCGAAAAGATCCCCATGGACTATATTGAAACCGTGCGTGGTGTTGGCTACCGCTTTACCATGCTGAGCGAATAGGAGGTGCAACCATGTTAGCAGCCGCACAAATCCAATCGATAGACCTGCTGTATTGGCAGGATTCTCTCCTGGACTTTTTACTGCGCCTTGTTTTGGCGGCAGTAGCAGGCTTTGTCATCGGCTTTGAGCGTAAGTCGCGCTCCAAGGAAGCAGGCGTGCGTACCCACACGTTGGTGGCGCTTGGCTCTGCTTTGATGATGATCGTCAGCAAATACGCCTTTGCCGACCTGTTCAACGGATTGGGCATCACGGGCGCAACCGGTGCGGACGCTTCGCGTATAGCTTCGCAAATCGTCACCGGTATCGGTTTCTTGGGCGCAGGCACCATCATCTACCAACGTGGCAACTTGCGCGGTCTGACGACCGCGGCGGGTATCTGGGCTACTGCGGGTCTGGGTATGGCGTTTGGCTCGGGTATGTACGTGGTGGGCGCTATTGCTACCGTGTTGATGCTTGCGGTGCAGGTGGTGCTGCACTTGCCTATCAAATTGTTCCGTGCGCGTATGTTCCTGGTGGTGCACGCCACCCTGGTGTTGGACGGCGAAAACGTGTTGGAGCAGGTGCGTGAGATCTTCAAGGTGCGCAAGTTCCTCAAGTTCAAAACCTTCCGTATGGGCGATAGTACCCACGCAGACGTGGAAATGCACACCCCCACGCAGTTCACCGCAGAGCAACTGTACGCTATCGTGGAGCAGTATCCCTTCATTTTGAGCATCGAGCAAAACGAAGAGTTTTAGACAAAAAACAACTTCCACACAAAAAGTTGGTACAAAACCTTGCTTTTTGGTGGGTATGTGATATAATAATAGCGGTTTCAAACCGCATCCCAAGGAGGAGATTATGGCTAAAATCAAATTGACTAACGTGCCTTTCAACGGTACACCCGAACAAGAAGCTCAACTGAGAGAAGAATTGCAAGTTCTGAAGACCGAGGCCGGTTCCCTTATGCGCGCTCTGCAAGCCGCTCAAGGTATCTATGGCTACCTGCCCGTAGAGGTGCAACAAATCATCGCTGAGGAGATGAACGTGCCGTTGGAGAAGGTGTTTGGCATTTCTACTTTCTACGCACAATTCACCCTGAATCCCCGTGGCAAATACCAAGTGGGCGTTTGCTTGGGTACCGCTTGCTACGTCAAGGGCTCGGACGCTATCTTGGAGGCCTGCAAGAAGGATCTCGGTATCGATACCGACGGCAGCACTCCCGACGCTAAGTTCTCGTTGGTTGCTACCCGTTGCATTGGTTGCTGCGGCTTGGCTCCCGTGATGACCGTGAACGACGCCGTGTATGGCAAAATCACCGACAAAGAGGTTGCTGGCATTTTGGCTAAGTACAAGGACTAATTGCTCCACAACCCACGAAAGGCGGTCGCAAGCGCGGCCGTTTTTCTTTTTTGCCGAGTCGCCGTGTGCGCCTATTCGTGCTAATACGCAGGAATTTTTGACCAATTGTCGTTGACTATTTACGCAAAAATTGCTAATATAGGGTAGTGGCAAATCCCACCGCACAATCTATCAATATCGAGGCGTAGCGCAGCTTGGTAGCGCGTTTGGTTCGGGACCAAAAGGTCGTGGGTTCAAATCCCGTCGCCTCGACCAAAAACAAAAGCAGTCTCTATGGACTGCTTTTGTTTTTGGAACGATGTTTGCCTGCGGCAAATGATGTTGGGCTTTGCCCAATGATGACGGCTTCGCCTAATGATGTGTGGCTTCGCCACATTTTATGGCAAACATCGCATCATTGCGAAACGCAGTGGAGCAACATCATTTTGAGCGAAGCGAAAAACATCATATCGCTGTAGGCGATGCATCATTTGACAAACAACCGCTTTTTTGAAATAATAACAGCGATAGGAGGTGCAATCATGAAAGAAAACAAACTTGTTGAACTTTCGATGGATTTTTCCGTTGATATCATAAACCTTGTCAAATATTTGAAATCCAACCACGAAACGATTATAGCAAACCAAATCGGCAGAAGCGGTACTTCTATTGGCGCAAATATCCACGAAGCACAGTACGCACAAGGCAAAAAGGACTTCATTTCAAAGCTCGAAATCGCCCTTAAAGAAGCAAGCGAAACAGGTTATTGGCTTGAGCTTTTACATAGAACGAACTATATCAATGACCAACAGTATAAAGCGCTGTCGGACAAATGCGCGGCGATCCGTGTTATGCTGATTGCTTCTTGTAAAACCTTGAAGGCGAATGCTGAATAAGCGACTCAATCATAGATTTTGCAAAAGTGAACAAAAAGGTAGAAATAAAAGGTGAATTTATGCGGCTAGATGGATTTGGAATATTTGTAGAAGATATGGCAAAAATGATTTGCTTTTATCGAGATGTTTTGGGGTTTGAAATAAAAGAAGATGAGGATACCGCAAACGTCTATTTGATGAAAGACGATACGTTGTTTCTTTTGTATGGAAGAAAAGATTTTGAGAGAATGACAAGCCGAAAATATGAATACGTAAAAGGGCTCAACGGTCATTTTGAAATCGCATTGTACGTTGATAGTTTTGAGGAAGTAGACGCGGAATATGCCAAGGCTATCAGCAAGGGGGCTGTCTCCGTATTGGAGCCAACAACAGAGCCTTGGGGACAAAGAACCTGCTACATTGCAGATCCCGAGGGGAATTTGATCGAGATCGGTTCATTTAACAAGCCGTTTAGAAGTTGATTTTATCAATCAACACCACAAAATCAAATACAGGCAATTAAAGAATCAATATCTACCCGATAAATGTGAATTTGACGGAAGGAGGACCCTTTGTATGTCAACAACTCAATTATTACATTTAAAAAATGCTTCTAACATTGAGCTGTCGAAACAGCTAGAAGGAGATATCACTTATTCTGTTCTATTCCGCATTTTACAAAATGATTGTACCGATATTTTTTACAACGAAGGAGTAATTGTCTGTTATTCCAATCCCCCATATCCAATATGGGTTTGGTGTAGAGATGCAAGTAAAACAAGCGACATAATAAGCATCGCCAACTGTATCAAGAGAAACTATCCATTAGATGAAAATTACAATATCATTATGGGTTATGATGTATTGGAACAATTGAAAAAATACGATAGTTATTTTGAAAACGTTTCATTTAAGATGGAACTCTTTTCATATCAGTTAAGGGAAATAAATGAAATCGATTACTCATGCGACGGTCATGCAATGTTAGCTGAACTTGCGGATTTAGACGTTATAGCTTGCGCTTTTAAGGATATGTATTACGAAATGGAAAAGCTAGTTTTTAGCGCACAAGAATGCAGAGAAAAAGCGCTTGGTCTTATAAACAACAATCAATTATACGTTTGGAAAAATAAAAACGGCGAAATAGTTGCTCTCACTTCAAAGAAAATTGAAGGTAAATATGGAAGTATAAGTTCTGTATACACATTGCCGATGGCAAGAAGAAAAGGATATGCAATCAATCTTGTGCACAGAGTTTCGCAAGAACTGCTGTCAAATGATATCACGCCTATCTTATATACTAACGGCAACTACATCGCTTCTAATGAATGCTATAGAAAAATCGGCTTTGAGCAGGTTGGACGAATTTGTAACATCAAGAGATAAATTCCAATTCATCAATAAGTTGATTTTATCGACTAACACTATATATCTGAAACAAAGCAAAAGCGCTGCAAAAGTATGGTATAATTAAACTGAGGGAGATGACATGAAAAACTTCAAGATCATAGGCATACTTTTCGCAATAGTAGGTATAGTATTTTGTGTGTTGGGATCTGTAGGGTATATATTTCAACTTCAAGAAAAAGAGGCGCGCATTTACACCGTAGGAAAAGTTGTGAAAATTGAAGAATATGATACAGGAGATCCCGAAGTTCCCAAAGAAAGCAGGACGTTTGTTGAGCTTGAGGTGAACGGAGCAATCGTGGTTAGGGAATTAAACGTAAGTAGCTCTTCTTTTTACGTGGGTCAAAAACTAGAAATCTATTATCTTGAGAACCAACCGGAAACAGTGTATAAAAAAGGTGGTGAGCACCTTCTAATTCTGTTTCCTGTTGTCGGTGTCCTCGTCGCAACTCTTGGATTCCTTTTAGCGTTCAACAAGAAATTGCAGGCTTTTCTTCTAAAATTGCCAACCGCAGAGAGCATTTAACTACCGATAGAATTGCACGCAAAATATTCCATAGTCGACTTGGTTTTGGCTATGGAATTTTCTTTATATACGAAAACACCGCCAAGGGCAAGGCGTGTGAAATTTTCTTGTCATCATACGTAAACATAGCGATTGATACGCAAAAAGCGTTGGATTAGTGGGCATTGTACAACTTTTCCAGAGGGTTGTATGAAATTTTTGTGAAAATAGAGGAAGAAAAGGGCGTGCGTCTTGTTGTGAGATTGATTTTGTGATACGATATTCTCAAGAGGTGGATCTGCGCCAAAGAAACATTCGGTTTTTTTGGGGACGACTCGCCACCAATATAGGTTAAACAAGGAGGTCGAAAGATGAAAAAGATCGCGTCTTTTTTGATTGTTATCATCTGCCTGTTTATTTTGTCGGGGTGCAATACGCCTGCTGAGGAAGCATGTAGGCACACTTGGGATGAGGGCGCTTACGTTGACGGGGCAATAGAGCATACGTGTACTACCTGTGGCGACAAATATCAAGAAGCCACGGTTATCAATACGCAAGCGAACTTTACGTTCATGCCCTCGCCAAAAAGCAGCTTACATAGGGAAGAACTGCGGGCGGCCTATGAAACGTTTGTGGTAGAACAAAAGTGGGACGTGGCCTCAAAGGGTACTTACGAAATATTCAATTTCACCAGTGAGGATATTTTTAACAAGTATAATTTGGATGTTTTTGAGGTATGTTATCAAGAATCCTCTTATTATTTCATCAGACATAACGGCGTGGTGTACCAAGCGGGTCCCTTTGATTTTAGTCATATTAATTCGCATTGTATCAATCACGTTGCAATCACGGACATCAATCGTGACGGCTATATCGAAATATTGACAGCCATCAACTCCTTTGCCGAGAGGCAACACTCGTATTATTGTTCGTCCTTTGTTACCGTGACAGATACTAAATCTCAATATAGTATGCAGATCTCGGACGGTGATGAAGTCAGTTATTTCAAAGAAAACGAAGACGGCGTCATTTGCATTTATAATGCCAACGGCATCATGCCCGTTGCAGATGACTTAGCAGATGGAATATTGGACGACAAATACTACGATTTAGCGACTAATTTATTTGATACGCCGGTATTAAATACTTCGTACTTCCAATTCAAAGAAAGAAACTTTACGGCATCTTGCGATTTGTTTGACGTGGACGTGACGGTACAAGACGACACCATCAGGTTTCCGTATCTATTCAAACACACATATACTCCGCCATTCTTTGACATAGAGGTTTCAATGAAATATCTTGGTGAGACCTTCAGCTATACCAGTCCAGATACCTATTTGGACGGAGCAGTGGTTGCGTTTGTCAACGATAGTTCTTTCACCTATTGTACGATAGGAGGAGGCTTCTTTGCAGTAACAGAATTCACCGTAACGACCGGCATGGAGATAAACAGTTCCAACAGATACAGTGAAAGCATAGAATACGGCCTTGCGGTTGGCGTGTATGATATGGTGATCTCGTACACGAACGAAGAAAACAATATACGGGGCTCCATTACAATAGAAGATTTTCTGCGCGTGTATAGATAATGCCCTTTCGTCGAGGAGTGGAGAGTGCCGCAAGGTGTAAATATGGATATATTCCACCGCTCTACAAAAAAAAGAAAATATAGATTTTGCGAGAAGGGTCGACCCGATGAGTTTCGCAAGCAAAAAGGAAAAGTCGCACAAGCGGCTTTTTCTTTTTGTGCGCACCCCTTTCTTTTGCCTTTCCCTTTGGGCTTGCGTATGGACATTGTATAAAGTTTGTGCTACAATAGTTCTGGCGACAGGTTTACACTCGCAAAGGAGCACTATTGTGAAAAAGGCAGAGAAGTCCAAAGAAAAACAAGAGAGAAAAGAGCCGAAAAAGGTGAACAAAAAAGCACTCAAAATAGCCCTGCTGTCTATCGGCGTGGTATTGCTCGTTTTGCTCGTTGTCATCGGCAGTTTGTTTTTGGCGGGCCACGTCTACGTATCCAAGCAAAGCGCGGACGATACGCCTCTGCACGTGGACGTTACGCCCAACGCATACGGCACCGTTGTGGCTGTTGGGCGCGGTCTGTACGATTCTAACGGCGACCGTTTTGATATCAAGGGTATCAATTTTGGCAACCTCTTCATCGCCGAGGGGTGGATGACGGTCAACTCAATTGGTGCGCTGTATAACAAGGACGGCAGCTTTGCCAGCGTGAACGAGCAGGGCGTTGTGTTGGAATACGAAGAAATCTACCAAGAGGAATTCGACGCGATTTTGGCGGAGCGTGTTGCCAACGGCGACTTCACCGAGGCACAACTCAACGACTTGTTGGATACGTATTTCTACGCCTATTGCACCGAGGCGGATTTCAAACTGATCCGTGATATGGGGTTGAATACCATTCGTCTTCCTATGTATTACCGCAACTTTATGCAAGGACCGGACGATGCTCTTGTCATGCGCGAAGACGCCTTTGAAAAACTGGATTACTTCCTGGAACTGTCCAAGCAATACGGGCTCAAGGTTATGATTGATATGCACGGCGTTGTGGGCGGTCAGTCGGGCTACGAGCATAGCGGCACGCGCGACATTGATTTTTGGAAGAACGAAACCTATATTCAATCCATGTGTCAGCTTTGGAAGAACATTGCCACCTACTATATCGAGGAACGCCCCGACCTTGCCTCCACCATTTTGGCATACGACCTCGTCAACGAGCCCACCGTCCGCTACGAGCTGGGCACAGGCAAGTTGCAGTTGGACGTATTGGACAGACTGTACGATGCCATTCGCGAGGTGGATCAGCACCACATTATCTCCATTGAGGGTGTATGGTATCCCATCTCTTTGCCCGATCCTGCAAAGTACGGTTGGGAAAACGTTCTCTACCAGTACCATTTCTACAACTGGAATCACGACAAGGGGCTTGCCAACGAGTTGTTCTACGGACTGATGAACGCCCTCTATGTGTTTTCCGATTACGACGTCCCCAAGTTTGTGGGTGAGTTCAGTTTCTTTGGCGACCAAGAGGCTTGGGACAAATATCTGCACCACTACGACAACCTGGGTTGGGGCTGGACGATTTGGAGCTACAAGATTATTTCCACCGGTTGGTGGGACAGCTCCTGGGGCTTAGTCGTGCACAAAATGTTCCTCGAAAACCCTGCCGATACGCCCATAGAGGATTACAAGCTCAAGTTGGACGTTCGCACCGCAACGTATGAGGAAATCATGAACGTTTGGTCGCACGAGCAAACCCAATACAACGGACAAACAGGGCAGTACAAGCTGTACGAGGACAGCGCCCTCTACAACGTGCTCAAAACCTATTTCGGAGAGGACTGCCAGATAGACGAGAGCGAATTGGTAAAATAACAAACCTCCGCTCCCTATGCGGGTGCAACTGCTATTTTGGAATCATGCCATTCTAAACGAGAGGTAAAAGTTATGGTAGAGTACAGTATGTTGGACTATATGACGCGCGGTATTGAGTGGAACGCACGGCAGGATTTGATCGAGATGATGGATCCGCCGAGCAGCAGTATGCTATTCAACTTTCTCATCGTAAAGTTTTTGAAAGACCCCTATACGACAGATGAGTTTATACTGTGCGCTATCCCTAACTCCGAAGATTCCGAAAACGTGGAGGCGGTGCGAGAGCAGTACCGTCGGCACTTTGCAAAAATCAATCAGGCTTGCATTGCAAACGGCATCTATCCGTTTTTCGTGGACCCAAACGATCTCAAAGCGTGCGAGTACAAGCGCGAACGTCTGGTTCGTCAATGGCCGGAGTGGTTGTTGAACGACACGTTCAAGGTGGAGGGCTACCACCTATATACACCGCCCGTCTACGACCCCAATATTCCCAACCCCTACGACAAGCTGATTCGCCGTGCCGGCGAGGGCTAAAAGGCACGTCGATTTTCGGTCTGGCAGAGAGCGCAACCACAGGCAATAGACAATAGCGCAACGGAGAACAAAATGGACAATATAGAGCGCAGAGATAAAGAGATGGCATACGTTTCAGGCGGAGCGGTGATGCAAGAACAGGCAAAATGCAGAAAAATCCTGCAAAAATTAAACTTTATGGACAGGAGTGACTACTCTGGAATCGCCGAGGTGGTGAAGGAGCTTTTGGGTCGCTCTGAGGGGGCGTTTGTCAACCCGCCATTCTATTGTGACTACGGCTCGCATATTGAGGTGGGCAAAAACTTTTATGCCAACTATAACTGCACGATTATAGACGTGGCAAAGGTTAAAATAGGGGATAACTGTCTGTTGGCGCCCAACGTGGCAATCTATACCGCAGGGCACCCCATCTATCCCTCCACTCGCAACTCCGCCTACGAATACGGCAAAGCAATCACCATCGGCGACAACGTATGGATTGGCGGAAATACCGTCATTTGTCCCGGTGTGAGGATTGGTAGCAACGTTGTGATTGGTGCAGGTAGCGTGGTCACAAAGGATATCCCCGACTGGTGCATAGCGGTGGGCAATCCTTGCCGAGTGCAACGGAAAATCACGGAAGAGGACAGACGAAAACTGTTCAAGGAGGAAGAGATTGACCCCGAGGCATGGGCAGATATCGTTCGCCGTGGATACGCCGACAGTTAGGCAATCATGCATTTGTTGATCCAAAAGGAGCGCAACGCTCCTTTTTTCTTGGGTGGCAGCATATGGCGAAGACCGCATAGACGTGCATTCTCGTCTTGCGCCTGCCCACCTTGCTTTTTTCCATGGGATATGCTATATTGTTTTTATCATAGGACTAAGGCAGGGTAGGTGTGTATGGTATTTGGTGTGATCGGTGAAAACTGCAGCGGAAAATCCACGCTTGCAGAGGCAATTCAATCGGCGGTCGGTGGCGAGATTATCACAGGAAAAGACTACCTGCGCCTGGCAAAGTCGGCAAGCGAGGCCGTCTTGCTGTTCAAGAAAAAACTGGAGGGCGCAATATACGGCGAAAATATCATCTACGTGATATCCGAGGTGGAGCATTTGTCGCTATTGCCAAGGGAGGCGGTGCGGATTTTGGTCAGCGCAGATATAGATACGATCAAGGAGCGTTTCAAGGCAAGAATGCGCGGAAATCTGCCTGCTCCCGTTGCGATGATGCTAGAAAAGAAACACGGCATTTTCGACGGCTATCCTTACGACTACCGTTTTGACGGCGTCCACACAGACGCGGCGGCATTTTGCAAAGAGTTGGAGAAAATGAGCGAATGAAAAAGATAGAAGCTAACAAGGTTTTATTCGTATTTTTGATAATCTGCGCTGTTGCTTTTGCAGTAGGCATTGTTTTTGGCGCCATCGACGTCAGTCTGAGCAGATTTTCATACGAAGAATTGGCGTATAGAGAATACGTTTTTGTCAGTTATAACGTTGTCTACAACTCAGAAGGAGGCGACCAGTTTTTTATTCGAGTAGAAGGGCAGGAAAAGACCTTGTGTGTAGACGGACTGTTGACCCCGCGCAGGTCTGATGATTTTGATGCGCTCCAAGCAGGCGA
>JAFTOZ010000089.1 GCA_017463565.1 Clostridia bacterium | reverse complement strand
GCGCTATCCGAATAGAATTCTTCAAAGTTCAATCCTGCTGCCAGACCGTGCACCGTCACCAACACACCGTGCGGGCTACCGTCAAAGGGTGCGTTCTCGGTGGTCAGCGTCAAAGTCAAGGCCTTAGGCACCACGCGGAACATACCGTAGACGTAGTAATTAGAACGGTAAAAATCTCCTGCTTCGACATAGGAAAATTGAGCCTTCTCCGCCTCTTCAAGCGCGTTATATTCCGCAGGAGTGATCTTCTTTCTAAGGCCGATATCCTCGCCAAAGGTCTTGTTGCCCACGGTCTGTGCGTCGTAGGCGTCCTTTGCCGCCTCCGTATCCTCGCCTGTTGAACGGCGGCCGGCGGCAAAGGTATATACCTCGCCACTTTGGCTAGGCATAATCTCACCGTAGTCCGAGTGAATGCCCGATCCGCCCTGTTGCAGACCCGTCACAGAGAAACTGTAGTTATTGCGATAGAATTCCATCGCCACGCTCAGGTCAAACGTCAGATCGTAGAAACCCGTAGCCGACGAGTTAGCAGAAGCAGGCTCACTCAAAGAGCTCACAAAGGCAGACTTATTATTAGCAGGGTCTGTCTTCAGCGCTTCCTTCAATCCTGTCACGCTGATATGCCGTTTGCCGTCTGCAAAGTTAGCCGTCACCGAACTGGGCGAAGTGGTGTCTACCTCCACCGTCATGCCGCTCGTCAGGGTGCCGTACTCACGGCTGGCGCTCCACACGTAGATATGCGCCTCCGCCGCGTGAATCTCAAAGGAAATAGAATCCGTCGTCAGGTTGTGCCACTTGGTGCTATCGCTGGGATTTGCCGTCACCATGCTATCCCACACGTAGTTCTTGTTGGCCAAGGCGGAACCGGACTGCTCCAAAGTTAATCCGCTGATAGTATATCTACCTGCGTTCAAAATGCTCTCGCTAAAGCCCTCGTCACCCGAGGCAAAGCCCGACAGCGCAGGCGTAAATACGTGGGTTGCCGTACCCAGCTTCAATCCGGGATAAGCGCTGCCAAAGTAGGAATTGGTCTTGTTGTACTCCGCCGCAAACACCGTGGTATTGCCGTCATCCACAACCTCTACCGTCAACAACTCCTTCAAACTGGCGGGCACACCGTCGTACGTCTTGTCGCTATTGGTAAAGCGCGCCCTTAGGCGGATAGGCAAAATCTTGGGCGAAACAAGCACAGAGGACAGAGTTTCCGTCACAAGCGCCGTACCTTTCAGCGTATAGGTAACTTTGATCTTGGGCGCATACGTATTGGCACTCGTGTAGTGCACGCCTTCCTCTACGTACAGCAGTTGGTTGGGGTAGCTCGCCGACTTAAAGGTATACGCCTGCGAATCGTGCGTCCACGTCACCGTCATAGTAGGCGCGGTACCCAAGGTATGCGAATAGCTAATCGCCGAATTCAAATTGAAGGGTGTACCGTAGTTCACCGCTGTATCCGCATAGGTTGTTTTCGCAACCGTTGCCGACTGCAGGGTGTGCTTCAGATAGTACGTCGTCGCAAAATCCGCTACTGTACCAGTTTTCTGATCCTTTGCTTCAGAGCCAACAGTACAAGACGGTGTCGTGTACCAACTGCCT
>JAFTOZ010000088.1 GCA_017463565.1 Clostridia bacterium | reverse complement strand
TATCAGATCGTGAAAGAGGACGAGTTGAGCCTGTACGGTTTTTATTCCTCTGCCGAAAAGCAAATGTTCACCAAGTTGATTTCTGTGTCGGGCGTGGGCCCCAAGCTGGCGCAGGCCGTACTGTCGGGTATGAGCGTGAATGCGCTCTCTTCCGCCATTTTGACGGGGGACGTGAAGAGTATGGCAAAGGTGAAGGGCGTGGGAAAAAAGACGGCGGAGCGTATCGTGTTGGAGTTGAAGGAAAACGTGGGCGAGGATATCGTATCTTTGCAGACGGCAAGTCCTGCTTCGCCAAGCGGCAGTTACGTGGACAGCGTGTGTGCAGACGCTCTGGAGGCGTTGGAGTCGATGGGCTTGAGTCGGTCGCAGGCATACGAGGCGGTGTTGCGTGCCCGTCAAACCACTGACCAGGTGGCAGAGATCGTGCGTTACGTATTGAGAGGTTGGAAACAATGATGGAAGAAAATTTGTTTTCGAGTAGTATGGGCGAAGGAATGGAGGTGCAGGAAAACGAACTGCGCCCTCGCACCATGGCCGATTACGTGGGACAAAGCAAGGTCAAGGATAATTTGAACGTGTTTATCCACTCGGCAAAAAAGCGTGGGGAAAGTCTGGACCACGTGCTTTTGTACGGCCCGCCAGGCTTGGGTAAAACTACCCTTGCCAATATCATTGCCAACGAGATGGGGTCGCATATCAAGATCACCTCGGGTCCTGCTATTGAGAAGGCGGTTGACCTAGCGGCTTTGTTGACGAATCTGGAGGAGGGGGACGTGTTGTTTATCGACGAGATCCACCGCCTGAATCACACCGCCGAGGAAATGCTGTACCCTGCGATGGAAGACTATTCCATTGACTTTATGGTGGGGAAGGGACCGACCGCTCGCTCGGTGCGTATGGCCCTGAACCGCTTTACTTTGATCGGCGCAACCACCAGAGCCGGTATGTTGACCTCTCCTTTGCGTGATCGTTTTGGCATTACCTGCCGACTTGAGTTGTATAGCGCAGAAGAGTTGACGAGTATCGTAGAGAGAAGTGCAAGGCTGTTGAACGTGGAGATTGAGCACGAGGCGGCGTACGAGATTGCTCGCCGCTCGCGCGGAACGCCCCGTATTGCAAACCGACTGTTGAAGCGTGTGCGTGACTTTGCCGAGTACGCAGGGAGTCGCACGGTGCTATCCACCCATGCAAAACGTGCTTTGTCTGCTTTGGACATTGACGAGATGGGCTTGGATTTCGTAGACCGCCGTCTGTTGGAAAATATCATTGATAAGTACAACGGTGGCCCCGTGGGCTTGGATACGCTGTCTGCTTCGACCGGCGAGGAAGTGAGCACCATTGAGGACGTGTACGAGCCTTATCTGTTGCAGTTGGGATTTGTTGCACGTACCCCTCGCGGCCGTGTGGCGTTGCCTGCTGCTTACCGTCATTTGGGTAGATCGATTCCCCCTTCTAAGTTGGAATGGCTGTCGGGTCTGGGGGAGAGCGTGACGTTGGATCAAGATGAAGACGAGTGATTATTTTTACGATCTGCCGAAGGAGTTGATTGCACAGCACCCTGCAAGTCCACGTGACAGTAGCAGGCTTTTGGTGTACCACCCCGCTACGCAAAAGGTGGAGCACCGTCATTTTTATGACTTGCCCAAGTATTTGCGCAAAGGGGACGTACTGGTGATCAACGATTCCAAGGTGATTCCTGCCAGACTCTACGGTCACCGTGAGGGACACGAGGGCGTGGTGGAAGTGCTACTGTTGAAGCGGTTGAATTATACCGATTGGGAGTGCATTACCAGACCTGCGAAAAAGTTGAAGGTGGGCACGGTGGTGCAGTTTGCCGAGGGGCTTTGTGCCGAGGTGATTGGCTATGGCGAGGAGGGTATCCGCCATCTTTCCTTCCACTTTGAGGGTGTGTTTGAGGAGGTGTTGGACAAGGTTGGACAAATGCCCTTGCCCCCATATATCACCGAGCAACTGGCCGATCGCACACGCTACCAAACGGTGTATTGCCGTGAGGCAGGAAGTGCCGCAGCACCTACCGCAGGGTTGCATTTTACACCGGAGTTGCTTGATATTATCAAGCAAAAAGGGGTGGAAATCGTGGACGTGATGTTGCACGTTGGGCTGGGGACTTTCCGTCCGGTGAAGGAGGACGACCCTCTAAAGCACAAGATGCATAACGAGTTTTATCATATCAGCGAGGCCTCTGCCGCCGCCATTAACCGCGCGGTGGACGAGGGTAGACGGATCATTTGCGTGGGCACGACGAGCGTGCGCACCCTGGAGTCGGCCGCTGACGAAACGGGACACGTACGGGCAGGGAGCGCAAACACCGAAATCTTTATTTATCCCGGCTATCAATGGAGAGTGGTGAGGGGTTTGGTGACGAATTTTCACCTGCCCGAAAGCACCTTGATCATGTTGGTGAGCGCACTATTGGGACGGGAGGAAACGCTGGCTCTTTATGAGTTGGCAGTGCAAGAAAAATACCGCTTTTTCTCCTTTGGCGACGCGATGCTATTACTGGACGGAGAGGAAAAGGACGAGGAATGACGATGGAAAGCAAGTTCAAATACGAAATATTGCACGTTTGTAAGCAATCGGGAGCACGCGTGGGTCGGTTGACGACACCGCACAGCGTGATCGAAACCCCCGTGTTTATGCCGGTAGGTACCGCCGCGACCGTGAAGGCTCTTTCTCCTGAGGAGTTGAAGGAGCTGGGCGCGGAGATCATCCTGGCGAATACCTATCACCTGTTTTTGCGCCCCGGTATGGAGGTGTTGAAGGCGGTGGGAGGCGTGCATTCCTTTATGAACTGGGATCGCAGCCTATTGACCGACTCGGGCGGATTTCAGGTTTTCAGCCTGTCTAAAACGAGAAAAATCACGGAGGAGGGGGTGGAGTTTGCCTCTATCATTGACGGTAGCCGTCAGTTTATCAGCCCCGAAAAGAGCATTGAAATCCAGAATGCCATTGGGTCGGATATTATGATGGCCTTTGACGAGTGTACCCCACCTGATACCACCCACGAGTATGCGGAGAGGGCGATGGAGCGCACCTTGCGTTGGTTGGACCGTTGCTACCAGGTGAGCAAGGATAATCCCGACCAAATGCTTTTCCCCATTATTCAGGGAAATATGTACAAGGATTTGCGGATTGAGTCGGCAAAGCGAACCGCACCTTACGCCCGTTGCGGTATTGCTATCGGCGGTCTGTCGGTGGGTGAGCCAAAGCCCGTGATGTATGAAATGTTGGACGCATTGCGCCCCTATTACCCCGAGAATATGCCCCGTTATCTGATGGGCGTGGGTAGCCTGGATTGCCTGGTGGAGGGCGTGTGCCGTGGCATTGATATGTTTGATTGCGTACTGCCTACCCGTGTGGCAAGAAACGGTACGGCGATGACGTTGCGTGGGAATCTGACCATTCGCAACGCTCGCTATAAGACCGATCTGCGACCCGTGGAGGAGGGGTGCGATTGCTATTGCTGCAAGAATTATTCGCGTGCGTATATCCGCCACCTGATCAATACCGAAGAAATTTTTGGCGGACGCTTGCTGTCTATTCATAATATCCACGCGCTGATGCGCCTGACACGGTTGATGCGTGAGGCGATCATGCAGGACCGTTTGTTGGATTTCCGTGAGGAATTTTTCCAAAATTGGAAGGATAAAGCCGAGGAAGACGGGAATTAAGGGCGCGAAAAAGGGAATACTTTGGGGGAATTGTGAACCCAACATAAACTTTACCTTAAAAGGTAGGAAAATTTTAAAAAACACTTGGAAAACCCGTTGGATTGGTGTACAATAGGTTTATCCATATCAGGAGGAATATCATGAATTTTTTGAGAAATTGCTTTTGGATGTTGGCTGAAACCACTACCCCCGAGAATAGCGAGGGCGGTCTGGGCGGTTGGCCTATCTATTTGATCTTTGGCGTCGTGATCGTTTTGATGATCGTGATGACTGTGATTCCTAACCGCAAGAAGCGCAAGGAATATGAGAAGATGCAGAGCGAAATTCGCCCCGGCACTAAGGTGATGACCATCGGTCGTATGATTGGTACTGTGGTGCGCGTTTATGACAACGGCACCCTCGAGGTTGACGTTGGTACCCCCGGCGCTCCCGTGGTGATCACCATCAACCGTGAGGCTATTGGCTTGAACTTGGACGCACAAGCTGCTGCACAAGCCGCTGCTGCCGCTAAGAGCAAGAAGGGTCATAAAGAGGAGAGCCCCGTAGAGGAGATCAAGGCTGCTGAGGAAAGTGCCGTGGTCGCGGAGGAGCCCACCGTATTGGCAGGCGAGGAAGTGCCTGTTGAGGAAAAACCTGCAAAGAAAGAGGACGACGCTATCTAAGAATAGTCCAAATGAAAACGGGGCAGTTGCCCCGTTTTTTTTATTACTTTGCCATCGTTCGTCTGCGACGGATAGAGGGACGGTTGCCCCGTTTTTTTATTACTTTGCCATCGTTCGTCTGCGACGGATAGAGGGACGGTTGCCCCTTTTGCGTTCGATGGATTTGAGGTTGACGGTGAGTATGCCCGAGATAGCGCCGGAGGCGGCTCCGATGAGAAAGTCGTAGACGGTGATTTGGTCGAAGGACAGAGAGCCGGAGATCGCGCTGAAGATGAGCCAACTGAAAAGGGTGAAGAACAGACCTGCAATCAGCCCGATCACAAAGCCGCCGCGCTTTCCTTTCAGCCCCAAAAATACACCCAGAAATACCGACAGAACTTTGATGATTTGGTTGAGTACGGTGGCGGTGGTGGCGTCCAGCGGTGTGGCCTTGGCGATGAGCGCCAGCACCAGTACGAGGAGCATGCTGAAGAGAAGTGAGAATATGATGGAACGGAAGGAGTCCAATACCCCCCGTTTGAGTGCCTGTTTGTCCATAGATACCTCCAAAATGCAGAATTACCATATCCTATGCCGACCCTCCCTTGCGTATGCCCCACTTCGTGGGAAAGGTGGGCGCATAAGGGAGAAAAATGGCAAAATTGTTGCTTTGCGCTGTGAATAATTGGGTGTGAATGATTGACTTGCCACCAAGGTTTATTTATAATAGATAAGTACACAATAAGGTACACAATAAAATAGGAGGCTATTTTAGTGAAAAAGAGTTTAGCAATAGTGGTGCTAACCGTGTTTTGTGTGCTGATCGTATTGGGCGCCGTATTTGCCTTTGTGTCGTTGGATGACGGCCAATTGGGTATCTACGACTACGTTGCTTTCCCCAACACGATTTCGCTCGGGTTAGACCTAAAGGGCGGCGTCTACGCTGTGTTTGAGGCCCGCTCAGACGACGAAGAAAATCTGGAGTCCCGTATGCAGGGTACTGCAGACGCTTTGGAAGAGCTTTTGTTCGAAAAAGGCTATACCGAGGCTGTGGTGTCTTTGGAAGGCAATAACGATCGCATCCGCGTTGAGGTGCCTGACGTTGACGACCCCGAGACCATCTTCACCTTGATCGGTAAGCCTGCTTCGTTGGTTTTCAGTCCCAACACCGAGGCTGAGGGTGTGCCTGATGCTTCGACCACTTACCTGACCGGTAAGGACGTGGAAAACGCTTACGTTTCCTACGATAACGCCAGCGGCTACGTGGTCGCACTTGAGTTCAACGAGGCTGGCACCAAGAAGTTTGCTGCCGCTACCGAGGAGCGCTTGAATCAGACCATCAGCATCTGGATCAACGGCGTGTGCAAGATGAGCCCCACCGTGAACAGCGTTATCAGCAACGGTCGCGCTATCATCACCGGTAACTACACCTTTGAGGAGGCTAACGCCTTGGCTACCAGTATTCAAGCAGGTGCCTTTGACGTGGAGTTGACCATGGTGGAAAGCAATACCATCACCGCTACGTTGGGCGCAAACAGCGTGGAGACCAGCGTGTTGGCAGGTTTGATCGGCTTGGCACTCATCATCGTGTTCGTGTGCGTGGTGTATCGCCTGTTGGGTGTGGCTGCAAGCTTGTCTTTGCTGTTCTACGCTCTGTTCTACGTGTTCTTCCTGTCTATCTTCCCCTGGGTGCAGTTGACCTTGAGCGGTATCGCAGGTATCGTGCTTTCCTTGGGTATGGCAGTTGACGGCAACGTGATCGTGTTCTCCCGTATCCGTGATGAGTTTAAGAACGGTAACGGCGTAGAGTATGACGAGGAGGGTAACCCCAAGGCCAAGAAGATGAGCATTCACGCCGCTATCAAGGCCGGCTTCCGCAAGGCAACCCCTGCTATCATCGACGGTAACATTACCACCGTGTTGGGTTGTATCGTTATGATGTTCGTGGGTGGCAGCTCCATTAAGAGCTTTGCTATCACCCTGTTGATCGGTGTGGTAGTATCCGTGCTGTGCGTGCTGTTGGTGACCCGTGTGCTGGTGTATAGCATTTATCGCTTGGGCAAGGACAAGCCTGCCTTGTATAACTTGCCTGTGGTACAAGAGGAAGGAGGTGAAGATCATGAGTAAGAAATTTAATAGCGATCTTTTGACTTCGAAACTGCACGTGGCTAACGGCCGCTGGAAGTATTTCCTCTGCGTGCCCACCCTGATCGTTGTGATTGCTCTGATTGCATTCGGTATCTATTCGGGCGTGAACGGAACCGCTTCGCAAGGTATGAACATTGGTTTGGACTTCACCGGCGGTAGCGCAATCACCGTGACCATTGGACAAGATCTGACCGACGAGCAATACGACGCTCTTTGCGACAAGTACGTTGATATCATCAAGGCGCAAGGCTTCAACGTGAGCGAGCCCCAAAAGATGGGTAGCGGCATTGATACCGCCATCTATATCAAGTACTACAACGCCGCTAAGGACGACGAGTTGCAAGAACTCAACCAAGTGATTACCGACGAGATCGTGTTGGCAAGTGAGGAATATAACCTGAACGCTACCGACAACGTGAGCATTCACTCCATTAGCGCAGGCTCTGCTCAAAAGCTTTTGACGCAAGCTGTGATTGCTATCGTGATTACCTGGGTGTTGGTATTGATCTATATCATCATTCGCTTTGAATTGTGGAGCGGTATTGCTGCCGTGATTGCGTTGATGTTTGACGTGATCAACATGGTGTGCTTGACCATCCTGTTCCACGTGCCTGTGAATAGCACCTTCGTGGCTGCTTTGATCACCATCGTGGCTTACTCCATCAACAATACCATCGTGGTGTTTGACCGTGTGCGTGAGCATACTAAGGCGAAGAAGGCTGAGTTGAACGCGCTGAATATTGGCTTTGAGGTTGACCGCGCCGTGCAAGAGACCGCAAGCCGTAGCGTTATTTCTACCTTCACCACCATGATCACCGTCGTATTGTTGGCGATTATCGGTGTGGAGAGCATCAGCCTTGAGTTCTGCTTGCCTATCATCTTCGGTTTGCTTTCGGGTTTGTTCTCGAGCTTGTTCGTTGCTCCCAGCCTGTACGTGGCTATGCGTACGTCGGTGTTCAATCGCCGCAAGGCCGCTATCGGTTACGTGGGCGCTCCTGCTAAGGACGGCTCTGCTCCCAAGGCTAAGAAGAAGAAAAAGCAAGTGAAGGCTAACGTATCCCGCAAGTACCGTCGCAAGTAATTGCACGACCAAGACCGAGCTTCGGCTCGGTCTTTTTTTTGTGCGAACGGGGTGTTTTGGCGAAGTGTTGACAGAAGGGCTATAAATAGGTATAATAGAAAATAGTGACAGTGCGTATATCGCGCGCGAAGGATGGCAGAATGACGGATAAGGAATTGAGTGTGGCTTTGGGTATTTCTCCTTTGATTGGGGGCTTGTTGGTGGAGCGTGGCTATACCACGGTTGAGTCTGCCATGCGTTTTTTGTATCCAAAGGCGGAGCATATGATTCCTGCCGAGCGTATCCGCGGCATGAGTGCGGCGGTGGCACGTATTCGTGAGGCCATAGACGCCGGCGAGCGCATTTTGGTATTTGGTGACTACGACTGTGACGGTATTTGCGCCACCTCTATTTTGGTGCATTATTTGAGAAGCCAGGGCGCAGACACGGTGTATCATATTCCGCGCAGAGAGGACGGCTACGGGTTGAGTGAGTTGGCCGTGGAGCGTGTGGTTGGGGAGCATTTTCCCGATTTGATGGTGACGGTGGACTGCGGTATTGCCTCTCCTGCCGAGGTGGCTTACGCCCAGGATTTGGGGGTGGACGTGATCGTGACTGACCACCACGAGCCGCAAGAGGAGTTGCCCGACTGTATTTTGGTGAATCCTAAGTTGGGCGATGAGGAGGGGCTGCGAGATATTTGTGGCGCCGCCGTTGCGTTGAAACTGGTGGAGGCGTTGAGCAACACGGAAACCGCCTGTGGTTACTTGGATCTGGCTTGCATTGCTACCATTGCGGACGTGGTGCCTCTGGTGGGGGAAAACCGTGTGATTGCTTCCTTGGGGTTGAAGGCCTTGGGCCAAACCAAACGCCCCGGATTGCGTGCTTTGCTACGCTCGTGCGAGGCGGAAAAACCCTCTGCGTCTGACGTGGGATTCCGCATTGCACCGAGATTGAATGCGCTGGGCAGAATGAACGACACGACCGACGTGGTGGAGTTGTTTATGACGGAAGAGGCCTTTGTGATCGGCGAGTTGGTGGCGCGCATTGAGGCGGCAAACACCGCAAGACAGTCGGTGACGAAAACGCTACTGCGTGAGGCAGAGGCAAAGCTCATTGATTATGATCTGACAAACCGCTATGCGATCGTGCTATACGACGAGCATTGGGAGGCAGGCGTGTTGGGCTTGGCTGCGGCTCGCCTGGCGAATGATTATCACCGTCCTGTGGTGATGCTGACGAAAGCAGGCGACGTACTGAAAGGAAGTGCACGTTCGGTGGGCGAGGTGAATTTGTTTGCCTGCTTGGTGGGCACGAGTAGCCATTTGGTGACCTTTGGCGGTCATAAGGCGGCGGCAGGACTGTCTCTTAGTCCAGATCAGCTGCGACCCTTTACCGAGGCTTTTTGCCGTGAGGTTGAGGATCATTATCTGCCGAATGCTTTTTTGCCGACTTATTCTTATGATTTTAGTATTGATCGCGATACCGTGACCAATAGTTTCTTTGAGCAGTTGCAGTTGATTGAGCCGTGTGGTGAGGGAAATCCCTCTCCGCGTATGCACATCAATTCGAGTGAGTGCAAGTGGCAGGCAATGGGCAACGGACACGCGAAGTACCGCTTGAATTCCACGGCGGAAGTGGTGGCTTTTGGCGGTGAGTATTTGGTGCAGGCAGGGGCAATGGGTCTGTCGTACGATCTGTGCTTGGAGGCCTCGCGTCGTACCTTTAATAACCGTGAGTATATCCAACTGGCGGTGCGCTCGGCGGTGGGTGAGAATGCCTGCCCACGTGATAGTGCAGGCGCATTTGGACAGTATTTGAAGACCATGCTGTATCCACCGGCGGAGGTGGGGGTGCGTTCCTCGACCCTGGAGCGTGAGGTGCGTGATCAGAACCGCATTTACGGTACGCTGTGGGTGGCTTTTGGAGAGGAAGGCGCACTGGGTCTGCGGAATGAGTTGGAGAGAGTGGGAAAGAGTTCGCTTTTGGTGCGTACCTGCGTGGGCGTGTGTGACGCGAACCCCTTGAATACCCTGTTGGTTGCGCCTACTTCGGTGGAGAATTGGCAACACTACGACAGTATCGTGTTTTTGGACGCACCTCTGTCGAAGGGATATTTGGCGCACGTGGGACGGCACAATCCTCGCCCTGAGTTGGTGCTGTTGGGTCGCTATGCGTATAAGCGACATATTCAACAGTTGCACCTGGACGCTGCGCGTATTGAGGTGACGAGAGATTGTTTGCTATCCAGGCGCAGTTGTCATTCTTTGCAGGATTTGTGTATGCAACTGACGGCGGCAGGCATTGCAACCGCAGACGCTTACGCTCATTTTTACGTACTGTTTGATTTGGGAATCGTGCGAGTGGGTGAGGGCTTCCGCCTAACGGTGAGTGACGCCCCCTTGCGTTTGGAAACGTCGCGCGTGTATAAGACGCTACGGACGTTGCAGGAGAGATTATGAAGGTCGTGATTCAAAGAGTATGCCACGCTACCTGTAGGGTAGACGGCGAGGTGACGGGAAGCATTGAGAAGGGACTGTTGGTGTACGTGGGGTTTGCGCCCACAGATACCGAGGCAACGGTTGCTTGGACGGTGGACCGCGTACGCAAAATGCGTATTTTTACCGATGAGAATGGCAAAATGAATCTGGCCGTCCACGAGGTGGGCGGTGGGGTGCTGTGGGTGCCTAATTTTACCCTGTATGCAGACGCCTCGTCACGTAGACCTTCCTTCTCGGGCGCGATGGCGCCCCACCTTGCTAAGGCTCTCTTTGAGAAGTTGTTGGAGATGGACAAAGTTCATCAAAATCCCGTGCAAAGTGGAATATTTGGCGCAGATATGCAGATAGATGCGGTGGCAGACGGCCCTGTGAACGTGGTGGTGGAGCATGAGTGATCTACGTGTATTTTGTTTGAAAGGAACCGTGCCGCAAATGTATCAGGCAGGATACGTGGTGGCAAAAGAGGGCAAGGCGCTGTGTATCGACGCTGCCTTTGCACCCACCCAGTTGAAGGCACTTCTGGAGAGTGAGGGGTTGGTGGCAAGTAGCCTTTTGTTGACCCACGCTCACTTTGACCATAGCGTGCAGGTAGTACCCCTGCAAAAGGAGTTGGGATTGCGTGTCTACGGCTCGGAACATGCGAATATGATGGTGACGAGCGGCGCATGGATGGGATTTCGCCGTATGCAACCCTGGCAGATCGAGGACACCTTGCACCACGGAGAGGAGTTGGAGATCGACGGATTCCACGTGCGCGTGTTGGCAACCCCCGGGCATACCGTGGATAGTCTGTGTTTTGTGGTGGACGACAGATTGCTGTTTACGGGGGATACCATTTTGCCCCCAACGCACGGCAGGACGGATTTGCCGACAGGCGATTTTGCGGCGCTGGTGGAAAGCGCACGGCGGCTTACGACCCTGCCCGACTCTTTGGCGGTGCTGGCAGGACACGCGGATACTTTCGGTTTGCTTGATTTGGCGAGTTTGCCTACCCTGGGAAGTCAAAAAAGAAGAAACGATTTATTTTATTACCGATGAAACTACACCTTGTATGTGCTGATGAAAGGCTCTATCCTGAGCTTTGCGACCTTGTGCGCGCCTATGCGCCGCATATCCACGAGGACGTGGACGCACCCGAATTTACGGTGGTGGCGAGCGATGAGGGAGAATATTCCGTCCAAATCAGATTTGGCGAGTTTTGCTTTGGGGACACGCAACCCTTGCGCCAAGGGGAGGATTTGATTATGCATAAGCGCAGATATAAGCGCTTTGCAAAAAGCCGTGTGTACCGCGCTCTGCGTACCCTGTGTGGGGTGAGCCTGCCCTACGGCTCGCTGACGGGAATCCGTCCGACGAAGCTCTACTATGATCTGCAGGCGGAGGGGGAGGACCCCAAGAGCATGCTTGCCGATTACTTTGACGTGAGTCCTGCGAAAATCCAACTGATTGAGGATATCGTGGAAACCCAACGTGGGGTGTACCGTGAGGATATTGAGGCGTATAATCACTTTGCCAATATTCCCGTTTGTCCCACTCGCTGTGCCTACTGCAGTTTTATTGCGGAGGTGTACCGTCGGGTGGAAAAGCAGATCCCGGAGTATGCCAAAAACCTGGCAGAGGACGTGGAGGGCTTTTTTGCGCTGGGTAAGCGCCGCCGCGCTATCTACGTGGGAGGAGGTACGCCGACTGCCATTCCTGCTGTGTATCTGGGGGAGATTTTGCGCGCATTCCACGCAGAGGGAGAGGAGTTTACGGTGGAGGCAGGCCGACCCGAAACCATTACGCCCGACCATATTGCGGTGATGAAAGAGGCAGGTGTGACGCGTGTGTCGGTGAATCCGCAAAGTTTCAAGGGGGAGACCCTTGCGCGTATTGGACGTGCGCACACGGTGGAGGATATTTACAAGGCTTACCGCTTGGTGAAAGAGGCGGGCTTTGACGTGAATATGGATTTGATCACCATGTTGCCGGGGGAGAGCCTGGAGGACTTTGCCGCTACTCTTTCGGAGACCCTTCGTCTGCGACCTGAGAATATTACGGTGCATAGTTTATCCATTAAGCGCGGATCCACCCTTTGTTTGGCAGGCTACGACAATGCGATGGACAACGAATTGGCGGAGAAGATGAGCGAGTACGCCTATCGGACACTACGCGAGGCAGGCTACCGCCCCTATTATATGTATCGGCAAAAGAACACGCAAGGAAGGCTGGAAAACGTGGGATATACCCTGCCCGGAAAGGCATGTGTGTATAACGTGGATATTATGGAGGAGACCCATAGCATACACGCATCCGGCGCAGGCGCAATCAGTAAGAGGGTGTTTCCCTCCGCAGGCAGAATAGAGCGTTTGGCCGAAATCAAAGAGGTGAAAGGATATAACGAACGCATTGCTGAATTGGTGGAAAAGAAGAAAAAGTTTTTCGCCGAATGAGGGCATTTTTGTTGACAATATAGTAAAACTATATTAATATAAAGCAGTACCCATCGCTTAGTTTGCTGCTTGCCAGCGGTTTACCATGCTTTGGGCGAATATAAAAAATAGAGGAGAACTATTATGGCAGAAGAAATCAAGAAAGAAGAAGTTATCGAAGAAAGCGCACCCGTGGTGGAGGCTCCCGTGGTTGAAGCACCCGTTGAGGTTGCTCCTGTGAAGACCCACAAGACTGAAATCATCGAGCGTTTTGCAATTTGCCCCGGTGATACCGGCAGCCCCGAGGTTCAGGTGGCTTTGCTGACCGACCGTATCAACAGCCTGAGTGCTCACTTGGCTACTCATAAGAAGGACAACCACTCCCGTCGTGGTCTGTTGATGATGATCGGCAAGCGTAAGAAACTGTTGGCATACCTCAAGAGCAAGGACGTAGACCGTTATAAGGCTCTGATCGCTGCATTGGGCTTGAGAAAATAAAGCATAGAGGGGCGCAAGTTTTGCGCCCCATTTGCCTTTTTTTCCCTTTTTATTTTGTAACCAAAAAAGGTAATATAGATGGTGCGGCACGGTGTCCGCACAAATGGAGGTACTATGAGTAAGATTATTTCAAGAGCGCCGATTACGGGTGGCGAAGTCATCGTTGAGGAGATCGGCGGCACCCAACGTCGTATTTATACCACCACTATCGGTGGTCGTTTGGTCAGCGTGGAGACCGGTGCTTACTGCGGCCAAGCAAACGGTAGCTGTTTGGTGCGCTGCGGTGATACTGCCGTGCAAACCAACGTGACCATGTCTGAGGCTCCCCGTCCCGGTATGGATTTCTTCCCCTTGGGCGTGGACTTCGAGGAGAAAATGTATTCTGTGGGTAAGATCCCCGGCGGTTTCAAAAAGCGTGAGGGTCGCCCCTCTGATAAGGCTATCCTGGTGAGCCGTTTGATCGACCGTCCTATCCGTCCCCTGTTCCCGAAGGGCTTGTTCAACGACGTGGCGGTGGTTGCTACTGCTTTGTCGGTGGATCCTGATCTGCCCCCCGAGGTGTACGGTATGTTGGGTTCTTCGATTGCTCTGTCTATCAGCGATATTCCGTGGGCAGGTCCTACCGGTAGCGTGGTGGTGGGCTACATTGACGGCGAGTACGTCATCAACCCCAATAGCGAGCAACGTGAGCGCAGCCGTCTGTCCTTGAACCTGGCAGGTACGAAGGACGCTATCATGATGGTTGAGGCAGGCAGTAAGGAAATCAGCGAAGAAGAAATGCTGGGCGCTATCCTGTTCGGTCACGAGGAGATTAAGCGTATCGTGGCTTGGATCGAGGCAATTGCTGCTGATTGCGGTAAGCCCAAGACCACCGAGGTTGATATCTATCACTTTGGCGAGGACGTAGAGGCTGCCGTGCGTGCTTATGCTTCGGAGAAGTTGGACGTTGTGTTGGAGGCTTATGACCGTCAAGAACGTCAACAACGCGAGAAGGAGTTGGATAAGGACGTGTTTGCTCACTTTGCAGAGGAGTTTGCAGGCCGTGAGCGTGAGATTGGCGACGTGCTGTACGCCATGAAGAAGGAAAAGGTTCGCCGTAAGATTTTGGATAAGGGTATCCGTCCTGACGGCCGTGCTTTGACCGAGATCCGTCCCATTTGGTGTGAGGTGGGTGTGTTGCCCCGTGTACACGGTACCGGTGTGTTCACCCGTGGCCAAACCCAAGCCCTGACCACTTGTACCCTGGGTACCATCAGCGAAGTGCAAAAGCTGGAAGGTCTGGACGACGACGTGTTTAAGCGTTATATGCACCACTACAATATGCCTCCCTATTCGACCGGCGAGGCAAAGGCTATGCGTAGCCCCGGTCGCCGTGAGATCGGTCACGGTGCCCTGGCAGAACGTGCTCTGGAGCCTGTGTTGCCCTCTGAGGTGGATTTCCCCTATGCAATCCGTACCGTCAGCGAAATTATGTCGAGTAACGGTTCTACCTCGCAGGCTTCCGTGTGCGGTAGCACCTTGGCTCTGATGGACGCAGGTGTGCCTATCAAGGCTCCCGTGGCAGGTATTGCAATGGGTCTGATTAAGGACACCGAGTCGGATAAGGTGGTTGTGTTGACCGATATCCAAGGCCTTGAGGACTTCCTGGGCGATATGGACTTTAAGGTGGCAGGTACGACCGAAGGTATCACCGCTATCCAAATGGATATCAAGATCAAGGGTATCGACGAGCAAATTTTGCGTACCGCTTTGGCGCAGGCACGTGAGGGTCGTTTCCACATCTTGAAGAAGATGACCGACGTGTTGGCTGCTCCCCGTACTGAGTTGAGCAAGTTTGCTCCCAAGATCATCAGCTTTGCTATTCCTACCGATAAGATCAAGGACGTGATCGGTTCGGGCGGTAAGACCATCAACAAGATCATCGACGAGACCGGCGTGAAGATTGACATTGCTGAGGACGGCACCGTGTTTATTGCAGGTCAAGACACCGCTAGCGCAGAGAAGGCTAAGAAGATCATCCTGGCTATCGTGAAGGATCCTGAGGTGGGCGAGGAGTATGATACCGTGGTTGCACGTATTATCACCATCGGCGCATTCTGTGAGCTTTGCCCCGGTAAGGACGGTATGATCCATATCAGCAAGCTGAGCAAAGAGCACGTAGAAAAGGTGGAGGACGTGGTTAAGGTTGGCGACCGTGTGCGTGTTAAGGTCATCAAAATCAGCCCCAAGGGCATTGACCTGCGCCTGTTGAAGAAGCTTGACTAATTGAGTGAATACAAAAAAAGAGCCATCGCAAAGATGGCTCTTTTTTTTGTGGAGTTACCTACGGCAGTAAGTTGCCCAGGATAGTCAAGTTGCCCAGGGCGGTGCAGTTTTGTCCATGGCGAAGTTGGGGCGAAATAGAGATGGGTTATAGCATATCCTCGACGGTGACGAAACGGTAGCCGTGGGCAAGATAGGACTCGATGATGCGGGGAAGCGCTTGTACGGTGGCAGGGGTGGGGTGGAGAAGAATCACCTCGCCGTCTCCCATATTTTGGGTGGCACGCTTGACGATCACCTCTACGTCTTGATCTCTCCAATCGATGGTATCTTTCGTCCACATGACGACGGTATGCGAAAGGGTTTCTGCTGCCCGTAGGGTGTCGGTTGAGTAGGCACCCGAGGGAGGGGCAAAGAGGTGGATTTTGCGCCCGGAAAGCCCCTCGATGAGGTCGGTGGCTTTTTGCATTTCGGCAAGATTTTCTTGGTAGGAAAGTTTGCTGTGATCGTAGTGGCTGTAGCCGTGTGAGCCGATACAAAAGCCACTTTGCACGAGTTTTTGTAGAGTTTCTGCGTTTTTGGCAACCCAACAACCGCCGAGGAAAAAGGTTGCGGTCTGGCCGTAGCCGGCAAGCGTGTCCGCAAGGGCAAGGACACACTCGGTATTGAGATAGACGTTGACGGTGAGCGCAACTGTTTTGGGGGTGGAGCCGCCGCGCATAGGGGCAAAGGTTT
>JAFTOZ010000002.1 GCA_017463565.1 Clostridia bacterium | reverse complement strand
TTATATAATATAATATACATTTAGTAAAGAGTTTTTTTGAAAATTGTGTTGATTTTTGAGGTGTAGGAGGCTACAATAAATGCATGAAGATTACCTCGCTAACGTTGACTACCTTTCGCAACTATCGCCGCCAGACGGTGCGCTTTTGTGATGGGCTGAACGTGATCGAGGGTCTGAATACCGCCGGCAAAACCAATTTGGTAGAGGCGGTCTATCTTTGCTCGGTAGGCAAAAGCCCTCGCGGCGCCAAGGATAAGGATTTGATCCAAATTGGGCAGGACTCGGCACACGTGACCCTGGAGGTTGCCAAAAAGCACCGCACCCACCGCATAGACCTGCACCTCACCAAAGACGGGGAAAAACGCATTCTTTTGGACGGCGTGCGCCTTTCTCGCACAGGAGATTTGATGGGTGTGCTCAACGTAGTGTTTTTCTCGCCGGACGAGCTACGTATCGTCAAGCAAGACCCGTCCGAAAGACGGCGCTTTATCAATATCACCCTTTGTCAGCAAAACAAGCCCTACTACGAGGCCCTCTCCCGCTACAACCATATCATCGACCAGCGCAACCGCCTATTGAAAGAAGCAAGGGACGTGGCAAGTCTGGACGCACAACTGGCAGTTTGGGACGAGCAGTTAGCGACCTGGGGCAGCAAAATCATTCGTTGGCGACAGGACTTTATTGCGCACCTCGGCGCACTTGCCGACAGTATCCACCGCGCCATTGCAGGGGAACGTTGCGATCTGACCCTACGCTACGAAAGCTGCACCGAGGCAACGGACGACGAGGCTATCCGCCAAGACATTTTAGGAGCGCTTGCAGATAGCCGCGAAAAGGAAATGCGCCTGCGCTATACCACCGTAGGTCCCCACAGAGACGATTTTAGCATTGTTAGCGAGGAAAAGGAACTGCGGACGCTTGGCAGCCAGGGTCAACAACGAACGGCCGCACTAAGCCTCAAATTGGCGTGTATTGCCTATTTTGAGAGAAATACCGGCGAGCGCCCCGTACTCCTTTTGGACGACGTGCTGTCCGAGTTGGACGGCGGCAGACGGCAAGCCCTGCTTGCTGCTACCGACGGTGTGCAAACCCTGCTGACCTGCACCGAGTTTACCGAGGACGAAATTTACGTAGGGCAACGCCTGCACGTAAAGAGCGGTACGGTAGAACAGTAACCCCTCAAAATGTCGCTAAAAGGCGTTCCTTGCACACTCTATAGCAAACAAAAGAGGACGAATCGACAAATCTCGAATCGTCCTCTTTTTCGTTATGCTTTTGCTTTCGTGCTTTACTCGGGCAAACACAGCGAGGGAGCCACGCCAACGTCAGTGAGGGCTGCGTACAAATCCACGAATCCGCCCGATACCATCACGGTGGTGGCATTGTAGTCGTACATAGCAGAATAGCGGGAGCGCAGGCGCCAGATACCGTTGCCGATATACAAAGGCGCGTCGCTGACCAATGCGCCTTGGCTCTTAGCGTAATCGCTCACCTGTTTGGTACGCGCCTCATCTGCGTAGTAGAGCAAACTTGCCTCGTCTCTCGACAGCAAATAGACCTGATCCCTCATCACAGGAAAGCGGCCGGGTGCTACGTCGTCCTTGATTTCGGTGGGCAAAATAGCCAACAATTCCTCCTCGGTGAATGCGGTATTGAGGAAGGTGGTATTCAGCCAGGTACGCAGGGTGCTGAAGCGGTAGTTGTTGCAGTATTCCTCACCCTCTACTCCCAAGTAGTCGGTGCGAGTCAGCGCCGCCTTGGTTTTGTAGGGGCTCATCTCGCGGCTATCCAAAATCATCTTGGAAGACAGGGTGCGCCGTCCGTCACGGGTGCGCAGAATATGCCACTCGATGGGGTCGTAGCGGAACCAATAGACTTCGCGCACACGGAAGCCGTTGCGCTCCTGCACCAAGTCGCCCATATTCTCCGACGCCAACACAGGGCGATATTCCTTGATATATACGCCACGGTAACGCTTGCCACCGTGTGATTTGTCGATATAGTACGCCATCTCGCGTACGCTACCGTTCATATAATATTCAAAGGGTTTCCAGGTGCGTGCGTCAAAGGAGCCCAGCGCGCTGATGAGGGCTCGGTTCGTCACACGTGTCTGGGGATAGCTACCAAAGAATAGGGTCTTGCCGTCTGCAGACAGTTTATAGACGGGCGTAGCCGCAGGAGCAGGCGCAACGGGTGCGCTCTTGGGCGCCTCTGTTTTCGTTACCTTTGCCTTTTCGCTCTTGGCGGTCTTCTTGGGCTCTTTGGCGGTTTCCTCTACGGCAACAGCCAAATGCTCTCTACTGCCACAAACCTCACAAACTGCCACGTTGCCGGGGTTATTGTTGCCGCAGTCGGCACACACCCACACAGGACCGGAAACCTCGGGCTCGACAGGCTCGCTCTCCACGGGTGCCGCCACAGGCTCTGGCTCTTTGGGCGCGGTTTGGCGCTCCCAACCGCCACATACTTCGCATACCTGCGCATAGCCGGGGTTATTGTTGCCACAGTTTGCGCATACCCAGGTAGGACCTACGCTTGGCTTGGTAGGCACGGGGGCTTCTGCGCTTTTGGTCGGCGACGCTTTCTTGCTTTTCGCCTCGGGCGCACTCTTCTCCGCTACTTTGGCAGGCTTTTTGGTGACCTTTGGCTTTTCCTCGGCGCTAGGGGCAGACGGCACCTCTACAGGTGCAGGGACTTCCTCTACCGCAGGTGTGGCCTTGACGGGCTTAGCAGGCGTGGCCTTGGCAGGTTTTGCCTTTTCTGCCTTGGGCGGAGTACTCTCTTTTTTGGGAGTCGGTACTTCTGCTTTCACCGGGGCAACAGGCTCCTCTTTGCCCTTGCTTTCGGGGCGCAGATTGGGCACCGTGCTCAACTTCATCACGAGCACTGGCACCACACCGCAACGGGTATCGTTGACGACGCTGGTCGTGCAACGTCCGTCCTCGCCGATCATGTGCGCACCGATAGAGCGCACGTAGTTGGGCGAGCGCAACCACCAACGGCTGGTTTCCTTATTTGCGGTCAAGCCTTGAATTTTTGCGTAGTCGGTGCCTACGCGTTGTTTGTCGCTTTCGCCGTGCAAAAACAGTCCAAATTCCTGCTTAGAGAGCAAAAATACGGTATCTTCGGTATCCTCGCAAACGTAGGCGTTATTCACGCCCTCGGTACTGACGACGCTATTGTCTACCGGGGTGGTTTGAATGAGCGCGCGCTCCTCGGTATCAAAGGCGGTGGTATAGAAAGTTTTTGCCAACCAACGGCGAATGCCGCTAAAGCGGTAGTTATTGTCGTAGACGTTGCCGAGGTTGCTCTCCAGATCCTTGCGCTTGCGCAACTGTCCGTCGTCCGCGCGATAATAGAATTCCTGGCTATCCAGGATCTTGGTAGAGACCACGGTAGCGTTTCGGCCAATATTGCCCACGATTTGCCACTCGATCGGCTCGTAGTGGAACCAATAGGTGGTATTGGTGGTATAGCCGTTCCAAGATTGACGTGCCTTGCCGTCTGCTTTCACCTCAACAGCGTCGGTTGTGTGCGCAGGACGTTTGGCGGTCATATACACACCGCGGTAACTCTCGCCTTTGTGCTTGCAATCCACGTAGTACATAAACTTGTCCGTTTCGCCGTTATTATAGTACTGATAGGTGCGCCAGGTGCGCTCGTCATACTCGCCAAGTGCGGCAATGATAGCCTCGTCCGTCACCAAACTCTGCGGATAGTAGCCAAAACTCACGGCAGTACCCTTGCGCCGATAGGTAGGAGTAGAACCTTTGGCGGCAGGTTTTGCCTCGGGCTTAGCAGGCGCTTTGGCGGTTGGCTTTGGTTCCGCCTTAGCAGGTGCTTTTGCAGTTGTTTTTGGTTCGGATTTCGTGGGGGCTTTTGCGCTCTTGGGCGCCTCTGCCTTAGCAGGGGTCTTCGTTGCTTTTGCAGGGGCTTTCACAGGCTCCGCTTTGGCTTTGGTCGGTGCTTTCGTCACGGCAGGCACCACTAAGGGCTTGGCGGTTTTGAGTCCGCTCATTGCGGCCTTGTCTTTGCGGCTCAGTAACTTTTTGAGGTCGGTGCCAAGTTTGTTGACCATGGCCTCGCGCGAGGTGAACTTGGTCTCGTCTACGTATTGGAAAATGCTAAAGTCAAATACAAACCAACCCGGCAGCTTTGCACCACCTAACACCACGTTGACAAAGGGCTTGTGCAGGGTTTCGGCGGCGTAGTAGATCTCTTTGCGGCACTCTGCCGACAGCAGGGAATTTTCGGTGGCAAAAAAGATAAAGCCACAACAAGCCTCCAGGTGGGACAAAATGACGTCCTTCCAGCGTGCGCCGCTGTGAATGCCCTCGTCAAACCAAATATTAAAGCCCAGCTTTCGCAGGTCAGCCACAATGGGCTGTACGATCTCGGTGTCCTTATGCGCGTAACTGATGAACACGTACGGCTCGGTACCGTTATATGCCTTTATTTTCCATCCTGCCATCGAGAATCTCCTCCCTCTTTGGGGTTGTCGTTTGTTTTATGCCACACCTTCCGCCCACGACAAAGCACGGGCGGTGCGGCTGGTTACGTATTGCGGTAGCAGAGTCTCCCCTGTCACCCATTCGTTATGCGTATCTATCAGGAGCTAACGCGCATAGGAAGCACGAGGAACAAATACTCATCACCGTCGGGCTTCGTGAAGATACAGGGAGACGAACTGGTCTTGATATTGAACTTGATAAACTCGTCGTCTACTGCGTTGAGCACGTCTTGGATATAGCGGCAATTGAAGGAAATGGTGCAATCCTTACCCTCGATTTGTGCAGGCACAGACTCGTGTACATTGCCAAACTCGCTCTTTGCGTCGATCAGCACCAAATCTTCGCGCAATTCAAAACGAATGGTATTGTTTTTGTCGGTACGCGAAATGATACCTGCACGGTTCACGCTATCTGCCACGCGGTCACGAGAAAGGGTTGCCGTCGAGGTAAAGCCGGTGCTGATGATATTGCGATAGTTGATATAGTCGCCCATAATCAAACGGCTGATGAGTTGGGTGTTGTTGATTTCCACCATCATCTTTTCACGGCTGAATACCATGCGGATATCCTCGTCTGCCTCGTCGGCAAGGCGCAACACTTCCACCAGGGTTCTTGCAGGAATGATATAGCTGACGTTGTCAACCTCGGTTTGTACGGGCTTTTTGCAGAGGGCCAAACGGTAGCCGTCCAGAGCAACTGCGGTCAAGATGCCCGACTTCAACTCGAACAAAACGCCCTTCAGAATAGGACGGGAATCCTCGGTTGCCGCGGCAAACACAACCTTGGAAATCAGCGCCTTGAGGTCGTCACGGGCCAGCACCAACGAACTTTGCTCGTCGATAGAATCTACCTCGGGATATTCGTCGGCTTCCATACACTTGATGAAGCCTTCGTTCTCGCCGTATTTGATGGTGAGGCTCTTGCCACCCACACACTCCAAGCGAATTTGCTCGCCGTCCAAACTCTTGACGAAATCGGTAAAGAATTTGCCCAGCACTAAAACCTCGCCCTCGATTTGTACGTCTGCGGCGATACGCTTGACGATAGACAACTCAAGGTCGGTTGCGGTCAGGGTCAGATAGCCGTCCTTTGCGACCAGCTTGATACCCTCGAGGATATTGTTGTTCTTTTTGATCGGCATAGCCTTGCTTACTTTCAGTACGGCTTCGGATAAAGCCAATCCGTCACAGATCAATTTCATGGTGTACTCCTTTTATTCTTTTTTATTTATTTTTTTTTTAAAATCGTAATGATTAATAATAACGGTTGTGGATTGGTGGATAACTCAAAATACCACTACATATTGGGGTCTTGGGTAGCCCTAAGCGCAGGATATTGAAGCTTGAGTTGTGGATAAGTCGTGGACAAGCTGTGGATTGGTGCTGTGGGTTGTGGATTACTTGTTGAGCACCAAATTTTTCAGGTCCTCGACCACCCGTTTCGTCTCGGGATCGGTCTGTACCAAACGGCCGATTTTGTCACGCGCGGAGATGACGGTAGAGTGGTCGCGGTTGAAATACTGACCAATGGTATCCAGGGGCGTAGAGGGCATCAGCACCGTGATGATATACATAGCGTGTTGACGAGGCACTACGAATTCCTTGTTGCGGCGCGCGCCCGTGATGTCGGCGGCTTTGATATGGAAGTAGTCGCAACACACGTTCACGATAGATTGAATGGTGATATTGTCTGCCGAGGTGATCACGCTATCGTGCAGGGCCTCACGGGCAAACTCTACGGTGATATTCTCCTGGCGGTTGAGCTTACTGAACAGATAGACGGTTTTGAGCATACCCTCCAACACACGGATATTGTGTTGCTCGGTCTCCGCCAGATAGTACAAAACGTCGCTGGAGATAGACGCCTTCATATTGATGGCTTTCTTTTGCAGAATAGCGATACGGTCCTCCAGGGTGGGCGCCGTGATATCTACCGAGATACCTGCCGCAAAACGGCTGGCAAGGCGCTCGTCCAAGAAGGTCAGGTTGCGGATAGGCCTGTCCGAAGACAAAATGATTTGGCGGTTGCTACTGTAGAGATCGTTGAAGATATGGAAAAGAGCCTCTTGCGTCTTTTCTGCCTTCTCGAAAAACTGTACGTCGTCAATCATCAGCACGTCCTGCGAACGGTACTTGTTGTTGAAGTTTTGCATCACCTCTGCGTTTTTGCTATTACGAATAGAGAAGATATAGTCGTTCGTAAAGTTTTCGGCGGTGATATACAGCACCTTCAACTCGGGCCGTTGCTCGCGGAGCATATTGCCGATCGCGTTCAGCAAGTGGGTTTTGCCCAAGCCCGGACGGCTATAGATAAACATAGGATTGTAGAGACTGCCCGGGTCCTCCGCAACTGCCATAGCGGCGGCTGCCGCCATACGGTTGGAGTCACCGACCACAAAGTTGTCGAAGGTGTACTCTTTGACAAAACTCATACTTCCGTTGTTCTTCGGCGTTTCGGCCTCGGCAATATCTGCCCTGCTAAACTCCGCCTTTTCGCTCTCTTGGATCACGCTATAGTCGGTATAGGGGCTGTTGCAAGCGCGCATTGCCGCCAAAATTTTGGGACGGTAGGTGGTCTCCAACTCGCGCTTGTGCGAGGCCAAAGGCACCGCCAAAATCAAGGTATTGCCCGACTCGGCGTAGGGCGTAACCTTGTTGAAGTAGATGTCGATTGCCACCGAAGTCAAGCTTGACGAAGTGATCAGCTTGTCCATGATGTCGTGCCATGCAGAATGAATACTCATAAAACTCCTTTGTACGGGGGATTCCCCTTAACTTGCAAAACTGTACTTGACTTGACCCACGTAGTCCACGGTATCCACAAAGGCACCGTCCACAAAGGTCAAATTGGCAAAGCGGCTACTTTCTACCACCGTAGAGAGGCCTGCCATTGCGCCCACTTGAATGATCTTGTTGAGCTCGTCGTTGATCTTATCTCTCACGGTATCTTCCACCTTAGCCAACTCGCTCGTCGAGTCGGTGATGAAGTCGCCAAGCAGGGCAAACTCATCGGCAAGCAGATCGTTGAAGAAGGTGCCGACCACGTAGGCCTTGCCGTCTGCTTTCAGCTCCAACATAACGGTTCCCTTGAGGTCATCGGGCAACACTTGCAGTTCGGTAGCCACCACGCCTGCGCCGTCCAGGTGCAGATTGACGGTCAGCGCCACGTAGGTCTTGCCGTCCGCAAAGGCAAACTCCTCGTCCTCGGCAAGAGGAAGAGAGGCGTCTGCCAGCTGTTGCCAAGCAGTATAGAATGCACTGTGGTTGTCTCCGCTCCCTGCGCTACCCGTAAAGATCAAACCTTGCGCCGAGGTGATATAGGTGATACCGTCGTCGTGCATTGCCGACAGCACCACGTTGGCGATTGCGCGGTCCGTAAAGGTCGCCGAAACAGGCACGCTCATTATATTTTCGTAGGTGATGGTTTCGGTGCCGATCGAGGGGTTGACGGACAGCAAGGGATTGATATTGTGCAGCTTGTAGATGACCATTTGCAGGTCCTTGTCGGCGTTGGGGTGCGCCGTGCGGTCGATACTTTCGATATGGTTGACCGCCTGGTGATAGAAGGAATAGAACTCCATATAGCCCACACCGTGGGTAGCTTGCTCGCCGGCGTCGTATGCACCGAAGC
>JAFTOZ010000087.1 GCA_017463565.1 Clostridia bacterium | reverse complement strand
GTGGCAAGACAGATGGCCCTGGGGCTGTTGGTGGCACCCGGTATTGACCTTGGGTTGAGCACGACGGGTATTGCAGGACCCACCGGGGACGCCTTTTGCAATACCATTGGTCTGACCTATATTGGGGTGGCCTATGGCAAGAAGGTAGAGGTGTTTGAGCACCTGTTTGAGGGAGATAGAGAATCTATTCGCCAACAGGCGGTTGAGGCGGCGCTACGGCATGCGCTGGATATAGTTAAGTAAACGTTTCGGAGGAATATATTATGGCAGAAAAAGAACAAAAAGGAAAAGTAACCGACAAGGGTAAGGCATTGGAGCAAGCCATTGAGCAGATTGAAAAAACCTTTGGTAAGGGCTCTATTATGAAACTCGGCGACGATTACGTGGGCGACGTGGAAGTGATTCCTACCGGCTCGGTATCGTTGGATAACGCGCTGGGTATTGGCGGTTTTCCCCGTGGCCGTGTGTCGGAGGTGTACGGCCCTGAATCCAGCGGTAAGACCACCATTTGTTTGCACGCGATTGCAGAGTGCCAAAAGGCAGGCGGTATTGCGGCTTTCGTGGACGCTGAGCACGCGATCGACCCCAACTATGCGGCGGCACTTGGCGTGAAGTTGCAGGATTTGTATATCGTGCAACCTGACGACGGCGAGCAGGCTATCGACATTGTGGAGGCTCTGGTGCGTAGCGGTAGTATTGATATTATCGTGGTGGACTCGGTGGCGGCTTTGACTCCCCGCGCAGAAATCGAGGGTGATATGACCACCAACCCCGTGGGTTTGCAAGCTCGTATGATGAGCCGTGCACTGCGTAAGTTGACGGCTATCATCGACAAGACCAAGACCTGTTTGATCTTTATCAACCAACTGCGTGAGAAGGTGGGTGTGATGTTTGGTAACCCCGAAACCACGCCCGGCGGTAAGGCGCTGAAGTTCTTCTGTTCGGTGCGCTTGGATATCCGCAAGAAGGACGCTATTAAGGACGGAACCACCGTGGTGGGTAACCGCACCACCGTGAAGGTGATCAAGAATAAGTTTGCGCCTCCTTTGAAGACGGCTGACTTTGATATTATCTACGGCCGCGGTGTGTCGAACGAGGGTAGTATCGTTGACCTGGGTATTGAGCACGGTATCTTGAAGAAGAGCGGTAGTTGGATCAGCTACCACGATGAGAAGTTGGGTCAGGGCCGTGATAAGGTGGTTGCCCTGTTGCGTGAGGACGAGGCTCTGCGCTCAGAGTTGTTGGAGAAGGTGCGCCTGGCTCTGAAGGGCAAACTGCCCAAAGAGGACGTAGAATAAGCAAACAAGGCGCATAGGACGAGGTTTGTCGGACTTGTGCGTACATAGAAAGAGAGAGGGATACGCGTGGCGTATCCCTCTCTTTTTTGTTCTATAATGGGGGAAAATAATAGATCAATTGGGGGGGGTAGTTACTCGCCCACGTCGATACGGTGCATTGCAACCGAGTTGACCACTGCGCCAAGACGGTTGACCAGGGGATCGCCACGGTCGTAGACGTCGCGGAGCATAATCCGCTTCATGGGAACGAGCACCACGTTTTCGTCGGGCATATAGGCAACCACGCTGTCGTGTGAGGTGATGGGGGCAAACAGTTGGAGGTCTGCCATAGCGGCGGTGCCTTTGCGCATTTTGTCGGTGCGGGGGATTTCGGTGAGGAACATCACCTTGGCATAGCCACGGGCATTGACACAAACCGCCGTGTCCATTTCGGTGGCGAGGAATGCGCCCACAACGCGATCGTCCTCGTCCATGCGAATGGCACCTGCGCCAAGCGTGAGACGTCCCTTGAGCATAAAGCCCGAGGCAGGCGTGCGTAGAACGTAACCCTTGGCGGTGGCGAGAACAACGTCCAATTCCTCACGGTAGATTTCGGTGCCGACGACACGCTCTTGGTCGCTCTTGAGCTTGATGGCGGCGCCCCAATCGTCACGCATCATATATTCGGAGAGAGCGGTAACGCGCACCATACCGTCGGTGGTATACGCCACGATCTGGGTGGTGGGGACGGCATCTTCTTTGACGGCAATCAGAGAGACGATACGCTCGTCTGCTGCGGCTTTGGAGAAGAAGGTGGAGAGAGCGAAGCCCTTTTCGCGAAGTTTGCGCTCCTTGAGGTCACGCACGATCATTCTGCCAAAATTACCCTTGTCGGTGAAGGCAAACAGCAGGCAATCGTTGGTGCAACTGATAACTTGGCGCACAACGGCGGCAGGCTCGTTGACCTCTTTGGCGCTGGTGGAGAAGCTACGTGCGGAGACGAACTTCATCAGTCCGGATTGGTGGAGCACCACGTGGCCGTTGACAACCACCTTTTCGGGGTCGATATTCTCTTGAATCTTGATCTCGGCGTTCTGGACGATGCGACTGCGACGAGGGGTTTTGTACTTGCGCTTGATAGCGGAAAGTTCCTCGGCAACCACTTCGAGTTGGCGCTTTTCTGAGCTGACGATAGCGGATAGGTAGGCGATTTGCTTGCGGAGTGCCTCAAGCTTGGTTTGGATATCCTGTACCTCGAGGGCGCACAGACGGCGCAAACGCATATCGAGAATTGCCGTTGCCTGGCGGTCGGTGAGAGAGAAGCGCACACGGAGGGTGGCCTTGGCCTCGGTGGTGGAGGAGGCGCGGCGAATGATACGCACCACCTCGTCGATATTGTTGATGGCTACCAACAGACCCGAATAGATCTCCTCTTCCTCTTTGGCTTTGGAGAGTTCGAAGTCGCTACGCTTTTTGATGACGCGTTTCTGGTAGTCTACGTAGTAGGAGATAATCTCGTGCAATCCCAACAGTTTGGGCTTGCCGCCTGCGATGGCTACCATATTGATAGCAAAGCTCTTCGATAGGTCGGTTTGCTTGTAGAGCATACTGACAATGCTCTTGACGTCGGCGTCTCGCTTGAGCTTGACGACGGCGCGGATACCCTCGCGGTCCGACTCGTCTACGATATCGTGAATCATATCGTAGCCTGCCTTTTTGGCATCTTTGTTTTCGCTGATCTTTTTGAGAACGGCCTCTTTGTTGACCTGGTAGGGGAACTCGGTGAACACGACGTTTTTGCGGTCACCCTCTTTTTCTACGTGGAAGATGGCACGAATGATGACGCGGCCTTTGCCCGTGCGGTATGCCTCTTCGAGGTTTTCTACAATCACCTCGCCACCCGTGGGGAAGTCGGGGGCCTTGATGTGCTTCATCAGCTCCTCAAGGGTGGTCTTCTTGCGGGAAATGAGGTTTTGGATATAGGCAACCGTGCCGTCGATGACCTCGGTGATATTGTGGGTGGGAATATTGGTTGCCATACCCACGGCAATACCGTTGGCACCGTTGACGAGCAGGTTGGGGAAGCGACCGGGCAACATATCCGGCTCTTTGAGGGTGTCGTCGAAGTTGGCGGAAAAGGTGACGGTTTCCTTGTCCAGGTCACGGAGAAGCTCCATAGCCAAGGGGGAAAGCCTTGCCTCGGTGTAACGCATAGCCGCCGCGCCGTCTCCGTCCATAGAGCCAAAGTTGCCCTGACCCTCGATGAGAACGCCGCCCATATTGAAGTCCTGCGCCAAACGCACCATAGCGTCGTAGACCGAACTGTCGCCGTGGGGGTGGTATTTACCCAAACACTCACCCACGATACGCGCACACTTTTTGTAGGGCTTGTCGGGGGTGATCCCCAACTCGTTCATACTGTAGAGGATACGGCGCTGAACGGGTTTGAGACCGTCTTCTACGCGGGGCAGAGCACGGTCGAGAATGGAATATTCGGCGAAGGGAAGCATGCTTTCGTGCATGATCTCTTCGATGGGTTTGTCAAAAATACGGGTTACTTCACTCATCTCAATTTGTTCGCTCATTCGTCAACCCTCCTTAGTCTTTCTTTTGGAAATCGTCAACTTTGTTGAAGTTGGCGTGTTTGCTGATGTATGCTTTGCGCGCCTCGATGTTTTCGCCCATCCAGGTGCTGATCATACGCTCTGCCGTGGCCCCGTCCTCCAGCGTGACGCGCATCAGACTGCGGCGCTCGGGGTCCATGGTGGTTTCCCACAGTTGGTCTTTGTTCATCTCACCAAGCCCTTTGTAGCGCTGGATACTGTAGCCCCTGCCTACCTCTTTGATGGCTGCATCTAATTCGCGGTCGCTGTAGACGTAGCGCACCACGTCCTTTTTGGAGATGCGGTACAAGGGGGGCATGCCGCAATAGACGTGACCCTCGGTGATGAGCTCGCGCATATAGCGGTAGAAGAAGGTGATCAACAGGCTGCGGATATGGCCGCCGTCCTGGTCGGCATCGGCCAGAATGATGACCTTGTGGTATTTGAGCCCTGCAAGATTGAATTCATCACCAAAGCCTGCGCCAAGCGCGGAGATGATGGTGCAGATCTCGGCGTTGTCCAGCAGTTGGTCCAAACGTTTCTTTTCGGCGTTGATGACCTTGCCGCGCAAAGGCAGAATGGCTTGGGTAGCACGGTTGCGGCATTGCTTGGCGGTACCGCCTGCGGAGTCGCCCTCTACGATGAATACCTCGTTGAGCTCGGGCTTGCGACCCGTGGCAGGCGCCAATTTGCCGATGAGGTTGCTGGAGGAGGCGTTGCTCTTTTGGCGAGCGATCTCCTTGGCCTTTTTGGAGGCAATACGTGCCTTTTGGGCGGTCATTGCCTTTTCCACGATGGCGTCGCCAATCGACCAGTTGCGCTTGTCGGCAAGGTAGGCACTCAAGCCCTCGGCTACTACGCCCTCTACGTAGGTTTTGGCCTCGGTGTTGCCCAATTTGCCCTTGGTTTGACCCTCGAACTGTACGTTCTTCATACGCAGAAGAAGAACGCAACAGATACCCCCGCGGAAGTCCTCGCCTACGAAGTTGCTGTCCTTTTCTTTGAGGATATTGCGCGAGCGTGCGTAATCGTTCAAAACGCGCGTGAGGGCGGATTTGAAGCCCGTTTCGTGGGTGCCACCGTCTGCGGTGGGAATGTTGTTGACGTAGCTGGCAATCGTTTCGCTATAGTCGTCGGTGTATTGAATGGCCACCTCGAGTTGGCAATCCTCACGCGATTTGTCCTCGATATAGATGACTTGGTCAAACAGGGTCTTTTTGCTCTCGTTGATGAACTTGACCAAATCTACGATACCCCCCTCGTAGCAAAACTCCACGCGGTAGGGTTGCATATCATCGTCTACCTTGCGCTTGTCGATGAGGATAAAGCGCGCGCCTTTGTTCATGAAGGCAGTATCCTGGAGGTGCTTGGCGACGGTGTCGACGTTGAATTCGATGCTGTCGAACACGCGGTCGTCGGGCATAAAGCGGATATAGGTGCCTTGCTTGGCGGTTTTGCCCTTTTTGGCAAGGGGGGCAACGGGGATACCGCTCTGGATCTCACCGTGCTCGTCGGGTATGGAGTGGAAGCGTTGTTGGTAGACGTGGCCTTTGCTGTAGACCTCTACCTCCAACCAAGTGGAAAGGGCATTGACAACGCTGGCGCCCACACCGTGGAGACCGCCGGAAAATTGGTAGTTGTTGTTGTTGAATTTGCCGCCTGCGTGCAACTCGCGGAAGACGACCTCTACGCAGCTGACACCCAACTCGGGGTGCATATCCACGGGGATACCGCGGCCGTTGTCCTCGACAGAGGCGGAGCCGTCTGCGTGAATGGTGACCGTGACCGTGTCGCCGTGTTTGTTGGCAACCTCGTCGACCGAGTTGTCGATGATCTCCCACAAAAGGTGGTGCAGACCCTTGATGCCCGTGCCACCGATATACATACCGGGGCGTTTGCGCACCGCATCCAGACCCTTCAAAATATCAATTGAATTTCCATCGTAAGCATTGTTTGGCATAGTTGTTCCTCTTTTATTGTAGACCCCAATGGGGCTTGTAAACTGCGTTTGTGTGTTGGTTGGTTACTTCTTGCCGTCTACGACCGCAAGGCTATCGGCGAGCATTTGGCGGTAGGAAACCTTGGCATCCTGGGGGGCTATCAGCCGTACGCGCCCACCCAGACTCATCAGCCAAGCGTAGAAGTTGGGGGAGAGTTGGACGTTGGCGCTGACGCCGCAGGTGCCGTCTTTGCGTGGGATAAGCTGGGTATCAAACCCTAACTCGTCCAGTACGATGCCGATGACGGAGGGGGTATCGTCTGCAAGAAGGCTGACACGCGTGCGCTCTCCTGAGAACATACCGAAGGTTTCCTTGCGGTAGCGGTCTACGGGATAGTTCTTGACCCAACCCGGCGTTTCGCGGCGAACGGAGGAGATACGAACGTCACTCATACGGTCCAAACGGAAGGTGAGATAGAGTTCGCGACCGTCCATGTAGCCGATGACGTAGTAGTTGTCGTCGTTGTAGACCAAGCACAAAGGGGTGATACCGTACGTATCACCGCCGTTTTTGAAGGTGCGGTACACCCTCTGCTTATTGACGTCGTAGTCGAAATAGCGAAAATGAATGCGGCGCTTGCGGCGAATGGATTGGGAAATGAGATTGATGTTCTCCCAAATCTCGCCTGAGGCGCGGCCAGACCCCATATAGCGCGTGTTGCGGGCAAGCTCCTCGCCCATATTGCTGCCTGCCAGGTCTGCAAGCTTGTACGCCAATTCCTTGGCCTTTTTGGCATCGATGAAATTGGCAGACTGAACGCAATCCATCAGTAGGCGAAGTTCTGCCTCGCTGAAGGTGCGCTTACGCACAAAATATCGGTTGGGGTTGCCCTTGATGCACTCGATGGGGTAGCCACTTTGGACAAGAACCTCCAGGTCGGAATAGAGGGTCTTTCGCTCGATGGAAATATCCTCGTCCGAAAGTCTCTCGACCAGTTCTACCGATGAGATGGCGTGCTCTGCGTCCGTTTCCTGGTGCAAAATCTCCCACAGGCGCAGTAGCTTTAGCTTTTGATTGGATTTCATGTTTGCTCCTTTTCCGCACGGCGTGCGGCGGCATACGCCCTATCTCTGTCTACTGTTGCGCTAAGTAGGCAAACCGCCCCTCTTAGCATTTACCAAGGTAGCGGCACCGATAGACAAGGAGCAAAGAGTCCTTAGTCCACGATCAAACGGTGCTTGGCCTCGCGCGCTTTGCGAACGCTGCGAACGATGCGGTCGCTGACTGCAACCAGGGCAACCAATACGCTCACGACACATGCTACCAACAAACCAACCGTCAAACTATTCATAGTATCCTCCATTTCCCCCAGGCTTTGCGCCAAGCGGGGACCTTTGATACCTATATTGTAGTGGAAGACGGCAGGAGTTTCAATCTTCGTTTGTCCGTATATTTGGACAAACAAAAGAAAAAATGAAACAATTCGTCACTACAAGTGTACAATAATTTGGACAGTTTGTCAAGCCATAGGCGAAAATTTAATTTATAATTAGTCCAACTTTTTTCTTCGACAAGGGGTGTTTTTCTTCTGCATATTTCGTCAAAGTGCGCAAGTCCGTCTGTGTTAGACTATGATATGCCGAAGATCAAGAGCAAAAGGAGAAAAATATGAAATTCAACGTGAGGGCAAGAGGGTATGACCGCGCTGAGGTGGAGGCCTATTTGGGGGAGTTGGCGCACGCGCACGCCGATCAGATGGCAACGGCTGCCGAGCGGATCCATAGTCAGGCGGAGACCATTGAGGAGTTGAGCGCACAGATTGAGACCCTGCGCAAAACCGAGGGGAAGGTGACGAGAAGTTTGTTGATGCTGTCGCAGTTTGCCAATCGGGCGGAGGAGCAGGCAAGGGAATATGCAAGCGTGGAAAGGGAGCGGTTGGAGAACTTTCGCGCGCGTTGGGAGGCCTATGCGACCGCAACCGTTGAGACTGCCTATCCGCATTTTGTGGAGGAGTTGAACGCGATGGCAAGTGAGTATGCCAAGGGCTTGGGGCGGTGTTTGGTGGAAGATCTGTTTTTGGGGGCGGACCCGATGTACCGCGACTATCTGGCAGAGGAGGAGCGCACGAGAGAGAAAACCGAGGCTTTTCATATTGAGGATTTGTTGCGCCGACTGTCGGAGGAATAGCGGGCGGCCCGGTTTGCGTGCTTTTGGGAGGCTCGTGGGGAATGCGTAGCAATTTGCTGAGAAAGGGGTGGATTGCCTGTTGCGTGAGGGGCTTTTTTGTGCTATAATGGGATAAGACTGTTGACGCTTTGGGAGGTTCGTATGGACGAGGCGCGTTATGACGTATTTATCTCTTTCAAAAATAAGGACAAATTTGGCAACCAAACGGAGGATAGCCGAATCGCTGCGGAGCTGTATAAGGCTTTTGTGAGCGCAGGGGTTTCTGCCTTTTATAGCAACGTGAAGTTGCTGGAGTTTGGCTCCGCTACCTATAAGCGTTCTATTGAGCAGGCGTTGGAGTCGGCACGCGTGATGGTGGTGTTGGCAACCGACCTGGAGTATCTGGCTACCGAGTGGGTGACCTATGAGCGTGAGTCCTTCCACGAGGATATTTTGTCGGGCAGAAAGAAGAACGCCTGTATTATTCCTTATTTGGTGGCAACGGACGGACCTAATTTCCCCAGATGTTTGCGTGGATACGAGACCTTTTTGACGGGGGAGGCGGATATTAATACCGTGGTGAGTTTTGCGCTGGCCTTTTTGAAGGGGGGCACGGAGAATCAGCAAACCGCGCAGAAGGCGTTGACGACGGGTAAGACCCTGTCTACCTACCGACCCACCGGTGGACACGAGTTTCGCAGATTGGAGATCCAGGCAAGAAATACGAAGCCTGCCGATATGCCTGCCATTCGGTATGCAATCGAGCATATGCCTCCAAGAAAGTTGAAGATCTTGGACGTGGGGTGCGCGTACGGTTACGTGACGGCAGACCGCTTTGGGGATATTGAGGGCGCAACCGTGATCGGCGTGGACGTGGCGGATAAGTGCTTGGAGTATGCGCGCGCAAATAATAGCTGTGGGCATATCGTATACGAGCATTTGCAACTGGAAGACGAGGAGTTGGAAAATAATCTGTATGAGATCATGCGCCGCAACAACGTGGACAGCTTTGATATTATCTTTGCCTCGCTGGTGATCCACCACCTGAAAAATCCCAATAAGTTTTTGAAGCGTATCCGTAAATTCCTGGCGAAAGACGGCTTTATCATTATCCGTGGCTCGGACGACGGTTCGGTGATTGGCGTGGGGGACGACGGATTGATTGATAAGATCATCCAAATGCACCTGTCGTGTGAGGGTATCTCTGACCGTAAGAACGGACGGAAAATCTATGCGCAGTTGATGGGCTCCGGCTATAAGAACGTGTTGATGATGAACTACGTGAAGGAGATTTCCGGCCTGGATATTGATGAGAGAAACGACGTGTTTGAGGAGCGTTTTGCTTATCGCCGTAATTATTTGCAGGCTCTTTGCGACCGCAATCCGTACGATATTGACGCGCGTAATAATCTGGAGTGTATGGACTTTGCGCTGGAGTGCTTGGAGAATAAGTTTAGCGAGGATGCGTTCTGGTACTGCGAGGTGGACTTTGTGGGCGTGGCGCAACGCAAGTAAAATTAACCTCTTGCTGAATATGAAAATAAAAAGCCGTCTTTGGACGGCTTTTTTCGTGCAATGTGCGTGTTTTGCACTATATGCGGAATTGAAATCTTATTCGATGGGATTCTTGCGAGGACGGCCACGGCGCTTGGGTTGGGGTGCGCTCGGCGCCTCGGCAGGCGCTTCGGCGCTCACTTCGGGCTTGGTGGGCGCCTCGGCCGGCGCACTTTGCTCGGGAGTGGGTTGGGGAGCTACCTCGGCAGTGGTTACGGGCGCTTCGGTGGTCTTTTTGGCACGGCCACGCTTGGCACCCTTTGAATCCTTGCCCTCGGACTCCGTCTCGTCTGCCTCGAGGTTTTCGCGGTAGACGTATTCGACACAGCCAAAGGAGCGCATAAAACGGTCGAAGGCGGCCTGTCCCTCTTCGGTATCTTTGAAGACGGCGGTGCAACCCAAAATCTTTTCGCAGGTGGCGGAAACGTAGGCACGGACTCGCTCGACTGCTTCTTCTTTGCTACTGGCAAAGCCTGCGTCTGCAAGCAGGGAAACCAACATTTCCTTGTGTTTCTCCAGAGGATTGGCTGGGTCGGCAAGCTCCTTTTCGACAAAGGGCTTGGCGCCGCAAAGGATATCGGCAAGGGCATCCAATTCGCCGGCAAGACGTCCGGGGAGAATGAAGGTACCCATTACTTCGATGATGCCGATGGCTTCCTTTTTGATATGGTGCATATCCTCGGTGGGATGGAAGATGCCGTAGGGGTGCTTTTCGTCCGTACGGTTGTTGCGCAAAATCAGCTCGGCATAGTACTCGCCACGCTCCATACGGAAGATGGGCGTGATGCAGTTGTGGGGGGTGTCACCCGTGCGCGAGATGATGTTTTGGCTGGGATCGGAATAGACGTTCCATACGTTGGCAACATAGTTGACGACCTTGGCAAGTTGGTCGCGGTCGCGGCATCTGAGGCGAATGACCGAATTGTACCAATCGACCGTGCAGACCTTGACGAGGGGGAAGGCAGGCAGGACGTAGCGGCGGGAGGCATAGCGGGTGAACATGGGGTGCACCTTGCCACCGCCCTGGTAGTGGTCGTGCGCCAAAATGGAGCCGCCTACGATGGGCAGGGGGGCGTTGCTGCCTACGAAATAGTAGGGGAAGGAACGCACCATCTCCAACATGCGGCGATAGCTCGCCTCGCCCAGATTCATGGGGTGGTGGGACTCGGAGAAGAAGATGCAATGGTGAATGAAATAGCTATAGGGAGAGTATTGCATATACCACATATCGCCATCTTCTGTGGGCAGGGGAAGGAAGCGCAGGGTTTGGCGCGCAGGATAGCTGGGTCTGCCGGGATAGCCCATATTGTCGGGGCAGAGCATACATTTGGGATAGGAGGTCTGGGGCATAGCCTTGGCTGCTGCGACCTCTTTGGGATCCTTTTCGGGTTTGGCGGTGTTGATGGTGACGTGGATATCGCCGTGGGCACCCGTGGTCTTCCATCGGGGGTTCTCGCTGATGGCCTTCATGGGGATATAGCCCGATTGAATGGACAGGTTGTAGAACCAATCGGTGGCGGCACGGACTCCCTCGTTGAGGGCGATGGTCTCGAACTTCTCGGCAACGGTGTTGGGAGAGGGCATCACCATATCGACCAAGCGAACGCCAAAACGAACGCGGCCTTCGTCCGTGCAGAGACCTTTGGCCTCGGCATAGTCCAAAATGGGTTGGAGAATGACGTCGAGGTCGGGGGAACAATCATCTACTGCTACGTGGCGCTCGGTGAGCCCCAAGCAGTCCAAAAGACGGTTGCGCGCCCAAAAGGTGTCGACGTAGGGTAGAGAAAGATGCTTGCGACCAAAACGGACGAGATGCTCTACGTGAATGGAGGCGGAAAGCGCCAATTGCTCGATATGCGGATGTTCCATAGTATCTCCTTTATGCGTATCGTGCGATACGTCGCAAATAATTTTTATTTTCGGCACCGCTTGCCCAACAAAAAGTACACAGTACGGTCTGTGCGTGTGGCAATGAAAAGTGCTGGTGGGAAGCCGCCCCGGGGAAGCCCTGCGGACGGTAGGGAGGGCGTTGTACCTCACAAATGGGCGCGGGAGGCGGAAAAATCGGCACCGCTGCCCCACAAAGGGCGGTAACAATGAAAAAAAGGCATTGCACAAAACCCTTTGGACGTGTATAATAGATACAACAGTATCATTATACAGCAAGGATTGACTTATGGCAAGTACAAATTTTGAAAAATATGAATTTGCGGATAGATACTCGGCTGCTTGGGCAAGACTGTACGGTCCGTCGGTGGATACGGCAAGACAGCGTGAGCGGTGGGGAAGTCTGGCGGAAAGACACGTGGCGGTTTTTGGAAAGGTGCCTGCGCGCGTGTTTTCTTCGCCCGGCCGTATTGAGTTGTTGGGAAACCATACCGACCACCAACACGGCAAGGTGTTGACCGCCTCTATTCAACTGGATACCCTGGCGACCGTGGGAGAGCACGAGGGGGAGATTTGTATTCAGTCGGGGGATTATCCTATGATTCGCGTGCGATTGGATTCGCCCGGGTTGCTACCCAAAGAGGTGGGGACTTCCACCGCTATCGTGAAGGGAATCCTGGCGTATTTGGTGGAGCATGGCTACCGTGTGGGTGGCTTTGCGGCGACGATGACCAGCGACGTGGGTCGCGGCTCGGGCGTGTCGAGCTCTGCCTCCTTTGAGTGCTGTGTGGTGGAGATTTTGAACTGTTTGTATAACGGTGGAAAGATTAGCCCTATCGAGAAGGCAAGAGCCGCTTGGTGGGCGGAGACCAAGTATTTTGGCAAGCCCTGCGGTATGCTGGACCAATGTGCAATTGCACTTGGCGGTGTGTCTTATATTGATTTTGCCGATCCGAGCGCACCCGTGGTGGAGAAGTTGGACCTTGCTATGCAGGAAAGCTTTTTGCTACTGAACACGGGTGGCGATCATACGCAACTGACCCATTGCTATGCGGATATTCGCAAGGAGATGGAGAGCGTGGCGGAAGCACTTGGCGGAAAGGTGTTGCACGACGTGGAGAAGGAGGCGGACCCGGTGGGTCGCGCCCTGCGCGCAGGTTGTAGCGGTCGTGCGGTGGCACGCGCGGTGCATTACGTAGAGGAAAACAAGCGTGTGGAAAAGGCGCGCGCGGCGGTGAAAGAGGGCAACGCAAATGAGTTGGCAACTCTGATGGAGGCATCGGGGGACAGCTCGTGGAAGTTGCTGCAGAATTTGTACGTGCCCGGCGAGGCAACGCAGTTGATTCCTGCGGCACTGTGCTGGATGGGCGCACTGGGCGCAAAGGCGAAACGCGTGCATGGCGGCGGCTTTGCAGGGACGGTGCTGGCGCTGTTTGGAGAAGGCAAATTGGAGAATGCCGAGAAGGCGTTGGCGGAGCACTACGGACGGGAAAATCTGCAACGGGTGTGGATTCGACCCGACGGGGCTTGTGAGGTGTTGGTATAGAGAAATCCCCTTTTCTTTTTGAGGAGGAAGGGGCAATCATAAAAAAAACGGTTCGTCACCTACTGACGGGGCGCGACAATTGAGCAGCGGTGGGAAAACTGCCGCAGGAAAGGAGGCGTTATGCGTAATTTATCTTTGTTGACAGACTTGTATGAGTTGACGATGATTTACGGCTACTATAAGAGTGGCATGGCTGACCGTGAGGCGGTGTTTGATTTGTTCTTCCGTGGGACGGAGGAGTTGAGCTACGCGGTGGTGGCCGGCTTGGAGCAGGCCATTGAGTACGTGGAAAATATCCACTTTGACGAGGAGGATATTGCGTATCTGCGTGGGTTGAATTTGTTTGACGAGGACTTTTTGGCGAAGCTGGCGGCATTCCGTTTTTCGGGAGATATCCAGGCTATGCCCGAGGGCAGTATCGTGTATCCTTACGAGCCGATTTTGACGGTGCGTGCGCCTATCTTTGAGGCGCAGTTGATGGAGACCACGCTGTTGACCATCATCAATCACCAGACCTTGATTGCCACCAAGGCGAGCAAGATCGTGAATAGCACCACGGCAGGCGTGATGGAGTTTGGTTTGCGTAGAGCGCAGGGTCCTGACGCTGGTTTGTACGGCGCACGCGCGGCTATGATTGCAGGCGCGGTGGGTACCTCGAACGTGTTGGCAGGACAGATGTTTGACGTGCCTGTGTCGGGTACGCACGCGCATAGCTGGGTGATGTCTTTCCCGAGTGAGTTGGAGGCTTTCCGCGCGTATGCGGAATTGTTCCCCTCAAGTTGTTTGCTATTGGTAGATACCTACGACGTGTTGAACGAGGGTGTGCCCAATGCGATCAAGGTGTTTGACGAGTTGGCCGCAAAGGGGTACCGTCCGAAGGGTATCCGTATTGATAGCGGTGACTTGGCGTATCTGACGAAGGAGGCTCGCCGTATGTTGGACGAGGCCGGCTATCCCGACGCGAAGATTTGTGCAAGCGGTGATATTGACGAGTACGTGTTGCAATCCTTGAATGCACAAGGGGCTTGTATTGACAGTTACGGTATCGGCACGAAGTTGATCACCAGTTATACCGTGCCTGCTTTAGGCGGTGTGTATAAGTTGGCGGCTATTGAGGACGAAAATGGGGTGATGGTGCCCAAGTTGAAGATCAGCGCAACGGTGGAGAAGATTACTAACCCCGGACAGAAAAAGGTGGTGCGCTTCTTTGATAACGAGACGGGGAAGGTCATCGCTGACCTGATCATGCTACTGGACGAGCCTTTGCCCGACGGTAAGCCCTATACCATTTTTGATCCGCACGCAACCTGGAAAACCAAGACGGTGGTGAATTATCATTGCAAGGAAATGTTGGTGGATATCTATTCGCGCGGACGGTTGGTCTATACCTGCCCGACCTTGAAAGAAATTGCCGCATATCACCAGGTGTGCTTGGGACAAATGTGGGAGCAGTATAAGAGAATCACCAAGCCCCATATCTATAAGGTGGACCTGAGCCAGAAGTTGTACGATTTGAAGATGAAGCTGCTACACGAGTAGGGACCAGGTCGTGCGTAGCGACCCTGTCAAGGGGGAAGTGTCCAAAAATACGGACAGTTTGTAGCCTATGGGTATTGACAAACCACACCCGGCGGTTGTATAATATAGGAGAAAACGGGGGAGACCCAGGAGATAACACCGGGATTTCCCCCTTTCTTTTGCAAATCAATACAACCTAACGGTGTAAACAGGAGGAACAGACATGAATGTATTTTGGGAAAGCGCGGAGCATATCTGCCCTGTGTGCGGTAAGCGTTTCTACGTGATGGGGCAGGAGTGGGGCTGGAGTTATTACGGCAGTCGGTATTGTAGTTATCACTGTATGCGACACGTGGAGGTGCGATTTGGAACGCGTACGGGGGAAAAGCATAAACCCTTGGATCTGGCAGGGAAAAAGGTGCTGTGTGAGATGCGCCTGTTGCGATCCCTTTCGCGCATGCTGTTGGAGTGGGACGCCGTGAGCCCCTTGGTGGACGAGGCAAAGGAGAAAGAAGTGGCGAAGCTACGCAGCATGCAGGTGGGTCTGGTGGAGAAGTTTGAGAAACTGCTCGTGGGAATCAAGGAGGAGTATCGCTGGATCTGGAAGGCGGTGTGTGTGGAAGGCGTGCCCTTGCGTTCGGTGGCAAGAGCGTTGGACATCAGCGGCGATTTGTTGGTGTGGAAGATTGAGGAGATTTGTGCGCAGGTGGCAAAAAAGAAAATGCAGGTAGAGGAGGGAATGCATGGATAAATCGATCGAGAAGATCTTGTATAGCTTGGTGAAGGAACGTCTTGCTTATGCCCTGTTGGTGGAGCAACAGAAGAAGTGGTGCTTGAAAAACTGCTTGCGGTCGGACGATCAGGAGGGGCAGAGGCGCTGGGAATTGTTGAATAGCGATAAGCGGTGTATGAGCCATAAGGAGCTGTTGGAGTTGGCTTGTTGGCTGGAGGCGCGAGACGATGGGGGCGCAAGCTATGAATCCTTGCTGGATGAGGAATGAGAGCGTGGACGGTTGAGGAGCTGATCGAGGAGAGAAAAAGACGTTGGGGAAAGTATCGCAGTATCAAAAAGGATAGCGAGTTTTGTGAGGCATCGGTGCAGTACGTGTTGGGAAACGCAGGGGAAAGACGGCGATTGGTGGAGAAACCTTACCTGTTGATTGAGTTATGTATGCAGGTGGTGAATAAGAAAAAGCGCACCGTACCCTTTGTGTTGAATAGGGTGCAGAGGGATTTTTTGGATCACTTTGCAGGGAGGACGGACGGCCGTCCTTTTTTTGTGCTGAAGGGTAGACAGCAGGGGTTTACCACCCTGATAACTGCCCTGCAGTTGAGTTACTGTTTGCTACGCAAAAACTTTGCGGGATTTACCCTGGCGGACTGTCAGGCAAACGCAAACGCAATCTTTTTGGATAAGGCGAAGTCGTTGTATGCGCACCTGCCACCCTCGCTACGGGCGAAGACGAAATACAACAGTAAGCAGGAGTTGATCTTTGAGAAGTTGGGCTCGAGTTGGCGTGTGGACGCGGCAGGGGAGCACTTGGGAAGAAGCCGCACCCTGCACTTTGTGCATTATAGCGAGGTGGCCTTTTATCGGTGTGGGTTGGAGGTTTTGCAGAGAGGCCTGGGCGAGGCGATGACGGAGGACGCGGTGCAGATTTATGAGAGCACTGCAAACGGCTACAATAGCGCAAAGCAGTTGTGGGATAGCGGTGCTTGCGTGAATTTGTTTTATCCGTGGTGGTTGAGCGAGGAGTACCGATCGAAGGAGGGGCTGCCCGAGGTGATGGACGGGTGGCTTGCGGAAAGAATTGCCTATCTGCGGGATTTGGGGCTTGAGGAAGAGCAGTTGAGTTGGTACGCAAGAAAATACCAGAGGTATCTGGACAAGGAAAGTATCCGTCAGGAATATCCTTGTACCCCTGAGGAGGCCTTTGTGATGAGCGGTGGGTGCGTGTTTGAGCGCGAGATCCTGCTACGCCGATTGGCGGAAGTGGAAAAGCCGATTTGCCGTGGCCGTTTCGTGGGGAAGCGGCACCGTGAGGGGGATAGCGAGTGGCTGTCGGACGGCGAGTTTGTGGAGGACGAGGAGGGCTACGTGGTGATCCATAAGGAGCCTGAGACGAGGGTGAGCCGTGAGGGGGTGGAGTTGCACCCCTACGTGATCGGCGCAGATACTGCAGGCGAGGGTAGCGATTACTACGCTGCAAAGGTGGTGAGCGTGGTGACGGGGGAAAGCGTGGCGACCTTGCACGTGCAAAATATAGATGACGATTTGTTTGCGGAGCAGTTGTATTGGCTGGGAAAGAAGTATCACGACGCGCTCTTGGCAGTGGAGGTGAATTATAGCGTGCAGCCCCAGCGCCTACTGTATCGGTGGGGGTATGCGCCTCTGTTTCGCAGAGAGAGGACGGACGGCGTAGGGGGCGGCGTGACGAGGAAGTTGGGCTTTTGTACGACGTCGGTGACACGTCCCTTGATTTTGAGCGGATTGAAACGGGCGCAAAGGGAGAATCCGAATATGGAAAATCACCCGGAAACACTCCGTGAGATGTTGAGTTTTGTGAAAAATGCGGACGGCAGGTGGGAGGCCGCCTCGGGATGTCACGACGACTTGGTGATGGCCTTGGCGATCGCGCACTACGCAAGAGAGGGCGCAGACTGTGAGTGGAAAAAGCAAGAGGTGGAGGAAGAAGATTGGATTGCGGAGCATTTCCACGTGACGTGACCTTGCTTTTTGAGGAAACTGTGTGCTATACTGGTAGTATCTTGTTTGTAAGGACGGACTATGAGTTATTTGGCTTTGGGTCGCGTTGCCCAGAAAAAGAAGGACTGGAGAGAAGCCTTTGTGCAGTTTGACCGTGGCGCAGGGGAGGACGTGGCGTGCTTGGTGGAGCGCGCACTTTGCTATTTGAACGGTCGCGGCGTGGAAAAGGATACGGCAAAGGGTTTTGCCGATTTGGAATTGGCCGCACAAAGAGGAAGCGCAGACGCAAAGTTGCATTTGAGCAATCTGTATGAAATTGGCGTGGGCGTGGAAAAGGACCGTGAGAAATTTTTGCGCCTGGCGAAAGAGGCGGCAGAGGAAGGTAGCGTGCCCGGTATGTTGAAATGGGGTACTTTGTTGATGGCAAAGGGTCCTATGCAAAACATAGAGTTGGGCGTGCAGTACGTTGCTCGCGCGGCGGAGGCAGGGCTGCCTATTGCGGTGAATGCGCTGGGCGTGATGTACGTGGCAGGCAACGGCGTGGAGAGAAATCCAAAGTATGCGCAGGAGCTGTTTGCGCGAGTTGCGGACGTGTTGCCCGAGGCAAAGTGCAACTTAGCGGCTACCTATTTGGACGGTTGTGCGGGCGTGCGTGATCCGGCAAAGAGTTTCGTGCTGGTGCAGGAGGCGGCAGAGGCCGGCTACGTGCCGGCAAAAGTGCAACTGGCGCTACGGTATCAGAACGGACAGGGGGTGGAGAAAAACCCCGAAAAGGCAAGAGCGGCGGCAAGAAGTGCGGCAGAGGCAGGCAGTGCGGACGGACAAAATCTGTACGGTACGATGCTGTTGGTTGGCATGGGCGGAGAGAAGGACCTGGGCTCGGCAAGACTTTGGTTTGAGAAGGCCGCAGAGAAGGGACACCCTGCCGGGTTGAATAACTACGGTATTTGTCTGTTGAACGGCGTGGGAGGAGAGAAGAATCAGGAGGAAGCGACCAAACGATTCCGCCTGGCACGTGAGAAGGGGAATCCTGACGCCCCCTTTAATCTGGCACTTTGTTATATGACGGGCGCAGGCGTGCATAAGAATGAGTTTCAGGCCTATGCGTACTTTGTGGAGGCGGCTAAGCGTGGACATAAGCAAGCACCCGTACACGTTGGGTGGTGCCTGTTGAAGGGTCTGGGCGTTGCCCGTGACGAGGCGGCGGGAAGAAACGCACTTAACCGTGCGGTAGCAGAAGGGAATCCCTTGGCGTTGTTCTTCGTGGGATTGGCCGAGCGTGAGGGCGCAGGTTACGTGAAAAACCCCACCGAGGGAGAGCGTAAAATCCAAACTGCGGCGAAGCAAGGTGTGCCGCAGGCGGTGGAATGGTTGCGCAAGCAAAACAACGCAAAGGAAGAAACGAAAAAGGAAGGGCAGGGGCTGTTGGAGAAGGCCCGTGGCTTGGAGCAGACGGGCGATTGGGCAGGTGCTGCGCTCGTTTACCGTGAGGCCGCAGAGCAAGGAATCGTTGAGGGCATGGTTGCCATGGCGGATATTTGCGAAAAGGGCAGAGGCGTGAAGGTGAACGCAACCGAGGCCGCCGTATGGTGGGAAAGAGCCTATGCAAAGGGTAGCGTGCCGGCATCCGTGGGACTTGCAAGAGCCCTGTGGAACGGCGTTGGCACCGAGAAGAACAGACGGAGAGCCTTTTCTGTCGTGCAACAAGCGGCACTACTGGGGTATGGACCTGCCTGTTATCAGTTGGCCGTGTGGTACGGTGAGGGTTGGGAAGAAGCAAGACCCGACAAGGAAAACATGAGAAAATGGGCCGCCATTGCCTATGAGCGTGGCGTTCGTGAGGCGGAAAAATTACTGCGATAAGCGCGGAAATAGAAATAGCAAGGCAAGAGAAAGGACCGACGTCGTCGGCCCTTTTATTTTTGGCAGAAGGAGGATTTATGGAGGAAAAGGATTGGGAAAACGGTGAAATGGAACCCCCTTTTGAAGTGGAGGAAATCGAGGAGGAAGCCCCTGTGGAGAGCCAAGAGGAAGCCCCTATGGAAAAGGGGAGCGCCGCTTGGTATGCAGAAGACAGAGAGGCCTTTGTAGCGGCTCACCCGGAGGTGGGCTTGGAGAGCCTGTTGGAGGACGGGTGTTTCTTGGATTTTGCGGACGGAAAGGTGGGTAATATTCCCCTTGCGGAAATTTACGAGGGGTATTGCCGATGGAAGGACGCGTTGGCTGTGCATCGGAAAACGGCCCTGGTGGACAGTGCACGCATGCGTAGCCCCGGCTCGCTACGTGCAACACACGGTGCGGCGGTGGGGGAGTTTTTTACCCTGCAGGAAATGCAAGCAATGAGTGCCGACGAGATAGAGGCGCACTGGGATAAGGTGCAAAAATCAATCAAAAAATTATCAAAATAAAAGGAGAGAAGAATGAGCTATGCGAATTTTATTCCTGCCGTTTGGGAAGCAGGAATCAACCGAGATTTGGAAAGAAAGTGTGTGTTTGTGGAAGATTGCTACCGCAAGTACGAGGGCGCTGTGAAGCGCATGGGTGAGTCGGTGACGATTACCGGTATTGGCAGACCTACCATTCATACCCTGCATAAGGATATGCGCAACGGCGAGATTGAAAATGCAGAGACGGTGGAAACGACTGCCGTGTTGATGCCCATCAATCAAATTGCCTACTATAACTATGAGATTGGCGATATTGATAAGGCGCAAGCGTTGGATGGTGTGGTAGAGGCTTTGCAAGAGGAAACCACCGAGGGTTTGGCAAACCAAGTGGATCAGTATATTGCCGGCCTTGCTATCTCGCCCGAGGCTACCGTGTTGGGCTCTGCTTATGCCGTAGTGGGCGAGGCGGGTGAGAATGAGAAGAACGTGCTGGATATTTTGGACGAGTTGCAGGAGGCTCTGTTGGAAAACGACGTGGCCGATAGCGCGGAAATCGTGGTGACGGTTGATCCGAAATTCTTTACCCGATTCCGCAAGGAATATCGCAACGCAGACACCGATAACAGCCAAATTTTGAAGAAGGGTCGCGTGTATTATTACAACGGCATGAAGATTAAGGTGAGCAATAACGTGGCACGCCACGAGGTGAGTCTGGGCGGTGCAACCGTGATGGCAAGTACCGTGATGGCAAGAACGAAGCGTGCAATTGCGTTTGTGAAACCCCTGACCCATACCGAGGCTTACCGACCTGAAAAGAAGTTTGTGGACGCGGTGAAGGGCTTTGTGCTGTACGATGCGAAGATCGTGCGCCCCAAGGAGCTGTTTGTGTATAACGTTGCGTATTAAGGAGGTAGAGCATGAGTTATAGTAAGTTGACGGAAAAGAAACTGGAAAAGATGAACGAGATGAAGGGTTATAGCGCTCTTTGCGAGAGTATGACTGCCGCTTCTGACGGTAGTTACGGCGCTTTTTTTGAGATGAAGGAGCGTGATGCGAAGTATCTGTTGGTGGTGGAAAATACCTCGACGGCGGCGCGCAACGTGAAGGTGCTTGCAGGCGGCGGTCCCTTTGCTTCGGTTGATTTGACCCTTGAGTTGGCGGCTAAGCAGATTGGCTTGGTGCAGTTGGATAGCGGTCGATTTAAGCAAATGGAAAAGAATAGCGCCGTGGAGGCTTGCTTGGACTCCTCGGCACTCGGCAAGGTGGTGCTTGCCTGTGCTAACGCAGACGTGAAGGTCGGCGTATTGGTGACAGTGCAATAATGAAACTGGGGGAGGTGCGTAGAATGGCCCTGCGTATGATGAACGTAGGGTATGAGGATATGCTGGATACCATGAGTTTGGAGGACCTGATGGCGAATGAAGCCTATGCGGTGTATTTGAACGGTATGGAGGATAGCATTAATCGCGCTCTTTTGCGCTTGGCTGACGCAGGCGTATTGGCAACGGAGAGAGAAGAGGTACCTGAGACGCGCTTGGTGCGAGAAAGGGAATGCATCCGAATCGAAGAAGTCGCGGCGCCTGCAGAGGCGCACTTGGTGCGCTTGGCAAGATATGAGGGCGGCCATTACTATCCATATACCCCCTACCTGTGTGAGGGCACCACGGTCGTGGTGCCCTTTGTTTGTGGGGCGGAGAGTAGGTTTGTGTTGGTGTGGCAGCAGGAGATTCCGTGGGTGGGTCCGACGACCCCCGACGAGGTGGAGTTGCCGATTGGCCGTGATATTGCGATGTTGATTCCCTACTTTGTGAAGAGTGAGCTGTACGCAGAGGAGAACCCTGTGGCGGCAAGAGATGCAAGGGAATTGTTTGAGCAAGCCCTGTTTCGCTTGGGGCGAGGAGAGCAGGCCTCGGTATTGTTTTGGAGTAAGTATTGCTTGTAGGAGGTACGTGTGAAAGGGATACGGTTGAGTGGATTGTTGGGCCTGGGAGAAAACCTGATTCGTGACGGTCACCACGCGGTGCGGGCGGATAACGTAGCGCTGGTGCGCGGTACCGTGGGGAAACGCCACGGCATGGAACAGATTGCTGCATTTCCCGGGGCGGTGGACGCCGTGGTGCCCTTTGTGTTGGAGGGTAAAAACCATTTGTTGGTGTATGCAGGACTTCGGTATTGGGTACGGACGGAAGGGGGCGCCTTTGTGGACGTGAGTGAGACGGCTACGGTGGCAAAACCTCGCCGAGAGAGGTGGAGAAGGGGGCCTGTGCAGGGCTTTGTGGCGCACGGCAGACTGTATCTGGTGGGCGGCGGCGAGTACCTGACCCTTGAGAAGAAAAAGGAGGGTTGGGTGCTGGCGGCGGTTGAGGACGCACCCGAAACCTACGTGCCTACCACCTCAATCGCAATCGGCGCAAAGGAGAGCGCCGTGTACGTGGAGACTACTCCTGACGAGAGCGTTGGGGGTAGTTTTTGGGTGGCGGACGGCTCGGGGTATGCGGAAGTGGTACTCGATGAGAATAATCCCCCACAGGAGGGGGTGCAGTATTATCGGCGTGTGTTGAAGCCTGATCTGGGGCGGGCGCACGAGCGACCGAATATGATGAGTTCCTACCGTAAAAACAGCCTGTACGGTACCGACAGCCGCGCGGTGTTTCAGTTGGACGCGACCGACCTGGATAGCGATAGCGAAACCACCATTGCGGTGACGGTGGCGGTGGGCGAAAAAAGCGAAACGCATTTCGTGCTGCGAGAGTCGGAGGGCGCAGAGGTGCTGCGTGCACCCGAGATGAACGAGGACCTTGGCGGACGGCAGTTGGTCGTGCAGGCAGGTACGGTGAGCGGTGTGGGTCCGTTGAATTTGTTGCCCATTGCCGAGGGACACGTAGAGTGGACCACCGACAAGGGGGTGACCC
>JAFTOZ010000086.1 GCA_017463565.1 Clostridia bacterium | reverse complement strand
GATACACAAACAGGCGCACGCTCTGCCCCACGGGGGGCAACTGCGACAGGGTGGTATTGCTCACAAACAACTCGTAACCAATGCCCTGGTTATCCACCACCACGGCACCCTCTTGCATATCCACCAATTTTCCCGAAATATAGGCGTACATAATTCCTCCTATTGCATTCGAAACAGCTTTCCAAGTGCCCCCGTCTGACCGTGGGTAATAGCCACCGCCAGCGCGTCCGCCGCATCGTCAGGTTTGGGTACGGCACTCATCTTCAAGATGATTTTCACCATCTGCTGTATCTGTTGCTTATCCGCCCCACCCCAGCCGGTAATTGCCTGCTTGATTTGGTTGGGCGTATACTCAAAAAGTTGACCGCACAGTCGGTGTGCGGTAACCAAAATCACCCCGCGAGCCTCCGCCACCACGATACCCGTAGTCACGTTTTTCGTAAAGAACAACTCCTCCACGGCCACCTCGTCCGGGTGATATTTTTCCATCAATTGCGTGATCCCCTGCTCGATCATCGTCAGGCGTTCCACGACGGGATGGTGCGCCGGTGTCTTGATAACACCGTAATCCAATAGGGAAAACTGGCTCCCTCGGCGCACCTCGATCACGCCGTATCCCACCCGCTCCAGGCCGGGGTCAATGCCCAGGATGACCATTTACTCCTCGTCTTCCTCGGGCAGGATTGCGTTGTGCCAAACGTTTTGCACGTCGTCGTTGTCCTCCAACAGATCAATCAACTTCAACAGCTTAGCCAAAGCGTCCGCATCGGGGATCACAGTGTTGGTGGGCACCATCTCCAGCTCTGCGCTGATGATCGTCAAGCCCTTACCCTCCAGGCTCTCACGCACTGCGCCAAAGTCAGCAGGATTGGTCACGATCTCATACACCTCGCCGTCGTTAATCACGTCGTCAGCGCCGGCGTCCAGGGCCATCAACATAATATCGTCCTCGTCAAGCCCGGCAGCATCCACTACGATGGTGCCCTGCTTGTTGAACATAAAGCTCACGCAACCGCTGTTACCCAGCGCACCGCCGCACTTATCAAAGTAGTGGCGAACGTCACCCACGGTACGGGTCTTGTTGTCAGTCAAGGTCTCCACAATCACGGCAATACCGCCTGCAGCGTATCCCTCGTAGGTCAACTCCTCGTAGTTCACCGCGCCCAACTCACCGCTTGCCTTTTGGATACCGCGCTTAATGTTGTCGTTCGGCATATTCGCAGCCTTCGCCTTCGCGATCACGTCGCGCAGACGGCTGTTGGTATCGGGGTTAGGACCGCCTTGCTTCACCGCAATGGCAATCTCACGGCCAATCTTCGTAAAGGCGTTACTGCGTTGTGCGTCGCCCTTCGCTTTCTTATTCTTAATATTCGCCCATTTGCTATGTCCGCTCATAGTCTTCCTCCATTACTTATTCGTCAATACGTACATGGCAATAGCCATCGCTACGCCAGCATTCAAACTCTCCATACCCGACTGCATCGGAATGGAAATAATCTCATTTGCTCGGGCCCGTACCAGGTCGCACGCGCCCTTCGCCTCGCTGCCCACTACCAGCGCATACCGCTCCGCAGGCACCACCGAAAACAGGTTCTCCCCTGCCATATCCAGCAAATACACCGTCCTCTCCCAGCCTGCAGTAAACTCCTCCGCGCAAAGGCAATGCACACGGAGGCGCATCACACCGCCCATCGAAGCACGCACCACCTTCGGACTAAAGGGGTCAGCACCGCCCAATAGCACTACGTCACTAAACCCGGCGGCACAGGCGGTTCGCAATATCGTTCCCACGTTGCCGGGGTCGGCCACGCCGTCCAGCACCAACAGTCGTTCCGCCTTTTTCCAAGCGTCGCTTGCTTTGGGGTACTCCACCACCGCCACCACACCGCTTGGGCTCACCGTCTCCACCACACGCTCAAACAACGCGTCCGCCAACACGTACACGCCTACGCCCTCGCGTAATAAAAAAGAGACCTCGCCATAGCGCGATTCAGCCACGTAATAGGCGTGCAAAGTTGCGGTGGCAGGAATATCCTTCACGATATTCACTCCCTCCGCAACAAAGCAACCTGCCTCACGGCGACCCTTGCGTTCATACAAGGCGCGCAAAGCCTGCACGTGTGGATTATGGATGGAATTGATGATTTGCATCATGCGAAAAAGACCTCAAACGAGGTCTTTCAGTCTTACAGGCAAGCCTTAGCTTGATTGCACAGCTCGGTGAAAGCAGCTGCATCCTTCACAGCGATGTCAGCCAACACCTTACGGTTCAATTCGATACCTGCCTTGCTCAAACCGTACATGAAACGGCTGTAGCTCAAACCGTTCATACGAGCAGCGGCGTTGATACGAGCGATCCACAGTTTGCGGAAATCTCTCTTCTTATTCTTACGGCCAACGTAAGCGTATTGTTGGCTCTTCATCACGGCCTCACGGGCTACGCGATAAAGCTTACTTTTGCCACCCCAATAACCTTTGGCCAGCTTCAGGATCTTTCTTCTCTTCTTAACAGCATTAACGGCTCTCTTAATTCTCATAACTTACCTCCTTATTGCTTGGGCAACATATTGCGAATGGTGCCTTCGAAGGCTGCGTCAACATAGCCGCCTTGGCGCAAACCGCGCTTACGCTTGGTGTCCTTCTTCGTCAAGATATGGTTCTTACCCATCTTTGCTCTTTTGATTCTGCCGTTCTTGGTCACGCGGAATCTTTTGCCTGCACCGGAGTGCGATTTCATTTTTGGCATAATAGTACCTCCATGTTCATTCCTGATTTTATTTTTTGCTGATGGGTGCAAGCGTCATCTTCAAGGTATTACCCTCCTGATTGGGAGCCTGCTCCACCACCGAATTCGCCACCATAGCAGCAAAATCGTTCAACACCTTAATACCCAACTCGGGGCGCTTATTCTGGCGGCCACGCATACGGATCACGACTTTCACCTTATCTCCGTCCTCAATAAAGCCGATTGCGTGCTTCGCCTTGGTGCGCAAGTCGCCCACGTCGATACCGATAGACAACTGCACTTCCTTAATCTTGACGATCTTTTGGTTTTTCTTCGCCTCTTTTTCCTTCTTGATGGAATCGTAGCGGAACTTAGCGTAGTCCATCAGCTTACAGGTAGGGGTTGCGCCTTGGCCAACCTTCACCAGATCCAGCTCGTACGAATGTGCCACCTCAAGGGCCTGCGCGATATTCATCACACCCAGGGATTTACCGTCGGGCGCAATCACCATCACTTCACGATCACGAATGTCCTCATTGATCAGATAGTCTTTTATAGTCGTCTTCCTCCATAAAAAATTGGGTAGCAGAAGCTACCCAACTCAAACAATCATACTCCACCCAAAAAGGGAGAATTACTTTGTAAGAAACCACGCTACAACGGAATGCCACGGGTGAGAAACTTCTACTTCGCTCCTATCTTACCATGCCACCCCGTTGCTGTCAACTGTTTCGCACTACTTTTTATCGGCGAATTTTTGACGGATGAGGGCGACGAATTCCTCCTTCGTCATCTCACTCACCTTGCCTTCGTTGCGAGCGTCACGTACGCTGATCACGCCCTTTTCTACGTCACGGTCGCCCAGCACCAAGATGTAGGGCACCTTCTCCAGTAGCGCGTCACGCACCTTCTTGCCCACCTTCTCGTCACGGGTATCCAACTCACAGCGCACGCCCAGATAGGTCAACTCCTCCGCCAACTTCTTAGCAGCGTCCACCGTACGGCAGGTAAAGCTACACACCTTCGCCTGCACGGGGCTTAACCACACGGGCAGAGCGCCGTTGTACTTCTCAATCAACATAGCCAAGGTACGCTCGTAGCAACCAATGGAAGAGCGGTGAATGATATAGGGAGTCTTCTTCTCGCCGTCCACGTCGGTATACACCATCTCAAAACGCTCTGCCGAACAAAAGTCGATTTGAATGGTAATAATCGTATCCTCTTTGCCGTGCACGTTCTTTGCCTGCACGTCCAACTTCGGGCCGTAGAAAGCCGCCTCGTCGTCCGCCTCCACGTAGTCGATTCCCAGGTGGTTCAGGATATTGCGCATGATATCCTGCGTGGTCTCCCAAGCCACGGGGTCGTCCACGTATTTCTCCGTCTTGTTGGGGTCCCACTTGGAGAAACGGAAGCTCACGTCCTCACGCATACCCAAGCAATCCAAGAAGTAATAGCTCATCTCCAAGCTGCGCTTGAACTCCTCCTCCAACTGCTCTTTGGTACAGATGGTATGACCGTCAGCCAGGGTAAATTGGCGCACGCGAATCAAGCCGTGCATCTCACCGCTTGCCTCGTTACGGAACAGGGTTGCCGTCTCCGCATAGCGGCAGGGCAGGTCACGGTAGCTCTTCATGCCGTTTTTATAGATTTGATATTGGAAAGGACAGGTCATAGGACGCAACGCCATCATCTCCTCCCCCGTAGACTCCTCGCCCAACACGAACATCTTGTCGCGATAGTGGTCCCAATGGCCGCTGATCTTATACAAATCACTCTTTGCCATATAGGGAGTTTTGGTCAGCATAAAGCCACGGCGTTCCTCCTCGTCCTCCACAAAGCGTTGCAAGATCTGCAGCACCTTTGCGCCCTTGGGCATCATGATAGGCAGTCCTTGCCCCACCACTTCGCTCGTCATAAAGATTTCCAAGTCACGGCCAACCTTGTTGTGGTCACGCATCTTGGCTTCCTCAATGCGTTGCAAATAAGCCTCCAGCTCCGACTTCTTATCAAAGGCGGTACCGTAGATACGCGACAGCATCTTGTTCTTTTCACTGCCACGCCAATAAGCGCCCGTCAGCGAGGTCAGGCGGAATGCCTTGATCATGCCGGTCGAGGGGATGTGAGGCCCTGCGCAAAGATCCACGAAATCGCCCTGATAATACAGGCTGATCGTAGCGTCCTCAGGGAGGTCGTTAATCAACTCCACCTTATAGTTCTCACCAAAGGTTTCCATCATTTTCAGGGCTTTTGCACGGCTTACCTCCTCGCGGCGGAAGGGCAAATTAGCCTTGATAATCTGTTGCATCTCGGCCTCAATACGGCCCAGATCCTCTTGGGTGGGAGGGGTCAAAAAGTCAAAGTCATAGTAAAAACCGTTCTCAATAGCAGGACCGATTGCCAACTTCACGGTGGGGAACACAGCCTTCACCGCTTGTGCCAACACGTGTGCGCAGCTGTGGTTATACACACGCTTACCTTCCTCGTCCTTAAAGGTGATAATCTCCACCGACGCGTCGTGATCCACTACGTAAGACAGATCCACCAACACACCGTCCACCTTGCCACAAAGTGCCACACGGCGCAGACCCTCGCTGATATCCAGCGCAATATCCGCCACCGAACGCGGAGCGTCGTACACCTTTTCCGTACCCTTCAAATTGATGATCATATTTCTCTCCTCCTCAAGGAATTTTTCATATAAAATAAAAAGAGGCGGTCCAGAGGGCGCCAAGGGCGCGGTTCCACCTCTTATTATACTCTTTCACGGGTTTTCGCTCGACAGGTGGTACCCAAGTGGGGTTGCCACGTCATTCCAGCCACGACGCTCTCTCTTTGCAACCTGATCACAAGGACATGTCCTCTCTCAACGCGATATTCAACTATTCCTATTATAGCGCGCGCAAAAGCAAAAGGCAATCACTTATCAGCAATTTCCTATTTTTTCCTCTGCGCCCTCGCTCTCCTCGTCCGCTGGCTCCTGCCCCTTTTGTTTTTCAGTCGGCACCACAAAAAGCCGTTTCCATCGCACCAGCAGCAATGCCGAGGCAAGGATTGCCGTCAGTAGCGCGGCGGTCGGGCTATTCAGCCACAGGCCGTCCAACCCCAACGAGTTCAACGCCCCAATCATCACCAACGGAAAAACAAAAGTATACGAGGTGGCGATCGTTATCGCCGCCCCCGCCTTTTCCAGGGCAGAAAACAACTTCTGCACCGAGCGTGAGAACCATTGAAAAGCAAAGGTTGCCGCATATAACCGCAGCGCGCGCACCGCCATGGGCACCAGGCTCAAATCCTCCAGGAAGGGGATCGCCAACCACTTGGGGATTGCCAGAATCAAGGTCATACCCACCAAAGAAATCACGGCAGCACATACCGCCCCATAGCCTGCCAACTTTTTTGCGCGCTCAAACTTCTCCGCTCCAAAGTTGTAGCCAATGGCAGGTTGTTGCGAATCCAGCACGCCGTACAAAACCTGCTCAATGGTTGCACCAACGGTCATCAACACACCGTACACCGCAGTTGCCGCCTCACCGCCTTTTGCAAGCAGCATAAAGTTCATCACGATAGAAACGATTCTACCGCTCACGTTTGCCATAAAAGCAGGCAACCCGTTCTTCACAAAACTCGCCAACATTGCCCACTCAAAGCGTGGGCGCACCGGTTTCAGTTGCAATTTGCCGTCTTTGAACAGACAAAATCCCACCAGCGACGTCACAGACATAGGGATACAAGCCCCCAACGCCGCCCCGCGGATTCCCCATTTCAACACGAAGATGAGGATAAACTCAAATAGCACCGTCCCCAGACTCGAGGCAATATTCAAGGCCATACTCACCTTATTCTTGCCCGAAATGCGCAGGTAATTATCCAGCGCAAATCCCATGGTCGTCACGGGCGAAAACATAGCGTAAATGCGGATATAGCTCACACCCTGCTCTGCCAACGCGCCGCTTGCGCCCATCCAGCGCATAAAGGCAGGCGCCACCCCAAACAAAATCGCGCCCATCGCAATGCCCGTCAATACAATACTAATACACGCGCACGTAAAGTAATTGTTAGCCTTGTCTTCCTCACCGCGCCCCAGCGCAATGGATATAGGCACGCTTGAGCCCACCGCAATCATATCCGAAATGGCAAAGTTCACAATCACCAAAGGGATTCCCAACCCAAGCGCCGCCAGCGCAGTCGTTCCCACCAATTTGCCCACGAACAGAGTATCGAAGATCATATACAAAGACCCCACCAGCATCGCAATGCCGCCGGGGACAGCCGTCTTCATAAACAGCTTCGACAACTTCGTCTCCAAAAAATACTTCCGCTCGTTCATATCTCCATACAGCTGGCTTCCGCAGACCTTTCTCCGCCCTCGCCGCTCCCTTATCATAGGCTATCCCCTCCCTCTCCGTCAAGGAAATCACCCCACTCCCACCAAACGAAAAACGCACCCTCATCTGAAGACTTAAGTGCGTTTATTGGAGAATACTATCATAAATTCATATGTTTTTCAAATGATGCATCGCCTGTGGCGATATGATGTTTTTCGCTTCGCTCAAAATGATGTTGCTCCCGTTGGTCGCAATGATGCGATGTTTGCCCCAAAATGTGGCGAAGCCACACATCATCAGGCGAAGCCGTCATCATTGGCGAAGCCAACATCATTTGCCGCAGGCAAACATCATTCGAAAAACGCACCTTTGTCAATAGACAAAAGTGCGATTTTTGTTGCCATAAAAAATGGGGGTAAAAACGCAAAAAAGGTGCGTTATACAGTTCACAATAACAAATCAAAATAAAGATTTATTATCGTTAACGTACTTTGTGATGTTTTTTAAGCCTTCATCAAATGATAAAAATATTTTATCTTGATTTCTTATTTCGGCAACATAGTAAAATGTTGAATCCATATAGATCAACGTTGAGCATTTTACAGTAATTCTATCGCCCTCGCGTATTTCTTCTGTAGCAAGGACTTCACGGAGAACTTTGCAGTTATCGCCCACTAATGCCAGTATGATTTCTTCACTATCCACTTCGGAAGAATCAAAAGCTGATTTGTCTTCAACGGCTAAATACAAATAAATGCGGTCGTTAGCTTCTTCATATGAACAAAAAGTAGCCTCAACATCACAATAATTCTCTTCATTACTAAGATGTTCTCGCATAATTCTATTATAGCCACTACACGCAGTCATGCTCAACAAAAGGCTAATTGTAAGTAAAAACAATAACGTTCTCTTCATTTTGCATTCTCCTTCAAGGTTTTACAACTCGCAATCAATATTCGTCTAATACGACCGCAAAGATTTCTGTGGCTTTTATATGTTTCTTCATCAATACTACTTGTGTTGAATAACAACTGTAACCAACCTTCGGTTTCGCTACATTCTTTGAGCGCGATCTCAAATTTTGAAAGCATATCCGCCTTGCTCTGTCCGTATTTTGCTTCCCGAATATTTGCATACACACTGCTTGAACTTTTGAGGATTTGGAAAAGAGTGTTGGAAGGAGCTTTTATATTTTGACAAAGTAATTCTATATTGGTCGCAAGCTGCTCTGAATAGATCAATAAATAGTTTTTAGCCATACAATCACTCCCTTCGAGGGTATTATATCATATTTTACAAAGTAATTCAAGAGCTTCTCGCATCCTCGTATCCTAATCACGCAGAAGGCGTGTATATCATCAATTCCGTAGGAATTGTATATCATCAACACGAAGTGTTGTATATCATCATTGCGAAAGAGGATACAGCCTGCGGCTGATGATATGCACCTTCGGTGATGAGATGCACGCTAAAGCGTGATGATATCCAGCCCCGTAGGGCTGATGATATGCAAGGTAATTCAAGAGCTTTCCGCATCCTCGCATCCTAATCACGCCAGAGGCGTGTATATCATCAATGCGAAGCATTGTATATCACCAACACGAAGTGTTGTATATCATCAAGCCGCAGGCAAGATACACGCTGGCGCGTGATGAGATACAGCCCCAAAGGAACTGATGATATGCAAGGTAATTCAAGAGCTTTCCGCATCCTCGCATCCTAATCACGCCATAGGCGTGTATATCATCAATTCCGCAGGAATTGTATATCATCAATGCGGAGCATTGTATATCATCAAGCCACAGGCAGATACACGCTGGCGCGTGATGAGATACAAGGGCGGTTTGCCGCCCTTGATGATATGCACCGCACTTCGCGCGGTGAT
>JAFTOZ010000085.1 GCA_017463565.1 Clostridia bacterium | reverse complement strand
TCTATTGCCTATCTGTCCAAATGCAAAGTAAATCCTCTCTACTACCTGCTATGCAAAACTACCCAAGGGTTGTTGTCCCTTGGGTTGTGCTTTCTGTTTTGTTTGGCTCTACCCGCCGCGCCGTAAAACCTAGCGCAATTTAGTGGCGTACAATTCTTTCACCAATCCAATGCATTGTTCGGGCAAAAGCCCCTCCAAGGGTTCCCCGCGCAAAAGGCGCTCACGTACCGCTCCCGAAGACACGTCCGCCAACTGATTGGTCATCAAGCAAAGGGTATCCACGCCCCCTTCGTGCAAATTATAATCTGCCATATCCAACTCGTACTCAAAGTCAACCGTACTGCGGATACCGCGCACCAAGAAATCCACGCCCAACTCTTTGGCAAGTTCATAGGTCATGCCTGCATAACTGACACATTGCACGTTATCGTACTCTGCCACCGCCGCCTGAATGATTTGGATACGGTGTTCCACCGAAAACAGATACTCCTTGCTGGGATTCACCAAAACAGCAACGTACACGCGATCAAAAATGCCGCTCACGCGGCGCACCAGATCCAAGTGCCCCAGGGTAAAGGGATCAAAACTGCCGGTCACCATACAAGTTGCCATACCTACTCTCCTTTCTCCGTCCTTCTTTGGTAGAAGGTCAGACCAATGCGACCGTAACGCCGCTCGTCTGCCACCTCAAAGTGCGCGTGCTCCGGTCCCCTATCGTGGGAATCGTGCTCATATACTGCCACACCGTTCTCTGCCAGTAAATCATATTCCGCAATCGCAGCCAACACCTCGTCAATCACCATAGCATAGGGCGGATCCAAATAGACGACGTCAAAGCGGCGCCCTTGCAATCTGCGACAACTGTCCTTCCAATCCAGGCGCAAAACCTCGGCCTTTTCTCCCAGCATACTCAAATTCTTTTGAATGAGCGAAATACTCTCGCCGTTGCGGTCACAACAAACCACCGATAGCGCCCCGCGCGACAAACTCTCACAGCTAATTGCCCCGGTACCGGCGAACAAATCCAAAACTTTCGCCCCCACGATACGGCGTTGCAAAATATTGAACAAAGCCTCCCGCGTAAAATCACTGGTCGGGCGAATGGTTTTGTCGTCCTTTGGGGTGAACAGTTGTCTGCCCCGATGCTTTCCTGCGATAATTCTCATATTCCTCCGAGCGGTCGGTAGCAGATTTTGCACCGACAGCGCAATGACGTATAAATTTCATAGGGGCTGAGCGTAGCAGGCATTGCCACGTCCCCCAATATTTCCACCGCCGTATCCACGGCAACAGGCTCTCCACACCACACCATACACACGTCCATGCATACGGCAACGATAGGGCAAAGTCTACTCCCAATGCGCACCCGATGCCCCACAAGTCGGCGGTCGATACCGTCTGCGTAACCGCCTGCCACTACCGCAAGCACCCCATCGCACGGCGCAACGAAAACGCCATCGTAGCCTGCGCAATCACCACCGCGGAGCCTGCGCACCGCCAGCACGCGTGAACAAAGTCGCACGGCATGTTGATATGCGCCCATACCAATCCGCAACATATCGTAGTGGGCGTCCAAGCCTGTGGAGGTAGCCTCTGCGTGGCGGAGCAATCGACCCAAGCGTTGCTCTGCTATGCTCACACACGCCCCAAAGCGTTTGCGTTGCACCTCGGCAGTAGCGGTCGAGGCAAAATGCGTGCCAATCCCACGAAAGCACACCTGCGAGCCACCTGCCAGGTCCACGAGCCGTAGCACCTCCTCGGCGTTTTCTACCCCAAAGCGGTGCATACCGCTATCCACCTTGAGGTGCGCAACGATAGGTTGACGGAGCGCCACTAATGACCGCAGTTGTTGCTCGCTCCCCACCAAAGGGGTCAGAGCATAGTCCACAATCCCCTGCGACTCTCCCCACGGCGCAACCAATATTATCGGTTTTTGGCTTAGCGCACGCACGCGAGCGCCCTCTGCGACCGTAGCCACACCGTAGCCTGCCACGTGTGCATCCAAATGGCGAATCAATCCCTCTCCAAGTCCGTAAGCATTTGCCTTCACCATCAGCAAAGCAGGCTTCGTATAGAAGGAAAGATTATATAGAATTCTCGAAATATCCACCGTGCAAGTCAGGTACGTCATACTTGAATGTATGACGGCAAGCTCTGATTATTGATAGTAGTTCAAACAAAAAGCACGCTCCACCGTATCCGTATCTTCGACGTACGTAGCCACCTGCTCTTTGGTAAGGTCCAAGGCACGCAACAGTAGCGCAGACACGTACGACGGCGCAATCTCCTTGCGCTTCACCTGCCAAATGGGATATCCCTCTGCCAGGGTGCGCGCCATACAGTCGGTCGGATAGGACTTCGTACCCACCGCAACGGCCATGGGCAGACGGTGCTGATTGCACACGATCACACGCTTGCCTTTTGCCAGGTAGGGCAATCCACGGCGAAGCTCCATCTCTTCCAGGGCCAACAAAACGTCCCCTTCCAGCTTGCACCCCTCCAGGCACAGATTGTCCGCCCCAAGGCGCACCGTCAACCGCTCGGCACAGGCCGCAACGGACGGGGTATGAGGGCGGTGATAGCCAAAAGACACACCGCGGTCGGCCGCAACACGTTGGAGCAGATGCAGCAAATAATCAACCTCTTGCCCACCTACGTAGGTAATGACGACCGTCTTTTTCATACGCAGGGCAACGCAAGGTGCACGAATATCAAATCATCCGCACCGTCCAATAGGGCGCCCAAGCCACTCGGCTCACAGCACACGGCAGGTCGGCCATAAGAGGCAGCTCGCGCTACAACGTCATCAGGCTCCTTGCCGTAGACCACGACCTTGAGCCCGTCGTGTGGCAAAGCAAGTTGTGCAGCGTTTGCCAAAAAGGCCTCGGCAGAAAGAACGCATACACTAGCGTGAGTTGCCGAAAATCCTGCGGCAAAAGCCATTGGATTGGGGAGCATAGCCGTATCAAGGTGTGCCATCGGGATATTAGCGGCCAATCTACCGCAGTCCTTTGCGGCGTGCACCACACAACCCTTGCGCTTCAGGGTCTCAAACACCTCGATCAACCCACAGCCACCGCAAAAAGCGGCGGTGCGCACAGGCAAGCCCTCGTCTCCGGGGGCAGCAAGCCCCGTAATGCGCTCACGAATATCGTCGGGCGAATAGTGCATATGCAGGGGGAACACGTCTGCACCGTGACAGGTAATGCCCTCGGCACGGAGTTTTTGCTCAATCACAGCCTCCCCTTCCTCAAATACCAACACTTCCTCAACCGAAGCGGCAAACATACGCAGTAGCCCCATCGGCAAGGGATATGCCAATCCCAAGCAAAACGTACTCACGTGGGGACAAGCCACACGGAGTGCCTGATAGGCGGCGCCACCCACTACCACGCCCATACGCTTGTCGCGGTGCTCGATCTTGTACAAAGGAAACTGCTCACATTCCGCCACCAAGCGGCGGTCACGAATCCCCTTGTCCTCTGCGCACAACCGCGCGAAAGAAGGCAAGGTGACGTATTTCTTTTCATTGCGGACGTAGGGCTTGTCTTTGAGCACCTTGGGGGGCAGAATCTCCACCTCCATAGTGGTATCAACGAGCGCTCTATCCAACTCTACGAACACAGGCGTATCGTACTTTTCGCTGATATTGCACGAGATTTTCGTAAAAGTCTTGCATTCGTACACCGAAGAAGGCAACAAAATCGGCAAATGCGCCGAGCAAGCAAGAGCGCGCACGTCCAGATAGGGTGCCTCCTGCTCCGCCACCATAGCCACCACCAGCGAGGCTTCCACACCCACGTGGGACAACAGGCTCAGCGTAGCGGCAGACAAGTCGTCCACCACCGCCAAGCACCGCACACCGGCAACGGATGCACCCATGGCATACTCCAGGGCGGCACGAGAGTCTGCTCGCACCACACGTACTCCCTCTACGGGTGGCAACTCCACCGAGCTGACCACCACGCCCACCGATGCCTCGTATGCACCGCGCAGCAGGGCTTCTAAGCCGTTCATCAAACGCTTATCCATTGTTCTCCTCCGATTCCTTGCGGTTAAACAGATCGTAGCCAACGCGCGGATTGATGGTTTGAATGGCACGCACAAATGGTGCCACCTGATCTTCCGCCACGCGAATCACCAAATAGCGCACGCCGTCGGGGGCGGCATCATCTGCGATATACAACACCACCATATCCTCGCTCAACTCGTGGCGAATGAGCAAAAGGCGGTCGGCCTCTATGCGTGTGGGCTTAATCCTCTGATACACCAACGCATCTTCCGTCACTACGTAGCGAGTCAGGCAAAGGGTCAGCACCAACACCGTACACACGCCCACGCCGATAATCACCGACACAATATCCAGTCCGGGCAAGGCCGAATAGAGATTGCCGACTGCAGCCAACTTGCACACGTTCAAAACGGCAAAAGCCAGTGTGCAGACCATCATCACACCCATCAACACGTAGGTAGAGGTTGGATATTTATACGTAAACACCTGTTTTTTCTTTTTCATTCTTCTATTATAGCCCATTCCCCCATCTTTTTCAAGGTCTGCGGCCACATTTTCCCCTATCACGAAAATCAATGGACAATTCCCAAAGATTGCGCTACAATGAAGATAGCGAGGTGGATTATGGACTTAGTGATTGCTAGCAATAACGCACACAAAATCGAAGAAATTCGCGCCATACTGGGCGCACGTTTCCGTCTTTTATCCATGGCGGATATTGGCTTGCATATCGAGATTGAGGAAACCGGCGAAACGCTTGTGGAAAATGCACTCATCAAAGCACGCGCGGTCAGCAACCTGACGGGTCTGCCCTGCCTTGCAGACGATACCGGTCTGTTGGTCGATGCCCTAGACGGCGCACCCGGGGTGCGGAGCGCACGCTTTGCAGGTGAGGATCAAAACGACCAAGCCAACCGCAACAAAATGCTCGCCCTTATGGAAGGTATACCTGTCCCCCAGCGTACCGCCCATTTCGAAACGGTGCTTGTGTTGCGCTATCCCAACGGACAAGAAATCATCGCGCGTGGCAGAGTGGACGGATTCATTCTCACCGAGGAGCACGGTACCCAGGGCTTTGGCTACGACAGTATCTTCTACTGCAACGAGTTGCAGATTCCCTTTGGAGAGGCGTCTGCCGAGGCCAAAAATAGTGTTTCCCACCGTGGCAAGGCGCTTGCAAACCTCGTAGAGCTGCTATGAAGCGCGTATTAGTCTTTTCCGATTCGCACGGCAACAAGCAGGGTGTGGATCGCCTGATGGAGCGTATCGACGAGTTTGACAAAGTGATATTTCTTGGGGACGGCTGGCGCGACGTAGAGGACTACCAAGCCATCTACCCCTCCAAATTCGAGGTGGTGCGTGGTAACTGTGACGACCGCTGGTCCTGCGATATGCCCGACCACTTGGTGCTCAGTATCGAGGGCGTGCGCTTCTACGTATTGCACGGCCACACCTGCGCCGCCAAGTCGCGCACCGACCTGATGTGTGCCGCCGCCACGGTCGCAGAATGCAGCGTGGTTCTATACGGCCACACCCACCGCGCCAAGGACGAGTACGGTGCCTATGCGGTGCGCCTCATCAACCCGGGCCATCTTGGTCAACCCGAAAGTAGCGCAAGCTGGGCGGAGCTGACGGTTGCCAATGGGGAGATTTTTGCAAAATTCCAAAATTTTGCATAGGAAACGGTTGACAACACTATCGAAATAGTGCTAATATCAATAGGCATATGAATGGGGCGCGCGAGTGTAGTTCAACGGTAGAATCCCAGCCTTCCAAGCTGGTCGCGTGGGTTCGATTCCCATCACTCGCTTCACACGTGGACTTGTAGCTCAGTAGGATAGAGCAACGGCCTTCTAAGCCGTGTGTCGAGGGTTCGAATCCCCCCAGGTTCACCAACAACATATATGGTGGGTATAGCTCAGATGGTTAGAGCGCCAGGTTGTGGCCCTGGAGGCCGTGGGTTCGAGTCCCACTACTCACCCTCACCATAGATAGCATAGGGGTATCGCCAAGCGGTAAGGCATCAGACTTTGACTCTGACATTCGTGTGTTCAAATCACGCTACCCCTGCCAAACTTGATTCATTAGCTCAGCCGGTAGAGCATCTGACTTTTAATCAGAGGGTCCGGGGTTCGAATCCCCGATGAATCACCAATATGCGCCCGTGGCGGAATTGGTAGACGCGTCGGATTTAGGTTCCGATCTTAATCGGTATGAGTTCAAGTCTCTTCGGGCGCATCAATTTCGTGAAACGTGCAAAAAACGGTTGACAATCGTTGACGATTGGTGTAGAATACAGAAGTTGACATGCGGGAGTGGCTCAGTGGTAGAGCGTTGCCTTGCCAAGGCAAATGTCGCGGGTCCGAATCCCGTCTCCCGCTCCAAATAAATTTTGTACTAAAGTATTAGACGGGATTCGTTTTGTACGCAGTACAAAATAAGCGCGAAGCGATTATAGACCCGATGGGTCCGTTCCGTAGGACGTCCGCAGGACTATACCGTCTCCCGCTCCAAATAGTGTTACTAAACACGAATAACCAGTACGCACCTTTAGCTCAGCTGGTAGAGCAACTGACTCTTAATCAGTGGGTCCCGGGTTCGAATCCCTGAAGGTGCACCAAAAAAAGCCTTGATGCAAATCAAGGTTCTTTTTTTACCTTGCAACATAGGACTCCGATCCTACTCGTCGAATTTTATGACATTAGTTCTAATATTGCTTTCTTTTTTTCTGGCGATAATTTGCGAAAATTAGCAAGCAATTCCTTTTCCTCTGCACTTACCAGCTCTACTTGTTCATCCTCAATGAAGAATTGTGCTAGGGAAATTTTGAATGCGTTACAAATTAATTGCAGAGTATCAATTTTGGGAGGTGTTTGTCTTGATAAAAATGAATTCAATGTTGACTGTGTAATCCCTGCTTCCATTGCCAAGTTGTTAACTGACCATCCGCGCTCATTCCTTAATTGATTGATTCTTTCGATTACATTCATAGTTCCACCTCTTATTTAGTATCATATAACTTATATGCGTTATACACATAACTCAATCGGGTTGACATATTAACGTATATGCGTTATGATT
>JAFTOZ010000084.1 GCA_017463565.1 Clostridia bacterium | reverse complement strand
GTGCAACCGGGATGGGAACTGATGAGGTAGGGAACCAAAAATTGCTTTTTGCCGATTTGCTTGGTGATAGTATCAAAGCGAGTCTTGAACCGTTTATAGACGGAAAAAGCAGGCTTATTCATCAGTTTGAGTACGTTATCTTGGCAATGCTCGGGCGCTACCTTGAGCTGACCGCTGACGTGATGCTCGATCAACTCTCGTAGGAAAGACTCGTCACGGTCGTAGAGGGTATAGTCGAAACGCACACCCGAACGGACGAAAACTTTTTTAACGCCGGGCAAAGCACGCAAGGAACGCAGAATGTCCAGATACTCGCGTTGGTCTACCTCAAGGTTAGCACAGGGCTCGTAGCCGATACAGCTACGATTTTTACACGCACCCGAGGTCAGTTGTTTCTTGCAAGCAGGATTGCGGAAGTTGGCAGTGGGTCCGCCTACGTCGTGGATATTTCCCTTAAACGAAGGGTCAGAAAGGAAAATCTGTGCCTCGCGCAGAATAGACTCTTTGGTGCGCTTTTGGACGATACGGCCCTGGTGGTAGGTGAGCGCACAGTAATTGCAACTACCAAAGCACCCACGCACCGAGGTAAGACTAAACTGTACTTCTTGTATAGCCGGAACCCCTTTTGTATACATAGGGTGATAGGTGCGCTCGTACGGCAAATCGTAGACCGCGTCCAATTCTGCAGACTCAAGCGGCAATGACGGGCGGTTTTGCACCACGTAGAGCCTGCCGTGTTTTTGCAAAAGCACTTTGCCCACTATGGGGTCACTGTTTGCATTTTGTAGGTTAAAACCCTTGCAATATGCTACTTTGTCTCGGCTGACATCCTCAAAAGAGGGGCAAAACACGACTTGACCGGTGGAGATCTGCTCCTTGAGGGAGCGAGAAAGATCCTCGTACGAAGATAGATACGCAGTACCGCGAACATCCTTGATAGATCGGATGGGAACACCCTTTTTGACGAGGGTCATCAACTCGCGAATGGTACGCTCGCCCATACCAAACATCAGCAGATCTGCTCCGCTATCCACCAACACAGATGGCATCACTTTGTCTGCCCAATAGTCATAGTGGGCAAAACGGCGCAAGCTAGCCTCGATACCGCCAATCAACACGGGAGTATCGGGATAGAGGCGCTTGAGGGCGCGAGTATATACCGTCACGGCACGGTCGGGTCTGAGCCCTGCTTGACCGCCCTCGCTATACTCGTCACGCTCACGCCGGCGCTTGGCTACCGTGTAGTTATCTACCATACTGTCCACAACTCCACCGCTGACCAAAAATGCGTGGCGTGGCGCACCAAAACGGCAATAATCGGCGTCTGTCTGCGGTTGCGGAACGATACATACGGAAAAACCCATCGACTCGATCAGGCGCGACACGATTGCGTGGCCAAAAGAGGGATGGTCTACGTAGGCATCAGCGCTGACTAATACAAAGTCGGGCGTGCCGTTAAATTCACTTTTATGTACAGGTAAAAATGCCATAGAATCATTATACACGAATGCGCTCCAAAAGGCAATACTTTGGGGGTATTTCGGGCGGCTGCATAAGAGCAAACTGAGCGCGCACACTACCTTAGATGAGGTATGCAATGAAAAAGGTTGACGGTAATCAAGCTAAAGAGCGCAAAAAGCAAAGCAGGCGAAAATGGTTACTTTTGTTGGGAGCACTGCTATCCATTGCAATGGCAACCGTATTGGCGTTGTGGGGTGCTACGGTAAGCGGTGCGCACTTAGAAAAGGGCAAATTGGTACGGCCGCAACGTGTGGTGCATATGGTGGGAGCAAACGGCGAAGACATTGGGAAAGCAAGCGCGTACGTGCCGTATGACCAGATGCCAGATTCTCTGTGGCAAGCGTTTGTGGCGGTGGAAGACAAGCGCTTTTTCCAACACAAGGGATTGGACGGAAGGCGGATAGTGGGAGCACTCCTGCAAAATATCCGTGAGGGGCGCGCCGCACAAGGGGCATCGACAATCAGTTGTCAACTCATCAAAAACACCCACCTCAACCAAAGCAAGACCTTACAGAGAAAGGTGGTAGAGGCACATCTTGCAGGGCAGTTAGAGAAGGCCTATTCCAAACAGGAAATCCTAGAAATGTACCTGAACGTCATCTATTTGGGAGAGGGATACTACGGTGTGGGCGCAGCTGCACGTGGGTATTTTGACAAGTCGGTAGACGAGTTGACGGTGGCAGAGTGTGCTGCATTGGCTGCAACCTGCGTGAACCCTGCGAGATTTGCGCCCTCTCGTGAAAGAAATGCGGAGCGCAGAGGGTTAGTGCTTGATTTGATGTGCGAACAGGGCTATATTGCAGAAGACGAGCGAGATAGTGCAAAAAACGAAAGGGTTACCGTTTGCCAAAAAGACGTGGATCC
>JAFTOZ010000083.1 GCA_017463565.1 Clostridia bacterium | reverse complement strand
GGCACGCTGGCCGATCCCCTCTCCGTCTTGATCTCTCCACTCGACGGTATCTTTCGTCCACATAACGACGGTATGCGAAAGGGTTTCTGCTGCACGTAGGGTGTCGGTGGAGTAGGCCCCCGAGGGAGGGGCAAAGAGGTGGATCTTGCGCCCGGAAAGCCCCTCGATGAGGTCGGTGGCTTTTTGCATTTCGGCAAGATTTTCTGGGTAGGAAAGTTTGCTGTGGTCGTAGTGGCTGTAGCCGTGTGAGCCGATACAAAAGCCACTTTGCACGAGTTTTTTTAGAGTTTCTGTGTTTTTGGCAACCCAACAACCGCCAAGGAAAAAGGTTGCGGTCTGGCCGTAGCCGGCAAGCGTGTCCGCAAGGGCAAGGACACACTCGGTATTGAGATAGACGTTGACGGTGAGCGCAACTGTTTTGGGGGTGGAGCCGCCGCGCATAGGGGCAAAGGTTTCGGTATCTTCCGTAGGCCAGAGAGCCACCAGACCAAGCGCCGCGACCACCGCTACGATACATAGGTTGACCACAAGGTTTTTTATTTTCTTCATACCCAACTATATGCTGAGCGGCTATAATTATGTTTTTCCGTCAAAAATGAGGCGGTAAGGGTGGGGAAATTCCCTCTATTTTTTGTGGTGGAGGGGAATTTTGCCGAAAGTCTTTACAACGCGGTTAATTATTGTTATAATTAAAAATACGAGAGCATAGAGGAAAAAGGAGCGTTATGAACGAGATCATCACCTTAGCAAACGGACTACGGCTATCCTATTGTTACATTCCCCACGTTCGCAGTGTGTGTTGGGGTGTTTTCGTTGCCGCAGGATCGGTGGGAGAGACGGAGAAAATCTCCGGCATTTCGCACGCCATCGAGCATATGTGCTTTAAGGGAACGGCACGCCGTACTGCCCTGCAGTTGGCGACCGAGATCGACGATCTGGGCGCAAACGTGAATGCTTTTACCTCTAAGGAAATGACCTGTTATTACTTCCAATGCCTGGACGAAAACGTGGAGGCTTGTTGTGATTTGCTGTCTGATCTGGTGCTGCACCGCAGTTTTGACGAGGGAGAGTGGGCCAAAGAAAAGATGGTGATCTGTGAGGAAATCGATATGAACGAGGATCAGCCGGACGACGTGTGCAGCGAACTGGCGTCCCGTGCCTATTGGGGGAATGACCCCTTGGCCAGACCTATCCTGGGGACGAAGGAATCGGTGACGGCGCTGACTCCAAAGGACATGCAGGAGTACGTTGCCCGTTACTATACCGCCGAAAACAGCGTGCTGTCGGTGGTGGGGCATATCAGCCGTGAGGAGGCCGTGCGCCTGGCGGAGGAATATTTTGATTTTCCGAGTGGCAAGGTAGAGCACGCAAGAGAGGCGCACCGTCATTGCCCCGTGCAACTCGTGCGAGAAAAAGAGGTGGAGCAAGCCAACGTGATCATTACTTACCCCGGGTTTGCCTATGACGACCCTCGCTGTGGCGCTCTGTCGGTGTTTGACGCGGTGTTTGGCGGCGGTATGAGCAGTATTTTGTTCCAACGTGTGCGTGAGCAGTTGGGCCTGGCTTATTCTGTGTATAGCTTTCCTTCTCTCTACCGTGACCGTGGCAGTTATAGCATTTATATCGGCACGAACCCTGCTAAACTGGACGAGGCGGTGCGAACGGTATCTGCGATTATCCGTGAGTTGTTGGCGGAGGGGATTCCTGAGGAGGCCTTTTTGCGAGGAAAACAACAGACGAAATCTGCCTACGTGTTGGGCACGGAGAGCAATATGGTACTGATGCGTGCGATGGCCCGCCGCCTGTTGTTCTCAGGGCGCACCTTTGATATGGCGGAGGAGGTGGCTCGACTTTCTTCCGTTCAACCCGAGGACGTGGCGGAAGTGATCCATTCTATTTTTGGCGCAACACCCTCTATTGGGTTGGTGGTGCGTTCCTCTACCCGTGATTATATTCAGGAGTTGAACCATGGCATCGAATAATTTTGACCGCATGATTACAGGAGAAACCCCCGCTCCTGCTATACCCAACCGCGCTAAGGTGGCACAGGGTCAACGGAAGCGTCGCGCCGTCGTGGGCGTGATGGCGGCTTTTTGCTGTCTGTCTTTGGTGTTGGTGGCGTTGCTGGCAGGCGCAGCGGGCGCAAGCGTGCAGAACGCGCTGTTGGGCGTGTTTGGTTGGAGCGGTATCGGCTACGGCCTGGCCGTGGTGGCCGGTGCTATCTTCGTGTGGGCACGGAAGCCTCTGGCGAAAAGAGCGCGCGCAAAGGGCGAGAACGTGAAGAAGGCACGGGTGGGCGTGGTACTGGGTATTGCGGTACTGGCCGTGTGCGTGTTGGTGTATTTGCAGATTATTACCACCGTGGGACTTTTTGCTACCCTGGAGGGGGTGCACGGTAAGGGCAACGCCGTTTCTTTTGAGGCGTATGCCGCCGCGTGTTTCCAAAACGGCAGACAGACCTCGGGCGGTGTGTTGATGGCGCTGCTGAGTTATCTGCCCATGATCACGGGCGCACGTGCTTGGTGCATTGGGTTGGCGGTACTGTTTTTCTTGGTGCTGTTTGCCCTGATCTGGCCCTTCTGGTTTATCAACAAGGAACAACGCTTGATTGCGGAGGAGGGGGCAAGTACCCTGGCGTTGAGCGAGACGGATACGCCTGCTGAGGATAAGTTGTTCGTAGCATCCATTGCGCCCGAGCCCTCAAGGCGCGGTCGAGGCAGAGGTCGTGAGCGAGCAAGAGAGAAGTTTGATTTGCGCTTCCCCAACGACGAGGCCGAGGATGTGGAGGAGGAGGCAATTGATCCCATGGACGATCTGGATGCGGGTCTTGACGAGACCGCACCCGAGTATAAGCGTATTTTGGCCGCCGAGTCTAACCCGGAGGCACGCCGACGTATGGCAAAAGAGTTGCTACTGGATTTGCCTGCCGAGGAAGCAAGCAAACTGTTTATGCCCCGTGAGAGTGAGAGCGATTCTTCCCACGAGGCCGACCACCCCTTGCAATTTGGGGAGCGTAAGAGCGTGGTCGCTGAGTTTGGCGCACCGAAACCTGCAAGTGAGGCACCCGTGGAGCGCCGCAGATCCAGCTTTGATATTTTGTTTGGCGAGCCAGAGCCTACACCGCCGCCTAAGCCTGTGGAAAGACCCAGACCCAGCGGTATTATGGCAGGGGATACTATGGAGACCATTCTGCCCAAGAAGATGCCACCTGAGTTGCCCCGCCGTGAGGAGCCTCGCCCTGCCGTGGCACCCTCTGCGCCCCCCGTGGCACCTGCGAGGGAGCCGATTACGCCCACGGCAAGACCTACCGTGGCACCCTCTGCGCCTACACCGCCACCCAGTTCTACGCCTGCTGCGCGTGGGATTTCCTGGGCGGATAGCGCATCCAGCGTGCCCCAGACGCCTGCAAGCACCGCAGGCATTCGACCCACCGTTTATCCGAGCTTTACCGAGGAGGATCCCTTGGAGCGTGCCTTGGATACTCTGGACGAGCCGATGGAGGACGAGGAGGAGATCGAGGTGGATCCGCGCGGTTACGTGGAGCGTGAGGAGGAGGCAGTTCCCCCCTCGTTTGGCGGTTTTGTGGCAAGAGAAGTGCCAAGCCGTGAGAAGGAGGAGGACAAAGGAGAGGACGTTGCAGACGTGGACGTGGTGCCGAGAACGTTGGCGATTCCTGTGGAACGCACACGAGCAGAGGCACGTGCTTTTGCGCCTGCTCCCAAGCGCACACCGCGCCCCTACGTGGCACCCCCTTTGAGTTTGTTGAACGAGTATGCGCCTCCTGTGGATATGGAGGACTATAACCGTATGTATTCCACCTTGGAGGAGGCCTTTGCGTCCTACGGCATTGAGGTGCGTGTGATCGGTCATACGCGCGGTCCAACGTATACCCAATACGCGGTGCAGTTGGCGGACGGCGTGAGCTTCAAGCGTGTGGCGACCCTGGAGCAGGATATCGTGCGTAAGATGCGCCTGAGCGAGGAGATCAGTATCGTGCCCAAGGTGAAAAATCTGGACGCTATCGGTATTGAGGTTGTCAACCGCACACGTGCGCGCGTGCCCCTGAAGCCCTTGTTGTCGGGACAGGTGTTCCGCCAAGAGAAGAAGCTGTATTTCGTGCTGGGCGTGGATGTGATGGGTAATCCCTATTATTGCGATATTTTGTCGGGTCCGCATATGTTGATTGCAGGTTCGTCCGGCTCGGGTAAGAGTGTGTGTTTGAACACGCTGATTTGTTCCTTGCTGTTCAACTACAAGCCCGATTACGTGAAGTTTATCCTGATCGACCCCAAGGGCGGTGTGGAGTTGGACGTGTATAACGATCTGCCGCATAACCTGTTGGGCAAGGCTGCCGTGACGCCTACGAGTACCATTCGCTCGCTGGATTGGGCGATTGAGGAGATGGAGCGCCGCTACGGTATGATGAAGGAAGCCAACGTGCGAAATCTGGGCGCGTATAACGACGTGATGATGTCGAAGGGATATCCGCGCGTGCCTTATCTGCTCGTGATTATCGACGAGTTGGCTGACTTGATGAAGAGCAGCAAGAAGATGGCGACCGACCTGGAGCAACGTATCGCCAGATTGACGGCAAAGGCGCGTGCTTGCGGTATCCACGTGATCGTGGCTACACAGCGACCCAGCGTGGACGTCATTACCGGTACCATCAAAAACAATATCCCCACCCGTGTGGCATTTAAGACGGCAACCCAGATTGACAGTAAGACCATTTTGGAAAAGGGCTGCGCAGAGAAGCTGTACGGTAAGGGCGATATGTTCTTTATGAGTAGCGAGTTCAACGAGTTTAAGCGGTTGCAAGGTCCTTTCTTGGACGATAGCGAGGTATATTCCATTACCGAATATATCCGTGAGCATAACGATAGCACGGCAGACGAGACCCTGGCCGACCGTATCTTCCGTGAGGACCCCGTGGATAGCGCAGGGGACGCACAGATTGAGGAAGACTTTGGTATCACCAAAGAGAACGCCGCAAGCGGAACGCTTGGGGGAGACAGTCTGTTTGAGCAGGCGGTGCGCTATGCCGTGACCCAAGGAAGTATTAGCATCAGCCGCTTGCAACGTGCCTTCCGCATTGGATTTACACGGGCAGGATATTTGATTGACGAGATGGAAAAACGCGGGATTATTGACGTGGCCGTGCCCGGCAGTTCGCAACCCCGACGTGTGATGATTACGAGCGAGGAGTTGGAGGAGATCTTCCCCTCGGGCGAGGACGACTAAGGAAAAGGAGCGCGCATGAAGCAAATTAAAGTGGGTATCATTTCTTTGGGTTGCGACAAAAATCGCGTGGACTGCGAAAACATGATTGGTTTTCTTTCGCAGGCCTTTTCCATTGTGACGGACGCAAGCGAGGCGGACGTGGTGATCATCAATACCTGCGCTTTTATTGAGTCTGCGACAAACGAGAGTATTGAGGCGGTGATGGATATCGCTGCTACCGCACCCGAGGCAAAGATTATCGTGACGGGTTGTTTGCCGATGAGGTATCCCAGCATTGCCGAGCAGAATTTAATGCCCGAAGTGTCCGCATATTTGGACAATCACCACTATACGGATATCGTAGAAACAGTCTATAATGTACTCAAAGGGGAGCGGGTGATCCGCAAAAACAGTACCCTGCACCCCGTAGAGGCAAGCAAGGACCGTGTGTTGACGACCCCCCTGCATTACGCTTATTTGAAGATTGCGGAGGGTTGCAATAACGGCTGTGCTTACTGTGCGATCCCCGGAATTCGAGGACGGTACGTCAGCACTCCTTTGGAGGAGCTGGTAGAGGAAGCGGAGAGATTGATAGAGCAATACGGCACACAAGAGTTGATTTTGGTGGCGCAGGACGTGACCAGATATAACCACGAGGGCCGTGGGTTGATGGATCTGTTGGACGCGTTGGAGGCCTTGCCTGTCCGTACTATTCGCTTGATGTATTGCTACCCGGAAATGGTGACGACCGAGTTGCTGGACCGCATTGAGAAGTCGGACAAGATTGCGAAGTATATTGACATTCCCATGCAACACGCGGCGGATTCGGTGCTGCGGAGAATGCGCAGACGCTCTACACACGCTTCGCTTGTGCGCGTGTTGGACTACATACGGCAAAATACCCATATTGCGGTGCGCTCTACCTTTATGGTGGGTTTCCCGGGGGAGAGAGAGGAGGACGTGGACGAGTTGTGCGCCTTCCTTAGAAAATATCGATTGGAGTACGCCGGATTCTTCCCCTTCTACCGTGAGGAGGGTACGCCTGCCTATGAGATGGACGGTCAGTTGCCTAAGAAGGTGAAGTTGAGCCGATTGAAGAGGGTGGAAACCCTGCAATCTGCTATTATGCGAGAGCAGGCAGAGGCAAGAATCGGGAAAGACGTTACGGTGACCTGTGATACGATTGATTATGATCGGGGTTGCTTTGTGGGGCATGCGGAGTTCATGCACCCCGAAATTGACAATAAAGTGTATTTCACGGCGGATAGCCCCGTTGAGACGGGTGGCATTTATCGCGTGCATATCAACAAAGTGGATCATCTTGACCTCGTGGGTAAGGCCATCGAGGAAATCACAAACGATTAAGGGACGGTCCGCTAGGACTGTCTTTGCGCGTTAGGCGCAATACAGGAGGAAAGTTATGCATTGGACAGGTACGCTGAACCCTACCGCGTTTGAGTTTGGCTCGTTGCGCGTGCAATGGTATGGTATCTTTATTACGCTGGGTATGCTCATGAGCTTGGGCATTTCCATTCGCCGTATGCGCAAGTTGGGCGTCAAGACTGAGGAAATGATGGTCTTGTTCCTGATTGCAATCCCGATGGCAATCGTGTTTGCACGTATTGGCTCGGTGGTGGCAAACTATAAGGAATATTTTGTGACACCCTACGATTGGAACGCCTTTGTGAAGACGATTGCCATCTGGAATGGCGGTCTGACCATCCTGTGGGGCGTGCCGGGCGGTGCGCTGGGCGGCTTGATTTGGGCAAAGATCTATAAGAAAGATTTTATTGCCTGTGCCGATATTATTCTGCCGACTGCGCTGTGGGCGCAGGGCCTGGGTAGATGGGGCAACTTTATGAACCAAGAGCTGTACGGTCAGTTGGTGACGAACCCCAGCTTGCAGTTCTTCCCCTACGCCGTGTTTATTGCAGATGAAATGGCGTGGTTCCAGGCGACCTTCTTCTATGAGTTGGTGGCTGACTGGATGGGATTCTTCCTGTTGACCTATCTGTGCCGTAGAGTGCATTTGCGTGGCTTTGGCGTGCTGAGTTATACTGCCGTGTATACCTTTATCCGCGGCGTGTTGGAGTCGGTGCGCAGCGAGACCTCGTCGGTCGACCAGCAACTGGGCTTTAATGCGGTGCAGGTGCTATGTCTGGTAGTGGCAGGACTGTGCTTGTTGGCTATCGTGCTGCTGTGGGTGCGTGCGCGCAAGAAGGGCAAAAAGGTGTTCTACCGTGAGGGAGCGCCCGTGGGATACCCCCGTGAGCCTGCGGACGAGCCTGCTACCCCAGAGGTGGAGTGATGCAGGAGAGGCAGGATAGGCTGGCCCAAGCCTTATTGCGGGCATTGGCTGCACGCGGTCACGGTATGGCGGTGGCGGAGTCTTTGACGGGCGGAATGCTGGCGAATGCGCTGGTGCGTATTCCCGGGGCAAGCCGCGTGTTTCAGGCAGGCGTGGTGGCGTATTGCAACCGAGCAAAAGCGGATATGCTGGGGGTGTCGGCAGGGGATTTGACGACGCTTGGCGCGGTGAGCGAGCCGGTGGCAAGACAGATGGCCCTGGGGCTGTCGGTG
>JAFTOZ010000016.1 GCA_017463565.1 Clostridia bacterium | reverse complement strand
GACTCAAAGGTGCCCTCGGGTGCGAGCAGAAAGGCCTCGGCGTGCAAACCAATACGCGACATAACGGTGCAACCGCCTACACGAGTATCCACAGAGGGTTTGACAAGCAGAACGGGCATATTGCGTTCCTCGTAGTTAAACTTGGTGATTAGGGCCTGGGCAGTCTTGCTGGAGCCCATAGTGCCGTACTTGAAATATAACTTTGCCATCTTTTGTACCCCCGAAGAATTTGTGCATTGCACTTTTTCTATTATAACCAAAAAGGGCGCCAAAGTCAACGCGCCCAACGATACTCAAACTATAATTGTCGTACAGTTAGATGAAAGCAACGCAGAGAATTCCTGCCGCCGTGGTGAGGATATTGGTTAGGAAATTGACGCGACTATTGCTCATCCAAGGGCGTCCTGTGGCGTGGATAGTGGGCCGTCCACAATGGTAGGCGCGCTCTGTCAGTATCTCACAAGTGGGACAACGGAATTTTGCTTGGATGCTGGCGCCAAATACGCTATCGAGGAACATGCCGCCAACGGGGAGCAGGAAGACGGGAATAAGCGCGAGGGGCTTTGCAAAAAGGAGACAAAGGGCGGTGATGGGAATATTCACAACGACCGCAGACAGTGAGCCGAGAAGTGTAATACCGCCTGATTCTCCTGAAGGGATTGAGGTATGGCGTAGGATATGAACGGGGGAGGACTTGGAGCGCTTGCCGATAGCGGACGCTACAGAGTCACACATGGATTCGGCAAATCCGATGGCAGCGGCAACTAGTAGCCAACTTTTGCCAGAGAGTGCCGATGCCGCTACGCACACGAGCGGTGCAAATGCGTTGTGTATGATTTGCATAACGGTACGCGGTGCGTGGTGTTCTTTTCTGGGAGCAATCTTATCGGCAATCCATACGATGAGGTACGTGGCAAGAAGCAGGGTCGCAAGTTGGCGGCTGTGGAGACCAACTGTAAAGAGTATGACTCCTGCTGTAACCGAGGCCGCAAAGGTAAATGCACCCTTGAGATAGGTGATGGCGCATAGCAGATAGGAGAGGAATGCAAGGGTGACGATATAGAGGATCTGCGGTTGCAGATAGAGAGCAACGGCAAAGAGCATGCACCAAAGGCATACGAAAATATTGTCCAATCCTTTTGAGGAGAAACATTCCGCCAGAGTACATACAAGGGCTATGATGGCAATTGCATCAAATCGGAAGGGCAGGGAGAGAATGGCATTCAGCAAGCATTGACCTGCAAAAGCAAAAACGTAACATCCGATGGCGCCAAATAGGGTTTTGTCCTGTGTGATTTTGATACGAGGTTTGATATATTTACCACAAAGCGCCGCCGCACCGTCTCCAAAGGAAAGGCAAAAGACTGCCACACCGAAGGGATACAATAGGGGAGAGTGTACGGCAGTTGCGATCGCCATACCGCTCATCGTTACGGCGTAGTAGACGATACCAAGATGATTGCCCTCTTTGCGCTCGATAGATTTGAGAAAATTGAACCAATAGGTGAGGGCATTGAAGAATATAAAGGAAAGAGGGATAACGACGATTTGGGGCGAGGTGGGAAAGAAAAAATATAGCGCAAGATATTCAAAGCCAATCAGGCAATGCAAAACCTTGCGCATTACTTCGCGCGGGATACGTGTTTTACGGCACAAAACTTCGCTACATAACAGTAGCAGAGCCATATAGCCGTATCCAGCAAGGTATCCCCAGTAGTTCATATAATTTGAACTTATTTGAGTTCGTCGTTAAAGTAGCGCAACACGAAGTCGAGGAAACGTCTATTTGCCTCATGTGCTGCCTCAGACTTCCATACCAAGGGGAAGGTGTGGTTGTCACTCTGCTTGGTAGAGCCGTAGGCCTCGTGATAGACGCCGTTTTCTTCCAATCTTTGGATCAAAAGTTCTCCTTGACCGCCACAGAAGAAATCCTTCTCCGCATAGATCACGTAGGTTTTGGGGAAGTTGGGG
>JAFTOZ010000082.1 GCA_017463565.1 Clostridia bacterium | reverse complement strand
GTCCAACACTTCCTCGTCCGCACGCAAAATATCGCGATCCACAGCCGAGGTATAGCCAACGTAAATCATATTAGCCGCGCTCACGGTGGGTTTGCACATAAATTCGATGAAGGCTCTAGCCGCATCTCTTTGGCTGGTGCACTTGGGGATAAACCAACCGTCAAACCAAACGTTTGCGCCTGCCTCGGGCACGTAGTAGTCCAAGTTCACCTCATACTCGTACAATGCCTCCTCGATAGCGTACATCGCATCACCGCTCCAAGCCAAGTCCACGTAGGCGCTCAGTTTGCACATATCGTCCTTACCAAAGTCCACCTCGTAGCCCTTGAGGGTGTGTTTTTGCTCGGTCAGCGCCACACGCACCGCCTCCACCAACTCGGGCTCGGTGCAATTGATCAGCTGCTCGGGGGTCATATGCGCATATGCCTCGGGCAGTTTGTTTTGCTCCTTCAGGTACAGCACGCCCGCCGCAAAGGTATCACGAATACTATCCTTCAGCAAAATCTTGCCCATCAAGGCCTCGCTACCAACTTCGTTCCACAGTATGCTCCAACCCTCTTCGGCAATATCAATCCCTTCCTCCTCAAATACGTCCACGTTATACAGGATTCCCAACGTGCCGTACATATAAGGAACGAAGTAATTCAAAAAGTCCTCGCCAAACATAGTTTCCACACGGTTGTAGATTTCCTGGTTGATGGTACCCATACCTGGCGTTTTGTTGATAGGCAGGATCTTGTCGTTGTTATACAACTTTTGAATCGCGTACTCACTCGAACAAATCAAATCCACGTCCGCGTCGTTATTCATGATCTTGGTCAACATGGTTTCGTTGGTATCGTAGGTAATATAGTTCACGGTAATGGACTTACCGTAGGTTTCCAAATACCATTCCTCAAACGCCTCCAACGTAGCCTCGTCGATATAGTCCTCGCAGTTATACACGGTCAACACGCCGTCGTGCGACTGGTCCTCGCTGGGGGCACACCCTGCCAATACAAAGCCCACGCACAGGCAAAGCAGCACCAACAAAACGATCAACTTTTTCATTGTGCCACCTCCTTCTTTTCGCCCACCTTCGTATGCTTACGCAAATTGGCAACCAACACCACCAACAGCACGATCATAAAGATGATGCTAAATACGGCAAACCAAAAGGGCTCCAAGCCTCGTTTTGCGCCGTCCTGATAGAGATAGGTCGACAGGGTTTCAATGCCCGTGGTGCCCTTGTTGAGCTGGGTGATAATAAAGTCGTCCAAACTCATGGTAAACGCCATCACAAAGCCCGACACCACGCCCGGCATCAACATAGGCAGTTGCACCTTGAACAAAGCACGCGTGGGGGTTGCGCCCAAATCCAGAGCGGCCTCGTAGATATTGCCGTCCATTTGATAGAGCCTCGGCATCACCGCCAGAACCACGTAGGGGGTACAGAAAGTCACGTGCGAAATAATCAGACGCACCCAACCGTTATCAATGCCCAGCGCCGCAAAGAAAATGACGAAGCTGAACGCCGTCACGATCTCCGACGAGATAATCGGCCATTGATTGATATTGTTGACGATCTTCTTCATCCGCTTGCCGAGGTAGAAAATACCCACCGCAGAGATGGCGCCCAACAAGGTAGAAATGATACTGGCAATCGCCGCAATAATCAAGGTGTTTGCAATGGCAGAAAACAGATCTGCCGACGCGTCCGACTTGAAGATAGCCACGTACGAGTCAAAACTGAAACCCGAAGCGGTAGAAAAGTTCACGCCCGATTCGCCAAAGAAGGAGAAGAAGATGATGAGCAGAATGGGAGCGTACAAGAACAGCGCCACCACCGCCAAATAGATTCCGGACAAAGCCTTCTTCATAGCAAAGTACCTCCTTTGTCGTCGCCATAGCGGTTGACAGCAAACGACGCAATCAACACGAAGGCCAACATAATCAAACTCATCACGCTACCCACGCCGTAGAGGTCGAGGTTATAGGCGTTGTAGATCACGTCGCCAAACAATTCCACCTCACCGCCGCCAAGATAGGTGGTGATAGCAAAAGAACTGATGGTCGGAATAAACACCATCGTCACACCGCTGATGATACCGGGCACCGACAGGGGCAGCACCACCTTAAACAGTACGGTCGAGCCGTCTGCGCCCAAGTCACGTGCGGCCTCAATATAGCTCCTGTCGATATTGGTCAGCGTGGTATGAATGGGCATAATCATCATAGGCAGGAAGATATACACCATACCCAACACCACCGTCAGCGTGCCCAACTCCATATTCAGCCACTCAAAAATAGAGGCAAGGGCGCGCGTTTTGATCAGGAAGTTGATCCACATAGGAATCACAAATACCATCATCCACAACGCACCGTGTTTCATCTTCGACAGCAAATACGCC
>JAFTOZ010000081.1 GCA_017463565.1 Clostridia bacterium | reverse complement strand
GCTCGACCGTTGGTTTAGTTTGCCTCTTTTCTACCGCGCGGGGGTGGACAATTGGAAAAATTGCGCCTATAATTGGGGAGAAGGGAGGTTTTGTATGGATCAGTTGAAGATTGGTAGGTTTATAGCGGCGTGCAGAAAAGAGAAGGGATTGACACAGGCGCAGTTGGCGGAAAAGTTGGGCATTACCGATAAGGCGGTGTCTAAGTGGGAGCGCGGTATTGCTATGCCCGATTCGTCGATCATGCTACAGTTGTGCGATATTTTGGGGATAAGCGTGAATGATCTGCTGTGTGGCGAGAGGGTGTCTGACGACCGCTACCAAGCGGAAATGGAAAGGAATCTGGTGGAACTGGCCAGAGAAAAACAGGCCGCAGACAGACGGTTGCTTAGATTGGAAATCGTGCTGGGTGTGGTGGCGATTTTGCCGGCTATTGCTGCGGTGGTTGTGGCAAACCTGGTGCCGATGGAGGCGTGGAAGGCAGGATTGACCGTGGGGTTGGGTGTGCTGCCGTTGGTGATTGCGACCCCCTTTGCGGTGCGGATTGAGCAGAAGGCAGGCTATTATCGGTGCGCCAAGTGCGGACATCGTCACGTGCCTCGCTATAGCAGTGTGTTTTTGGCTTTGCACGCAGGGACGACGAGATATTTGCGCTGTCCGAAGTGCGGCAAATATTCCTGGCAGAAAAAGGTGTTGAGTAAGGAATAGAATGGATAAAGGAGGAAGGGATATGATTACGGAAAAATCTTGCGGTGCGATTGTTTTTACGCGCGAGCGTGGCCAGGTTTTGTATCTGATTATTGAGTCTACCGAGGGAATCTTTGGCTTTCCGAAGGGGCACGTAGAGGGAGAGGAAACCGAGCACGAGACCGCACGCCGTGAGGTAGGAGAGGAGACCGGCTTGACGGTGGAGTTCGTGGGGGATTTCCGAGTGGAGACCAGCCACCCGTTTCAGCGTGGCGGTGAGACGCGTATGAAGCACGTGGTGTACTTCTTGGCGGAGTTTGCAGGACAAGAGCCAAAGCCACAGAAAGAGGAGTTGAACGGCATTCGTTTGATGCGCTACAAGGAGGCGATCGCATCCTTGCAGTTTGAGGATTCGAGAGAAATTTTGCGCCGTGCCAATTTGTACTTGCAGGAATGGCTGCGGGGGGAATAGAAAATTGCTCGCGATTTTGGGCGCATTGTGGCGAACGGGGGTACTTTTTTCTTTTTTGTCATATTTTGGTAAACTTTAGGAAAGAATCTTATACTGCAAGTAAGTTAAGATGAGGAGGTGTCGAATGAAACAAGATCGTAAGGCTTGGTTTCGAGGGCTCAAGGGGCTCATTCGAATCTTCGTGAAGAAAACGAAATTTGTCTATTTGGGCGAGGAGCCGGAGGGTCCGTCGCTGATTTTGTCTAACCACGTGGGCGCGTTGGGTCCGCTGTCTTTTGAGTTGTACTTTCCCTACCGCATGCGGTTTTGGGGGACGTATGAGATGAACGGTAGTTTGCGTGAGGTGTATCGCTATCAGACCAACGTCTATTACCACCAAAAGAAGGGGTGGAATTTGCACCTTGCTCGGGCGTTTTGCTTGCTTGCTTCGCCGTTGACTTATCTGTTTTACCGGGGGTTGCGGTTGATTTCTACCTACCGTGATATTCGGTTTAAGACCACGCTCAACGAGTCTTTGGCAACGTTGAAGTCGGGGCAGAGCATTGTGATTTTCCCCGAGGATTCGCACGACGGATACCACGACAGACTGCGTGCTTTTCATCCGGGCGCGTTGATGCTGCTGCGCTATTGTGCTAAAAAGGGAGTGGACGTGCCGGTGTACGTGGCGTATTTCAACCGCCACAATCATAGCCATTTGTTGTCGGAGCCTATGCAATATGCCGAACTTTGCACGCGTTTTTCGAGCGAGGAGGAGACCCTGGCTTATTTGTGTGAGAAGTGCAACGAGCTGGGGGAGATGAGCAAGGAATATTAGTAGGCGGTTTCTTCTTCCGAGAAAGCCAGATTGAAAAGTCCTATCTTTGATAGGATTTTTTTGTTAACCCCCTCGAAATGATTGCTCTTTTTGCTTGATACAATTATACTAATTGTGAAATAACAAAGGATTTGTACGAGGACTTTATGATTCGAAACGATTTACGCAATATTGCCATCATCGCACACGTTGACCACGGTAAGACTACCTTGGTGGACGAGATGTTGAAACAGGGTGGCATTTTCCGTGCTAATCAACAGGTGGCAGACCGTGTGATGGATAACGGCGACCTGGAGAAGGAGCGCGGTATTACTATTTTGGCAAAAAACACCGCTGCTTATTATCACGACGTGAAAATCAATCTCATCGACACCCCCGGACACGCGGATTTTTCGGGCGAGGTGGAGCGTGTGTTGAAGATGGTGAACGGCGTGCTGTTGCTGGTGGACGCGGTGGAAGGTCCCATGCCTCAAACCAGATTCGTGCTGCAAAAGGCGTTGGAATTGAACCACAAAATCATCATTTGCGTCAACAAGGTTGACCGCGCGGACGCGGAGCCTGCACGTGTGGTGGACGAGGTGCTGTCCCTGCTGATCGATTTGAATGCGACAGAGGAACAGTTTGAGAGCCCCATTGTGTATTGCTCGGGCAGACAAGGAACGGCTTCTATGACCGTGGAGCAAAAGGCGGATTTGTCCGACTTGTTTGAGACAATCGTCAACTATATCGATCCGCCCAGTGGAGATGAAAACGGCAAGACGCAAGTGTTGGTGTCTTCTATTGACTATAACGATTACGTGGGCCGTATCGGTATTGGCCGTGTGGAGCGCGGTGTGGTGCGCCCCGGTGCGGAGGTGGCTATTTGTGATTACCACGGCAACGTGGTGCCTTATAAGAGCAAACTGGTGACCTTGATGCAGATTGACGGCCTGCGCCGTGTGCCGGTGGAGAGCGCAACGGTGGGTGATATCGTGTGTTTCTCGGGGATT
>JAFTOZ010000080.1 GCA_017463565.1 Clostridia bacterium | reverse complement strand
TCTACGGGGGCAAAAATCCAACCAAACAACGAGTAAAGTTCCTTACGAAGCGCACCGGTATCGGCAAAAACTCCGTCTACTTTTCCATGCTCCTCCATAGCGTCTGCGCCCAAACAGTGGCATTGGCTCTCCAAAGAATCGGCAAGAAGCACAGCAGGTGCCACTACGCTCAAGGTACTATCTTTTATTGCATAGCGGAAATCTGCAGAGAGGGCATATGCTGCCATCATACCAACTGCCTGACCTTTAAGAACGACAACGTGCAGAGAAGTTAGTGCTTGAGCAGCAATCAAAACATCTGCAAGCCCCTCTAAAACAGCCGTTCCCTCGCCAACGCGTACGCCGCCAGAGTCAAGAATAGACACCACAGGCAGGTTTTGTTGCTGGGCAAAATGCAAAGCATGTACCATTTTGCGGCAGGCGCCAACACCAACACCGCCAAAAAGCACTGCCGCGTTTTGGGCTATGATCACTACGGGCTTGCCATCAATGAGAGCGGTGCCGGTCAGTACACCCTCACCATAGGCAGGACTACCGTCCAAAAGGCTTTTGCCAACGAGGTATGCATCTTTTTCAACGAAAGAAGCCTCATCGGTAACGTCGTTTACGAAAGCAAGGATATCCTTTTGTGCAAGCGTTCTTGCCGTCTGCTCTCTTTCAAGACGATCTAATTGTTCCATTTGATTCCTCCGTATGCGTACGCCTGCGCGCAGGCGTAAAATCCTATTGAATATTATATGTCAAACAACTCCATTTTGCAAGTGGATTTCCTTAAATATTATCGACGGCTATACTGTCGGTCAAACCAATGCGTCCATAGCAACCAAGGATTGGTACGCATAATAAAAACTGTCCCGACATATAGATTGGTAGACCGTGGAAAGGAGATATCTATGAAACATATTCGAATTGTAGCGCTTATCGTAGTCATTTTGGTGTTGGTTTTATGCGCCTGCACACCGAAGGAAGAGGAGGTGCCCTCCCCTATCAGTTATATTCAACAAACGTTGTATACCGGCGGAAATAATAACTTTTTAGTCAACATGAGTTCGGGCAGAAGCGAAGAATTATTCGTTGCTGACGGTAAGGTTGGCGAAGTACACGATTTCGTTCTTATTTCCGTTGTGCCTCTACACGTTGACCTATTCAACTATTCCTATACTTACATTCTCAAAGGAGAGAAAGGGGAAAAAACCGGAGAGTTGATCAAAGATAGTTTTGGCGCCGGATTTAGTGCCGAGATTGAGGAAATTGAGAGTGTTGGAAAGCCAATTTCCCTTGTACTCTGCTACCAGGAAAAGGAAGAGGATATAACTATCGAAAACAAATTAGAGAGTATGATCAACGGCGTAGAGGCAATTGAAATTGCAGAAAATACGCTGAAGGAGAGCCTGGAGCGGGACGGTAAAGAGCGTGAAATATACGTCAAATACATCAATGATTCCAGTAATCCGGAAAGTCCTTACTATTGGTACGTGGCATATATTGCCTCCCCTGCAGACTACTATTCCGTACTGATTAGTCCGACGGACGGTAACGTCGTATCCGTCAATCCATAAAAAAAGAACGCCAAACGGCGTTCTTTTTTGCTGTAATTGCTTATGCTTGCAAGCGAGCAACCAAACCGGCAAGTTCTTCTTGGAGTTCCGTGGGGAGCTTATTGCCAAATTTCTTGTAGAACTCTGCGATACCGGCGGCTTCTTCCAACCAGGTTGCCTTGTCGATGGAAAGCAGTCCACGAAGTGTTTCGATGTCGATATCCAAACCTTCGATATTGATATCCTCGGCATGAGGCATATAGCCGATAGCGGTTTCTTGGGCATCAACCTTACCTTCGCAACGCTCGATGATCCATTCCAATACACGCAGGTTATCACCAAAGCCAGGCCAAATGAAATGACCTTCGTCGTCGGTACGGAACCAGTTGACGTTGAAGATCTTGGGAGCCTTGTCGCCGACCATTTTGCCCATTTCCAACCAATGACGGAAGTAATCACCCATATGGTAGCCGCAGAAAGGCAGCATAGCCATAGGATCACGGCGAACAACACCAACCGCACCGGTTGCTGCGGCGGTGGTTTCGGATGCCATAATAGAGCCTACGAACACACCGTTTTGCCAGTTGAAGCTTTGATACACGAGGGGCGCGGTCTTAGCACGGCGACCGCCAAAGATGATAGCAGACAGGGGCACACCGTCGGGATTTTCGAACTCGGAACTAATGCAAGGGCAGTTGGTTGCAGGCGCAGTGAACCGACTGTTGGGATGCGCACCTTTGGTGCCCATTTCGCCGTTCCAAGGTTGACCACGCCAATCGATAGCGTGAGCAGGAGGATTCTTGTCCAAACCTTCCCACCAAACGGTATTGTTGTCAGTATTGAGCACAACGTTGGTGAAAATCGTGTTACGAGCAGTCGAAGCAAGCGCATTGGGATTGGACTTAGCATTAGTACCGGGAGCAACGCCAAAGAATCCGTTCTCGGGGTTGATGGCGTATAAACGGCCGTCCTTGCCGGGACGAATCCAAGCAATGTCATCACCCACGCACCATACACGGTAACCCTTGGACAGATAGCCCTCGGGTGGAATCAGCATAGCAAGGTTGGTCTTGCCGCAAGCAGAGGGGAACGCCGCAGAGATATATTTGATATCTCCATTGGGATATTGGATACCCAAAATGAGCATATGCTCTGCCATCCAGCCCTCGTGACGGCCGAGGTTAGATGCAATGCGCAGTGCAAAACACTTTTTGCCCAACAAAACGTTGCCGCCGTAGCCACTATTGACAGACAGAATGGTATTGTCTTCGGGGAAATGGCAAATGTAACGTTTTTCCTCGCTCAGTTCTGCTTTGCTGTGGAGACCTTTGACAAAGTCACCGTCTGCACCAAGCTCGTCCAAAACTGCTTGGCCAATACGGGTCATAATATTCATGCTAAGCACCACGTAGATACTGTCGGTGATTTCGATACCGATCTTGGAGAACTTACTGCCTACGGGACCCATACTATAGGGGATAACGTACATATCGCGACCCTTCATAGATCCGTCAAAGATGCCGCCTAACATTTTGTATGCTGCGGAGGGCTCCATCCAATTGTTGGTGGGACCTGCGTCCTCTTCTTTGCGAGAGCAGATAAGCGTACGTGCTTCCACACGTGCAACGTCATTAAGCGCGGAACGATGCAATACACAGCCAGGCAGTAATTCTTGGTTGAGCAGAATCAATTCGCCGGTAGCAAGGGCTTCGTCGCGCAGAGCAAACAGTTGCTCTTGAGTGCCATCAATCCAGATGACACGTTCTGGCTTGCAAAGTGCAGCGGAGTCTTCTACGAAACGTAACAGTTTTTCGTTTTTTGTTAGTTGAGCCATAATATATCTCCTTGTTAAGTATATTTCGTTTGACGAGCAGAAAGCTCGAGTTTTAGTATGTCTAAATTAGTCTATTTGTAATTATTCCTACGTTTTCGATTTGGTGACTTATTGCAGTTGTTCGAAAACGTCGTCGTTGGTACGGCCTGTTTCGGCACCCTCTATCATGCGATAGATATGCCCCATTCTGTCCTTGATTTCTTGGGTAGTAGAGGAAGCGGAGATGGCGCTACCGATAACGTTACCGTATGCATCCACAGCAACGGGAACGGCATCAACGATACTACCCGAATAGATACTACGCACCGAATTATGGGTGCCGGTACCCATTCCGCCAATCTTGGTGCCAAAACTACCGTTGTAGTAGGCTACCGCACAGTAGCGGAAGAATAAGGTTTTGATGATACCGGACGGAGGTACAACCATACCGTATTCGTCCAAGTAGAACTCAATAGCAATATCCTTGCGAGCAATAGAACGAATTGCACAAGCCATCAAGGGAGAAGTGCCTGCGCGAGCAATGGTCTTGCCACTCCAACTGACGGGGATATTGACGGTGATGGTAGCCATATTAGCCAAATCGGCAATGCTGGACTCAGACGTAAATTGGTCAAAGTCCAGTTTTTCACTGATATAGACACCCATATAACCGTCCTGCAAACAAACACGGTCGGGTAGATATGAATCGTCAATCTGACCAACGCGAACAAGTTCAGTCAGCAAGAAAGTACCTGCAGTAGTAACCTCGCAGCCCATACTATGACCGGCAAAACGCACCTCGCTCTGGGAAAGGTCTACTCCAATTTGTTTGAAGTAGGACAAGCAACGAATCCACTCTGCTGCAAAATACTCAGCGATGGAAAAGTCAATTGCGTAGGCAGGATCGTTATAGGTGGGCGCACCTGCTTGCACCACGCCTGCTAGATTGGTACCGTCGTTAAATTTACCGCTAGGCAAACGGTAGCGCATCCCCACAACACCCTCGGTGCTCCATACCTTGTTTTCGATGAGCATATTGGTTGCAAACGGCACGTTGGAAAGTACCTCGCCGTTGGGCAAAGCAAACTCCTTGAAAAGCATTACGGGTTCGTCTGCAAAGCGGTGGTACTGAAAGTTGAATACGTTAAATCCCTTTTCCAAGAAAAGGCGATTCAGATGAACGACGTCGCTAGTTCCATTCTTAGCAAGATATGCCTGAAGATCAGGGTCTGCAGAGGACAGAACGTCCTGCTCCGCAAAGAAGTAGATGGGACCGCCCTGCGACTCCATTTGGATGCCGTGAATAAAGATGACGGTAGGTTTGCTAGCGCTGACAACGCCTTGTGCCACAAGCGCACTCACGGCCTCGTGATCGCGGCAGGCAACTTCCTCTACAATGCCGTTGTTGGGATTGTAATAAGCAAGTTTCATACCTTGATCGCGCAGATAGATGTGATAGTCATAGTCTGCATCAAGGGTTGCGTAATCGCGGTATTCGCTAGCCACGATTGTATCAAGATAGGAATCCAAATAAGCATCTATATCGAAATGCTTGCCCTCCAAATTCACTTGACCGTCTTCCGTATAGTAATCCTCGTAATCATCAAAGGGTTTGGTCGGTTGACCGTCTCCGGTTGTCGGCGGTGTATTGGTAGGCTCACAGGCAGCGAGAACAATACTGCACAGTAGTAAAATACAAATCAGACAAACGCTAAACTTTTTCATAAGCACCTCCTACTCATCATCATCAGCCCGTCTGGAGACAGCCGAAACAATAATTTCATCGTCATCATCACCAACTGCAACAGGTGGCGGTGCAAGCCAATCGTCCGAACCAAGCGTACCAAGTGTCGGCACAGCAGGCGCATCTTCTTTGGGCGCACGAGGTACGACCGCGCCAGCAGGTGTTGCTTTGGACTTCACGGATCTGGGTGACGCAACCTTGGGCTCTGTCCCCTTGCCTTTGCGAGGCTTGGCTTCTTCCTTGGGTTCAATAGGTACCTCTGTCGGTTCGAGGGGAACTGCGACTGCTTCCTTTTCGCAAACGGTAGATTCTGCAGGCTTTTCTCCCTTTGGAGAACGGCCTTTCTTGGTAGGCTCAACCACAGGCTCAACCATAGGTGTCTCGCTAGCAGGAACAGAAACCGTATCCGCCTCGGGTGTGGCAACGATCTCCTTCGCCTCGGCATGCGGAGCTACCTTAGGAGCAGACGTTGCCTTGGGTGCGCGCGCCTTACGTGGAGCACGCGGTTTAGGCTCTTTGGGCGCCTTGGGCTCTTTAACTTTTTTGCCACGTACCTTGATGCGCTTCTTGGCATGGATGATCCAACCGATAATGGCCAATATCACAAGTACTGCCAATACAGCAATTGCATAGTAGGGCCAGTTTTGCTCCTGCACAATGAGGGCATAGGCAAATTGAGTATCCTCAAAGGTGATACCGTCCTCTGTCATTTTGGCGTGCACGAGCGCTCTGGATCCGTCCGGATAGACGGCAACAACGTATACGGTTTCTCCGATGATGTCGGCAGTAGGCTCAAGTGCCACCGTCAACGTTTTGGTGGGTTGCAAACCGTTGCCGGTATTGATTCGGTACACTTGCAGGGTCTTGTAAAGAGCCCCACCCACAAAGGAGAATTCCAGATTTTCATCCACCACGGCTTCCATATCGACTGCGCTTACGTACAGCGTATTTTCGGGGAAAATCATGTGTACGCGACCAGCTACAGGCGTAAATACAAAGTTGCTGTCCTCGGTAACAGAACCCACTACGACAGGAACAATCATATTGTCTCCTTCTACGTAGGTCTGCTGCTCTGCAATAGCATAGGTGACCTTGATAGTTTCTGCAATACTGGCAGAGATAGCACGACCTTGAGCATCCAAATAGAGGATATCCGGCTCATAGGGTTGGCTGGTCTTATATACGGTCTCCTCACGTACGGTGACAGTAACTGCCAACGGCGTAATGGATAACTCGTAGGTAGAAATGGGTTGGCCAAACTGTTCGTGAACCGAAATAATACAATATTCGGTCACGTCCTCATCACCGCGCATAACGGTAATAGACCCATTGTTGGTGGCAAGATACTTGTAGGTGCCAACATTCTCGCCCTCTTCGCGAGAAGGCAGACTGCCCTCGCCCAAGTGCAAACCATTGGATGCCATGCTCCCTGCGAAATCTTTGAGTTGAACTTCGGGATCGGGTTGGCCGTAAACCTTGGTATAAGTCTGCGCATCCATCTGGAGACGAACGATATACTTGCTAACAGTATAGAATTGATCTCCTAGCGGCGCAATAGAGAAGTTTGCGGTGACGTCCTCGCCATCTGCATCCTCGATACCAATGCTTCCCAGAGTCATACGATAATGGCGGTAAACGGTGGAATCCTCGGTAGACAATTCAATCAAGCCGAAATTGCCTATCAACTTAAGTTGAAGGGACTCAAGAGCAAGAGAGGAAACCAAAGTGGGCGCAAATTCATCACCCGGGTAGTGCACTTCGTCAGCAAATGCAGGGGTGATTTGAATGGGGGTAGGGTCAATGACGTAGACTGCGTTACGATAGGAAATTTGATAGTTATCGGAAACGTCTATATTTTCATTGAAGACTCGCACTTCCTCCAGGTTAATTGCATACCGACCCACGGGGTCACGCAGTTGATCAGAGTGCTCGCGCTCCTCGCCACGGTCACCGGTATAGGAAAGTGTATCACCAAACAGCAAGCTACCCTCTACAACAACGTAAGGAAGGACAGCATCCTTCTCGTGATAGAGACGGTGGATTTCATCATTCTCAATACCAATGACGATGGGCCGTTTGAGAATTGTATACTGGGCCGAGCGAAGTTGAATCGTCAGCAACTCGTCAAGGGTACAGCTAGTGCCGTCAGCCAATTGAACGGGTGCGCTGTGGAAGGCAAGTGTGCCCTGAATGATATCATATTCGCCTACCGATGATTGCTTGGGATTCTCTCGAGAAAGGCTACCTACGAAGAAAGAGGTATGGGCAGCGTTTTCATCCTGTGCCAAACTGCGCAGAAGTGCCAAATCTGCCTCGCTCAAGCGATAGGTAACGGTATGATTGTCGACGTGATATGGGTCGTACAAACGAGAATAGTCATCCGGACGCACCGTGACAGATGACGTTTGGATACTGGCACTAACGTCCTGACAATAAAAGTCATAGTGCCGATAAATCTCGTACAATAATACCCTTAAATCTTCTATGAGTGCAGCCGTATCGGGCTCTTTTGCCACATATGCAAATTCACCAAGTTGCGATTCTAGATAGGTATAACCATTCGTCCCTGCTACCGATTGATGTGGCAGAGTGAGGTAGATATCTTCTCCGAGGGGAAGCACGAGATGAACAGGGATATTCGATTGAACACCAACGGAAGAGAAACGGCCTTGGAATTGATAGGACAACAGTTTATCCAATGCAACAGTTGCCGAAGGTACGACGGCGCCGCTCTCTGCAACATAGCGGAAATCATAGGAAACGGTAGCGTCAAATTGATTGTCGAATTTCTTACCCTGCACCGAAATACCGTCTACGTACAAGAGCGCCCTGTTGATCTTGGAAGAAAGGTATCGACCTTCTGCGGTCAGCGCAGCGTCGAGTGTGCCGACTTGCATCAAACTACGGCCGAAACCGTCTTCCTCAAATGCGCGAGTATAGCTGAGCACAGTGTAGGTTTCGGTGCCGATGTTGACACGGTAGTCCGCCAAATCGTGCAAAAACACAACCTCGGCAACGTACTGTCCAACGTCGAAGGGTACCTCGTACAGGCGCGTATAGGTATTATGCGCACCGGTGGTGTCCACTTGGTAGTACCAAATATCGTAGTCGATCCCTGCCATCAAATTGACGGTGATAGAGTGATCTGATTGCAGGAAGAAACGAAGTGTGTATGGCAGAGCCTGTCCGTCATACGCACGGCTATGCGCAGAGCCTTCCACCGTATCGCCTTGTTGTGCCCACTCCCATTTGAGGTAGATGCCGTCCGATACAGAGAAGTTGAAATCAACGTAGTCGTTGACGGAAACATAGGGCACGGCATCGTCAGAGGGATGATAAGTACCCTCCCATTGCAACAAACGGTAGCGATAAAGGGTATCTTTGAACGTTACGCGCACGTAGTAGTCACCCACCGCTACGGGAGGTTGCTCCAAGGGATTGTGTAAAGCATCGTAGTACTTCATCTCCACCATTTGCGCCAGGGTAACTCCGTCGCGAACCAAGGTATTGGTGACGTCTGTTCCGTTACTCATAAACTTGAGGGTAAATGCCTTGGGAGTGCCGTCTGCGGTAAAGGACGGAAATGCGCTACGGTCGAAAACAATGCGCAGTTCTGCGGCAGACAATACGTCGAGATAGCGGTCTGTATAGACGCCCAACGCCAACGTCTCTGCCTCGCCCATGATGCTACCGTGAGCGTTGCGGCTACCTGCCAAATGATAGTGTTGCAACTCAGGAAGGAGTGTATCGGGGGTCGCAACAAGCGTAGTGCGCATCAAATACGAACCTGGGTTGAAACAGTAGTCCGCAGGAAGCACTGTACTACCCTCGTAAAGGATAGGCTGACTGTCGTGCTGTTGATGATCGGTAGATGCGGGATAGTAGACGATGGATAGCATAGAAGCAAAATCAATCGACGTAATCTCCTCCTCCTGACCGTCAATATCGACCGTCCAGTAAGTTAAATCGGGAATACCTGCTGCGTGCGCTTGGCCAAAATAGAGATCTGACTCTTCGTATTCGGGAAGTGCCTTGATGACGAGAGGCAGAGGATTGATGGCGTAGAAGGTACGCAACTTTCCATCTAGGATAGTGGTGTAATATGCATCGTAGGAAACACCTTCCTTTGCGCCAAAATGCTCCACCACTGCATTCTCGAAATAAATATTTGCAGCAAAATCCTCATTGAGGATCAAGTCAAACTGATAGCGGCCTGTTTCGCTGGGCATGACTCCGACAGGCAAAACGCTGTCGTATGCGGTACCGCCAAGTTCGCCACGCGCACACAGCACGGAATAGTGGGAATTGGGGATGGCAATCTCTGCACCCGTGCTTGCGTTGGTGAACAGGAATTGGGGAAGGATGGTTGCACCGTCGCGGTACATGCCTTTGTGCTCCACGGGAATGGTAACCTGAGCAGAAACAGCCAGTTTGCTGATGGTAATACCGCCACCGGAGCAGAAGCTACCCGTCAGCTCATCAAGTGTTGCCTGATGAGAATTCAATACCGACTCCGCCAGAGCAGTAAGACCAAAATGACGGTAATCACCGGAAGCAATGACAAGTGCTAAGCGATAGCTACCAGCATTGATAATCGGCCCGTCTACATAGGTGATGGGACCTGTGCCACCTGCTTTGGATTGCCAAAGTTGCCAATCGGAATCCGCCACCGCTCCTTGCCAAGGACGATCGTTCACCAAGAATTTCGGTGTAAGTGTTTTGGCTTCTCCGCTATAGACGGAATCCTGCCCGTCGGCAAGGCTCAGTTCTACACTCAACTTCAAAGGATTAATGGTGAATTCTTTGCTGACAGTGCTACCGAAACTTGCTTCGCCAAAGTAAGAGCAAGGCTCGTTGAAACGAACGCGAACGCGATATGTACCGGGCAAACGCGGATAGTCACAAACCACCCAGTCCTCGTCCAAGCGCTCGTAAATGACAGAATAGGAAACGCCGTCGGGCATTTCGCCAAAGTCTACCGAAGCAACAAAGGCATTACCGCTGTAATCTGCCTGACTGCGCAGGTCGAGATTGGGAAGATGAATGGCGACGTTGCTGATGCTAGCGGAAGCGCTATTCTCAAAATCAATAGAGAACGTATGCCCCTTGTATAAGCCGTATTTTACCTCCACGTCCAGGCGGTAGCGACCGACATCCTGCATAAAGTCCGCCGAATCAATGACGGATACAAAGCCATCGTGCAGAACGTTGAAAGTAAGGGTAAGTTTTGCAGGATCTGCTGCATCGGCCGCACTAAGACCGAGCGCTTCGTAGATATCCAAAAGCAGAGATTCTTCGTAAATAGTCAACACGGGAGAATCCTGCACCTCGGGCGCAACCTCAAAACGATAGCAGAAACGCTCTCCATACGGCGCAACCAGTTGGCCGGAAACCTGCCACCCGTCGGCGCGTACAATACTTGCCCATGCGGTATACTGACCGGGGAGTGTATCGATCAGTTCGGGCAAAACACTATTTCCGTCCGCATCGTAGAAGGTAACGGAGATATCACCGTTTGCGACGGTGGCAGTGACACCTGCATAGCGAAGGGTGGGGAAATACGTATTGCCATTTCCAGCTACGTAAGATGCGGAGAGCCCCTCGATAGTATAGGGACTGATCACGTCGAACTCCCACTCCAGACGGCTATTCGCCTCGTCAATCACAAAGCTTGCCGCCTCATCACCAAAATACTCTTTGCCAGTAATGCTACCTGTAGCACCCGTATCCATCTCGAAAACTGCTACGTAGTGACCTGTTTCGGTAATGGCAGATCCATCGGGTAATTTTTGGTAGGTGCCTGAAACCAAACGGTAGTAGTCGGGGCGAGCCGCACCATTTTTGGTGTAAATTTCAATCAACTCACCGGAAGAACTCATGACGATTTGTTCCAGTTGAACGCCCAAACTGCCCGACAACGTTAGGTAGTCACCAAACGCCTGGGAGTATCGCACCGAAGTACAATCGTAAACGGCACGGTAGGGTTTTGGAAGAATACGGTATTCCACGTCGGTATAGTTGCCGGCAACTAACCCCAATTCGGGAATGTCATCATCAATAGTCACTCGACAAATATATTCGCCTGCTTTGTCAGGGGCAACGGAGCCAAGCGCTACACTACCCTGCCAATATGAAACAGAGAATTTTTCAGGATACGAAAGCACCAACTCACCGGTCAAATCGGGAGCGTAGTACTCGTCACGCGCCAACGAAAGCGCCGCATCATCCTCGGCAAGGGCACCGGAGAGGTCGGAGTAACGTCCCTCAAAAATGGGCGAAGCTTGCCACGAAATAAGGCTGCTCAAGCCACGGTGAACGGTAATAGCGGCAGTAAACTCTGTCCCGGCACTGATACCACAAAGGGGATAGTCCTGCAAAACGGTCAACGTCAAATCGTAGATGCCAGGCTCCACCATAGTGGCAACGGCTGCGCCCTCTTTGCTGATATCAAGCGTATATTTGTCGGCAGAAAGAGCCTGCCCCTCGGCATAGACCTTGGTGCCGGCGCGAACGGCATCCATGTGGTCCAAACCGTCATAAACGATATCCGATTCGGGAGCAAAAACAACGAAGAAGGAACGAGATGCGACACAAAACTCTAGAGAATTCAACACGTCACCCACGGCATAGGGTACACCGCGCGTGTTGAGTAGCTTGGATGCGCGATCGTCCAGGGCTACCAATTGCGCCGTATAGACTCCTTTGTGAGTGGGCATAGTCTCGACCGTGCCGTCCTCATCAACGTAGCGCAAACCCAACCCGTAGTCCGCAGGATTAATTTGCAACCAATCGGAGCGGTTCGTGCTGACCCAAGCATATACTTGAACGCCATAGGAATAGCCGTCCAAGGCAGGTGCGTCAAACATCAGCCTTGAGTCTATGTAATAGGTGGCGTCCTCGGCAACGGCTCTAACGCCTTGTGTGCCAAAAATGGCCCCACAAATAACCAGGAGCAGAGCTATGGCTATGACAGGTAGCAGGTATCGGTAGTTGTGTTTCGTCATAATACACCTCGCGCACTTGTGCATGAATTATAACTATTTTATCACAACATTTATTAACTTTCAATACCTATTTTGAAATTCGGTGCTCGGTTTTTCTTTAGAAAAGGAAAAGAGGAGGTCTTCCCTCCTCTACCACGCAATCAATTGCAGACCGGTTGAACGCAGCCCGTCTATGCCGGGACAGTCGGTCCCAATACGTCCCATATTCCATAGCACGTTTTCTACAAGTTCCGTGAAAACGGCGGTGTAGTCGGCGGAACCGAATATGGCTTTACTGGCAACTCCCCACAATTTTGCACCTACATTCATAGACTCACAGTGCGGATCTACACGTGAAATACGGGCGTGACCCATATCGTCTACCCCACCCGTGACGGTGATGACGAAACTAATATAGTCCCCACAGCCAATGAGGGCTTTGATTGCACGATTGTCCACTTTTGCACGGAAACGAAGCGCCAGTGAAAAGGTATCTCCCTCTCTTGAAGCGGCGGTACTAACGGGCACGACAGAGGCAGATTTAGGATACTTGGCAATCATGGCCTTTGTGATGATATACAGCAACGTATCGTACGAAATATCCTTGCAGTCTGCTTGGCGTAAGTGGCGACGCTCCGTAATGAGAGTCCCATATAAAATCTCGCCGTCATGCTCGGGCAAGCAACCCCTCAAAAGATTTTCGGCAGAGACTGCTGCGGATTGCCATTTGTCACTTTGCCATACCCACTGCGTGTCGTCCTCTACCGCTACGTTTTGATCGGTTCCGTCATTCATGGATTCTTGATTTTGTTCTTCTTGCATCGAACTTTGTGCATTTGCAGTTTGCGAAACGTTTTGAGATCCTTTCATAGCCGTCCAAGCAATAGCTATCACCGTCAGACAGGCCATCAGCGAATATGCGATACTTTTCCATACATCTTTCCTAATTATGCTCATAGAGCAAGTGTGCGCAGAGAAAGTTAATTTTATTCATACTTGACTTGAGCGAAAAAGGATGGTAACATATTTTTATGAAGCCATTGAAGAAATTTGCCAACAAAAAAGCCTTTACGCTGGTAGAGTTGATCGTTGTGATCGCTATCCTGGCGATTTTGGCATCTGTGGCTACCGTATCTATCATGGCGGCGGTCGAATCGACAGAGCGTCGAACGAGAATGGAGAAGGTGGACAATCTGTTCTCTACTACGCAAACCCTCTTGGACCGTATCAGCGCAGGTACCACCATCTATTCCAACGAAGAAACGGAAATCTGCAATAGCGCATATCAGTTATTGCAGACCTATGAAAAGTCCGTAACGGTGCAATTTGCCGCATACACGAAGGGAGAGGGCGAGGCAAATCATTACTATATCGTCATTGAAAAAGTTATGAAAAGCGCAGAAGAAGGCGCCATCGACGATAGTATTCAGTACCGCGTTACTACCGTCGCATATAAAGACGATAAAAACGTCTACTTTAAAATGCTTGGAAAAGAAGCTGAGTATGAACCGCTAAGCGACTAATTACTTAGCGGCACCAATCAGACTCTGCAACGTTTGTGCGTATGGAAATGACCCCTTCTCGTAAGGGGTTATTTGTTTGATAACCGTTTGAATCAACCGCCTTAACGGCAGGCCCGCTTCACTCCAAAGCCGATAACTCCATGCCCCAGGAACGGTATTGATCTCGTTGATATACAGCCTATTGCCGTGGTAGAGAAAGTCTACGCGTATCACTCCTTGCATTCCTAATTTTTGATAGACCTCGCAAGTTAGCCTATGTATTTCCTGCTCTAATTCCGCAGAAAGACGTGCCGGCAGTTGACGCTTGCACTCCTGCAAATATTTATCACTGAAACTATAGAGTTTGCCTGTGGGGGCAGGACGCTCTATCGCGCTAGAAATCACGGTGCCGTCCAGAGCAAGTGCCGCACAGTTGTACTCTTCCGCACCTTCGAGATATGGCTCAACAAGTACTGTCTTATCATATGTTTCGGCAGAATATAGCCCTTGCAAATAGGCCTCCCTGTCGTGGGCAACCGTGATGCCAATGCTTGAGCCAAGATGCGCAGGTTTGAGGATAACCGGGAACTCACCGCGGTAATTTTCGGTAGCAATCTGTCCGTCTACTACAGGGAAACCAAGGGCAGATAAAACTTTTTTTGCAAGCCATTTATCCATGCAAAGTCCACTAATTAGTGCATCAGGCCCACTATGCGGAATACCATAATAGCGCAGAACAGATTGAATAGTGCCGTCCTCTCCTTCCCCTCCGTGCGTAGCCAATAGAGCGGCGTCAAGGGGTACTCTGTGATTGCCGATTTGCACACCACCCGTGATAAACGTACAGCGCTTGCCTCGCAGCTTTGCGGTATAGGATGCATACCTCTTCCAATCTACTATGCTATATATTTCTCCATCACGAAGATACAAGGGAATCAACTGATATTCATCCGGCCAAAACTCTCCCAGTTGAATAGCCGTAATGACACTGATATCGTGCTCCCACGAGCGGCCACCGTACAGTAGTGCAATTCTTTTCATATTCCTCCTAGTTGGGCAAATCTGCCATGATTAACAATACGTCTCCTTCTCTCAAAAGGCGCTTGTATATTTCTTGTGAGGCAAGCGTACTGGGTACCTGCAATAATTCAATTTTGTCCCCGGCACCTCTTTTCAGTTCACTTGCATTGGTATCACCTACAATAATTAGCACGTTGGCAACCTTTGCTATTTTCTCACCCAGATGAAAATTAAGATACAATGCAGGATCAGACTCGCTAATTCCGCTACAGGCAACAAGTTTGCGCCCTTCATATACGGACAAATATTCAAGGGCATAATCGGCACCGGCTATATTGCAATTATAACTATCGTCAATTACCGTGATTCCGCGATCATTTCGAACTAGTTGCATTCTGTGCGGCTCGGGCACCATCTGTTGCCAGGCAACTTGCATTTGACGGTAGGAATAACCCAAGTGCAAGAGCACACCGGCAGCAAGAAGGGCATCTTGGACACACCCTCTACCTAATAATGGCAAAATGATAGGATGCCGAGTGCCTTGATGGCAGAGGTCAAAGCGTGTGCAGGTGCGCTCAATCTGTATGTTCTCTGCAAAGAGTTGACCGCCCTCCCCTACTGACAAATCCACTTTTGATACCTTGGCTTGCGTATTGGCAACCGTATAGGAAGATACATCCAGTAGTTTCTGCTTTTCTTGCCGAATCATATCCACCCCGTCAAAATTGAGAGTGTGCTGTGGCAATACGCAAGTAAGTACGCCTATGTCCGGCTTGACGACTGATAGCAACTCTTTCATATCTCCGGGGTGAGATATGCCCATTTCCGCTATAAAATAGCGACACCCCTTGGGCATGGAGCGAATCGTCAAAGCAAGCCCAATTGGTGTGTTGTAGTTGCCTGCATCCGTATGGCACAAGGGAGCTAGTACCGCCTGTATCAACCTCTTGACAGTGGTCTTACCTGCGCTACCCGTGATACCTACCGTCGTGACGTTCTGGGCCTTGAGCTTATTTGCCATCCGTCGAATAAACCGACGGTTTCTGGCTTCTTCGATGGGATATAGACATAGAGATGCAACTCCAATCACAATATACTGCAAACTCCCCCACACCGGCCACACGCTACCAATCGAGGGATATGCAATCGTAAATCCGCCGACTATTGCGTAGAGGAGCGCAGTGAGGAGTATGATTCGCCACATTCTTGCAGTAGGGCGAATAGAAATGCGGGGCTGAATGCAGTCTATGACTGCAACCGGTATGAACCCTACCAATATGCCCAAACATAACCATTTTCCCTCGGGCAGAAAGAATGTCCAAAGAAGGCACACCGCAAGGCTTATGCAAAAGGAAATAACGTTAAGAAGCCAAAGCTTTGGACAGCGCTCTCCACGGAGCGGCTTATACCGCACGCGTTGCAGTGCGCCCCAATAGGGACAGCATCCAAAGAGGCACAAGGCATAACCGATGACAATACAAACGATTCTCATAAATTCCTGACAAATTCCTTTATAAGTTGATGAACCCGTGACGATTGCTCCAGAAAACAAAAGTGGCCACAGCCCTCTAACATCACTGTATTCGAGTGAGGCAATCCGTGTTCAAATTTTCTTAGCATATACAGCGGTGTTTCCCTATCTTCCTCTCCCCAAATAAGTAAAACGGGACACCGAACAAGCTGTAATTCTCTGTCTTGATACGTATGCACGATATTGATAAAGGTTCTTTTCATCACCGGGGATAGCGTACTATAGTCTTTGCTTCCTTTGGGCCCGGATAACGCAAAAAGTCTAGCAAGTTTTGCATGCAATACACGTAGATAGTAGATGGGTTTTCTTCTTGGGCGAAGTCCAGCAGCACCTATCAGTACAAGTCCTGATATGCGACTATCTTGCGCGAGGCGCAAAGCAATACGCGCACCGAAAGAATGGGCAACGATCGTGACGTCTTCCATATGATAATGCTCCAAAAGCTGCCTGACTCCGCGCACATAGTAGTCAAGGTCCACCCCAAAAGGCGGCGCAGGTGTGCTACCAAAACCGTAGAGGTCGGGCGCCGTCAGACAAAAAGAAGGGCTGTATGAAAGATTAAAAATCTCTTTCGTACAGCCCCATCCGTGCAGGAACAGAATTTCCTTGCCTTCGCCTATTCGAATATGATCTAACACGACTCTCCTTTTCTCCACCAATAGATGCACGCATCTTCGCCGTCCATATAGTAGCCCTTGCGGATACCTGCAAATAGAAATCCAGCCCTTTCGTACAAACGAATTGCACGCTCGTTGGATCGCCGCACCTCAAGGGTGGCGGCAACGATATCCTCGGGAAGAGTGGACAGTAAATGTTGCATCATCAGTCGGCCAAGTCCTCTGCCCTCTTTGGCAGGCAGAACGGCCACATTCAGTATATGCGCCTCGTCCAAAATGTGCATATATGCATAATAACCGACCAATTCTCCGTCTTCGTACATAAGCTGATAGTTGCTCATAGACATTCGGAGTTCTTCCAGTAGCATATCTGCCGACCACGGGTCGTGAAAACAGGCAAGCTCAATGCGCTCTAACAAGGGCAGATCAGCCTCGGCGGCGGTGCGAAACTCAATCATGGCGCAAACGCTCCGCTTGACTCTTTTTGAGGTAGACAGGCTCCAGTGCCTGCGTAGTGCTTTCTTCAAAATGAAGAACGCAGTACTTGTCCAGATTGGCGGCGTATTGCGCACGCGACAAAACGTGAGTTGCGGGGGCGACGAGTCCCACACTATCCGCAATAAGGGAGATTTCCTCGGGAGTTAGTTCTCCGCAAACTGCACCTTGCTTGCTATAGCAGCAACCTACTCGGGAAGGAATGAGCGCAACGCATTCCTCGGCTCGACCCAGCAAAAGAACGTCCACAGCCATGACCGCAAGTAGCCTGCAGGAGAGAGCGTACGCAATACCGTTGGCAACGCTCACGCCAATACGCAGACCGGTGAAACTACCCGGGCCGACCACGGCGGCAATCATCTCCAACGCAGCAGGAGTCAAAGAAACGTCGGCGAGGGCTTGGGAAATTGCGCCCATCGCCGAAGTGGATACGTTGATCTCGGGCATAATCTCTACGATCGAGCAAGCATCTTCGTTGCGTGCGACAACCAAAACCTCCTTGCCAGAAGTATCTATCGCCAAAAACTTCATGTTAATCCTCCCAAGAATAGGTGCGAGAGTTCTCCTCCTCGCCGTACGCGGCTTGAATGCGAATCACCTTTCCCCAATAACAATCGTCACGACTCCACTCAATGCAACAGACAGCATCCGGATCGTGGAAAAATTCATCAAAACCCATATCCTCAGCATCACCTGCGCCCAATCTGTATAAGTCAAAATGATATAGTTTGAGCTTAGTTCCCTGATAGGTGTTCATCAACGTAAAGGTAGGGCTTGTGACAACTTGGTCAATGCCAAGCGCATGGGCGAGCCCCTTGACAAAAGTCGTTTTGCCACTACCAAGATCTCCGCATAGCAAAACCACCTCTCCCCCGCGCAACGTAGCGGCGAGTTTGGCTGCAATTTGATAGGTATCTTGGATACAGGTTGAGGTATATTTCATGCTGATATTATAGCCTTTTGCACTCAGTTCGTCAACGATATTGCTCCGTCCAACGCTTAATTAGTCGACTAAGGCGTTTGTAGATGACGAAGGAAAGTGAACTGATCAAAATGCCCCTTAGTAAATTGAAAGGAATGACGGACAAACCGAGATAATATCCGTAGAAATTGTCAACCGTGATTCCCGGGAAAAGAATACGCATGCCTGTTGCGGTGATGAGCAAATCCATATCCCCATGGAAATACAGTTTTGTGTAGAAAGGAATGCTGATGACACAGTTGGTGATCAAGGAGAGAACGACAAGGCAAAGCGTGCCGATACCAACGCCCAACAACGCTCCCTTTTTACTTTTGAACTTTCGATAGATAAAGGAAGCAGGCAACACAAACGCCAGACCTAGCAAAATATCGGTAGCCTCACCCACGCAAACTGTACCACTTAGAGGCATTTTCAATAGGCATTTGACGATGATGACAATGGCTCCGTATTGCGGGCCAAGACAGAATCCTGCGATAAGGGCAGGCAACTCGCTAAAATGCAGTTCGAGGAAGTTGGGGAATGCAAACAAAAGTTTGCAAAACTGTCCCAACCAATACAAAAGAAAGGCAAGCGCAGAAAATACTGCGGTGACGGCAATCTTGCGCGTGATCGTGCGTCGGTTACGCTTCTTTCTTTCCTCGGGTGTCGTTGACTCTTCGTCCGCAGTAAGCTCTACCTCTTCTTGCTCGGGAGACGCAACGGAAACCTCTTCCGTCTCTTGGGTGATTGCTTGATTTTCCTGTTCGTTCATATTCTTCTCCATAAAAAAAGCCTCTTGAGGAGGCAAGAAAAGAAAACCTTTTCCATCCAGACTATACTGTCGGTGTGGGAATCGCACCCACTCGGCGCATAATGAGTTTGCGGACTATACCGCCGGTGAAGAATTACACTTCGCCTCAAGGTGATTTCAGTATAACACACCGAAAACGCGATTACAAGCAATTTTCCAAATAATCGCGGATTGGTTGCGACCGATTTGTCAACTGTGATACAATAAGTTTGAGGTAACTATGAAAAAAGGATTAGAGGTTGTAGGGGCAATATTTATTCGAGACGGTTTGGTTTTTGCCGCAAGGAGAGGGGTGGGCAAGTATGCCTATTTGTCTCACAAGCTGGAATTTGTCGGCGGAAAGGTAGACCCCGGCGAGAATGCCGAGGAAGCGCTTTTGCGTGAACTTCGAGAGGAAATGGCGCTCAAAGCGCACATCGTTCGTCCGTATGATGCGGTGTTGCACACCTACCCCGATTTTACCATTCATCTGCAAACCTTTTTGTGCGAGATGGACTCAGACTACGTGATTTTGGAACATGAGGAAGCCTTGTGGCTATCGATTGATACCCTCGACACAACCGATTGGGCTCCGGCGGATGCGCCCATCGTAGAAAAAATAAAACGCGATTTTGGAAAGGAGTAAGTATGAAAATTTTGGTTGCATCAGATATCCATGGATCGGCGCATTATATGCGTGAAATAGCCGCCCGAGTAGAGAGTGAAAGCGCGGATTTATTGGTATTGCTCGGAGACGTTTTCAATCACGGTCCACGAAACCCCTTCCCTACGGACTATGCGCCCATGCAAGTGGCTGATATCTTGAACGGAATGAAAGAACGCCTCGTGGTCATTCAAGGGAACTGTGACAGTGCGGTTGATCAAATGGTAGCAGAATTCCACTTTGTGGAAAGCGCTCTGTTGCTGGTCGGACAAAAGCGTGTCTATTGCACGCACGGCCACGTTTTTGACAAAGATCATCTGCCTCAACTTGCACAAGGTGACGTGTTGCTATACGGACACTATCATACCGTCCTTTGCCAAGAGGTGGATGGCGTTCTTTGTATGAATCCGGGCTCGGTGAGTCTGCCTAAGGATGAGAACCGTGCCTATATTCTGCTGAGCGAAGACGGAGCCCAAATCAAAACTCTTGAGGGTGAAATTATCCATAAAATCAATTGGTAATTTGAAAATTGGTATTCCCTTATGCGCGTTCGCGTGATATAATTGGATCGTACGGAGGTTATCATGAACATTTTTAGACGAATTGGTTGCCGCATATATCAAAGAATTTTTTACGTTGCCATGTTTTTCCTGCCTTGGCGCAAGGCTGACGTTCTGCAAGGCGAGGGCTCGTTGATGCAACTCCCTGAGGTAATGAAGAAGAACGGCGCAAAGAGCGTGCTTGTCGTGACGGACAAAGTACTGAACGAAACCTTGAAGCTCGTCCCTCCTCTCACTGAAAAACTGAGAGAATTGGGGCTGAACGTTGCCGTTTTTGACGAGGTGGTGCCCAATCCTACCATCGGCTGTATTGAAGACGGTGTAAAAATGTACCTTGAGAATAACTGTGATTGCATCGTTGCCTTTGGCGGCGGTTCCCCAATGGACTGTGCAAAGGCCATCGGCGCCAGAATTGCACGACCCAAGAAGAGCATTCCCCAGATGAAGGGCGTTTTGAAAGTCCTCAAAAAGTTGCCGCCGTTGTATGCGATTCCCACTACCGCAGGTACCGGCTCCGAGGTGACGTTGGCGGCGGTGATCAGTAACCCCGAGACAAACGAGAAATACCCCGTGAACGATCCGCAGTTGATTCCGCCCTACGTGGTGTTGGATCCTTCCCTGACAGTTGGTCTACCTCCCCATATCACCTCTACTACGGGCATGGATGCTTTGACCCACGCTGTCGAGGCCTATATCGGTAGTAGCAATACACGACAAACCAAGCGTGATGCAATCGAGGCAACCCAACTGATTTTCAAATATCTCGAACGCGCATACCAAAACGGCAATGATATTGAGGCCAGAAACAAAATGCAATACGCAGCCATGATTGCCGGTCGCGCATTCACCAGAGCCTACGTTGGCTACGTCCATGCTATTGCACACGCATTGGGTGGTTTCTATCACATTCCTCACGGCTTAGCAAACAGTATCATTCTCCCCCACGTACTGCGTGCCTTTGGTCCCTCTGCACACAAAAAGCTAGCGCAACTTGCCACTGCAGTCGGTATTGAAGGAGATAGGAAAACACGTGCGCTTGCATTTATTCAAGCCATTGAGGATATGAATGCACGTATGAATATCCCCAACAAGATTGAGGGTCGCTACGAAATCAAAACGGAAGATATTCCTACTATTGCAAAGCGTGCCGATGCAGAGGCCAATCCCCTGTACCCCGTACCCAAGCTTATGAACGCTAAGGAATTGGCGGAAATTGTAGAAAATCTGAGATAAACAAAACAAAAACGAGCATCAGTCGATGCTCGTTTTTTATACACCTGCAACCACATACGTGCCGCGCAGTAGCAAAAGCGACTGCGCTACCTGTGCGTCCATGCCCTGCTGAAGTGACCGAAATACGTCCATATCTGCGCAGACGTAAGTTGGCTTTTGCGTGGTCTGATAGAGAGACTCAGCAATGCTTTGCATCACTTCTTGTCTTTGTGTGCGCGTAAAAAGTGGCTCTAGCCATACTGCCACAACAAGCGCATCTTCGTTTTGTGCAACAGCATAGTCACGCACGGATGCGTGGGCAACAATCGGCTCGGTTGATACTTCGACATATTCCATGTCTACAGTATGAGCCGAATGAGGAAAACTTAGTCCTTACTCTTTGGAAAAGTGCAGAATATTGCTGCCGTCCGGATCTGCCCAAAGTTTCTCAAACTCGTAGAATGCACGCAAATCCGTATGGAAAATGTGCACCACGACCAAACCGTAATCTAGCACGATCCAGCGCCCCTCGCGTTCGCCCTCGCGACGGTAGATATAGGTGGGATCCTCGGGATCCTTTTCCATTTTGTCCTCTACGTATTCTGCTGCGGTCTTGGCAACAGTAGCGTTACGGGCGGTACCGACTACATAGTAATTCGTAATACTGGTCTTGTCTGCAACGTCAATCGTAACGATATTGCTGATGTGTTTTTCGTCTAGCAAACCGCACACTTTGGCGGCTAATTCCTTAGATGTCATTTGTTTTCTCCTTCTGAATAATAGTATCTGTAGCATTCCTCACTAAGGGGGCAACGCGATTCTTTGGGTACGTTTTCAATGAGGTAACGATAGCTTTCGCGCACCACCCATAAAAAGCCTTTTTCAAAGTCTTCGAGGGCAATTTGACGAGCGGTTTCTGCGCCCGGGTGACGGCGTGTTTCCTCACAGTAATCTGCGGTGTAGATTAACTTTTCAAGAGGGGTCATTTCCGCGCGACCCGTCGTGTGATAGCGAATAGCATCCAGTACCTCTACATTGTAGATATTAAACTGCTTTTGGGCTATGCAAGCACCGTTAAAGGCGTGCACTACTGCTTCCTGCCTGCATTCTTGCGGAATATGCGGATCGACGAAATTCAAGCCTTTTGCACAATCGTGCAGGAGTGCGGCTTGGATGACCTGCTCCTCCGGAAGATGCAACTGCCTGTTGAGTCTAAGAGCCATCAGAGCCACCTGTTGGGTGTGCGCAAAGCGCGATTCACCAAGCCATTCCTTGAGCCAATCAACGATATTGGCATATTCCGAATATAACCTGTGTTGAGCAATGTAGCTTGCTACTGGCGCGGGAACAGGCGGTTTGGTCTGTGGATATATTCCAATTCGATATCCACAGCGAATTTCGCTAGAGGCTATTGGCGCACACGCATTGCGGATAACCTGCACGTTTGCAGACCAGTTGGTGATGGCATATAGCAAGGCATCCTCAAATTTTGGTGTGATCTCCCCTCGTGGAATAACTGCGTGCGGAAAACGCATCACGCGCTCCGGGCAATACCAGGTTGGCATATCAATCAAACTGTCCCCACCTATTATATGAATAATCTTGCCGTATTTTTGCGCCAATAACGGCAAAATCATAGCAGAATAGGCGGTCGTTTTTACCAGACTCTCGATGGTATCAATGACAACCTCAGGCATATCTGCAGTCGCAAGGCGCAACATTTCAACGCGCTTTTCAAAGGATGTCTGGGTCGTCTTATGAGGAGCATGCCCAGACGGTACAACCACCAGGCGCGTAAGGTTGAGCTCACGAATAGCAAGTCGCATTATCTGAATATGCGAGTCGTGAACAGGATCAAATGCTCCACCGTAGATGCCTACCAAACTTTTGCCTTTTTGTTGATTTTTCATTGGCGTATCACTCATATAGTTATTATAACGCAAAGGAAAAGTTAATTCAATGTTTTTTGGATAATTTATGCATAGCGTGTATATTTTTAGTCGCACCTGCCCACAACGAAACTATGAAAAAACTAATTGATAGGTTAATTAAAGGGATCTCCCTTCTTCTGGTAATTTATGCGCTTGCATGCTACATAACCGATGATTTTTTGATATCAGCAGGAATTCTTTTCCTTGCCATATTGGCTATCCAGCTCATCAAAAAGATTATTCCAAAAAGGACAAAATTCATCTCACGAGCAAGCTTTGCAGAGTACCTTTTGATGGAGGGGAATGCTGTTTCAACGCCAATGTTAGTACATCTATTTCCACCAAAAAAATCTCTGGGTAGCGAGGCTTTTTCTTCGATGACGGAGTATATTTCCACCGCTGATTTTTGGATAATAAACTCAATTTCGTATTCTAGTTTTGGTTGCGAGAAGGCTGCGCAACTGTATCGACAGTATCGAGATAAGTCAAACATTGCACGAGAAATCACAGGTTTCACAAAAACGGACAGCCAATCCGGAATTCGCAAGATGGTGATATTTTACAACGCTATTGACCGTGCTGCCATCGGCATTTTGAACAAGCTGCCCTTCCCAGTCACAATTGTAAAATTAAGCCATCTGTACACCCTGCTGAAAAGAAAGGGCTGTCTGCCAGAAAAGAAAATTCCCACAGTAAGTTATGGCCGCGACAAAAGACCCAAACAAAGAAAATTTGAGTTTTCAAAATGGAAGATAAGGGCTAAGAATTACCTTGGTGAAATGGATCCAAAATGGTTTGCTTTCGCCGCAGCATCTTCTCTCTTTATGAGCCTTTGGATTCCTGTCAAAACCTATTACTTCGTGATGGCCGGCATAAACGGATTGATTGCCATTGTTTTGTGGCTAGCCAAAATGAGAGCCAAGCTTTCTGTCAAGATTGACGAATAAAAAAAGCCGCTAGCGCGGACAACGGTTTGGGCCAAATTTTGGAAAAAGAAAAAGGCACCCGATGGGTACCTATTCTGTGGGGCTATCCTTGTGAGCAAAGATAACTTCTCGCATTGTCTCTACGTTGATGCGGTGAGCGGCAGAGTCGATAGTGAACAGCATACAACGCTC
>JAFTOZ010000015.1 GCA_017463565.1 Clostridia bacterium | reverse complement strand
TCTGTGGACTCGGAACGAACAGCGTCGGGTACTAACGGCGCACTAAAGGAGCGTACAAAGTTATAGGCCTTGTTGACTCGGCGACCGTATCCATCATAGGTAAAGCTATACGTCGTTGTACCCTGTGCGTTGGTAGAAGAAACTCGGGTAAGTTTACCTTTGGTCCAAGTGAGGGTCTTGCCGTTGAGTGAGGTGGGGCAACCCTGTTGGTCATAGGCCAGCGAGGTACCGTTGTAGGTAGACAGTCTGTCGGGGTGGACAGAATCATACGCAAATGTATCTGTGGTCTCTGCCGTTTCGGGCAAGGTCACCACTGTCGTATAGGCGTACGTTTGCTTTTGAATCACGTTGCCTGCGGCGTCGTAGGTATACCGATACGTCTTGTTGAGCGCCTGATTGTTTTCGCGTGTCAGACGACCTAGTGTATCGTACTGGTAGGTGGTGGTTTTGCCGGATACGCTCTCGGTTTCGCTGACTATCCTGCCCAGGGCATCGTAGACGTACGAGGTATTGGCTAAGGTGGTGTTATCCTTTCTGTCCAGGACGGAAGAAATCCTACTTAGGTTGTAGGTTAACGTCTTGCGGAAGGGTATGCTATTTACGGTGTGCGTCTTTTGGGTGGGACGCTTGAGGTCATCGTAGGATATGGCTGTTGATACTACGTTCTGATCGCCTATCTTGTACTGATGCGATAAAATACGCGAATCCGTCTCCCACGTCTGTTCGCCTGTGGCATAGGTGATTTCGTCCCGAGTATTGAACGTACCTCCTGTTCCAAAGGTGCGCACCGTTGGGCGACCAGATTTATCTTGAGAAATAAGGGAACCACTTATCGTAGTTGCGTTACTCATTGTCAACACTCTTTTGGTAGTGACGTCAACGGCACCATAATACGTGAAGTGGTCGTTTGTGAGGTCCTTTGTACTGAAAAGTTGATTACTGCCTTTGCCATCGCCTAAAGACGCAGGCAAGCCTGTTGCGGTAAAGTGAGGATAAAGAGCGTAGGTGTTTTCGCGGTAGCCTGCTACCAGTAACTCACGGCCATAGTTATCTACCGTGCTCGTTTCGGTGTAGCTTACGTTTGCCGAGGTTGGACTGGTTACTGTGGCAGTACGGTAGTTGTCGGTGTCATAGGATATACTCTTGAGTACAACTCCGTTTTTGCTGATAGCCGTCAGGTCGTTGTCGGTATATCCAAAGCCATATGTGATGCCGCAGGACTTCATTTCCGATACGTTCCCATCTGCGTAGGTCACGGTGTTAGAAGTGGTATTAGTACCTACGCCAGAAGTAGCCACCTCCAAATCCTTTCCGTCGGCGGTGTACTCAGCATTGCTTTTCGCGAGCGTAGAGACCTCTGCAGCAACAATTTGCCCCCATACGGCATCCGTTGTGTAGTTTGTGACTACGCCAAATTCGTCGGTTTCGGACTGCATGCAGGTACAGTTGTCATCGTAAGCATAACTTCGTACTATATTTGTCCCTTGTGTGTGACTCGTCACCAAACCCAGGCTATTTCTTGTGTAGGACTCCAAGGGTATTTCTATCGGTGCGCCTAGTGTATGGGTGCGAGATATTGCGCTTACTAGGTCAAGATTAGAATCGTAGTGATAGACAAGCGTTTTTTGCGTGGTACCTATGGGTCGCTCCACCACCATAAAATGTTGGGCGTTATTGAAGATATAGCGCACAGTTCGATTGTCCGTCTGGAACGAGGTTGATTTTGCTATCTCGAAAAACTGCGAAAGTAGGGCGTATTGATAATGTGTCGATCCTTC
>JAFTOZ010000079.1 GCA_017463565.1 Clostridia bacterium | reverse complement strand
GCCTGTTGAAGAAGGCAGGTCCCGAGGAGAAGAAGTTCTTGTTGGGCTATCAGTTGGATATGTTCAAGTCCACCATTTTCCGTCAGACTTTGTTTGCAGAGTTTGAGATGCAAGCTCACCAAGTGGTGGAGCAAGGTGGCGGCTTGTCTCCTGACGTGCTGTGCGATATCTACGAGAAGTTGATCATCAAGTACTACGGCAAGCAATTCGTGACCCCCATGATCCGTTATGAGTGGGCACGTATTCCTCATTTCTACACCAGTTACTACGTGTTCAAGTATGCAACCGGTTTGATTTCGGCTTGCGCCATTGCATCCGATATTATGAGCGGTAAAGAGGGTGCCGTAGAAAACTACAAGAAGTTCTTGTCCGCAGGTGGCAGCATGGATCCTTTGGATATTCTGCGCTTGGCAGGTGTAGACTTGATGGAAAAAGCCCCCTTCGACAAGGCAATGCAGCTCTTCAAGGACACCTTGGACGAGCTGGTGGCGTTGGAATAGTATGAAGAAAGGCCTGGTGACGCTAGTAGTGGTACTGTGCATTTTGTGCGCAGTGCTACTTTGCGGCTGTGGTAGTGTGACCTATCGCACGATGGTAGGCGAAGCCGGTAGCCGTATCATCGATATCGTGGTGGAGCGTGATGATATGTCTGCCAAGGAGTGGGAGTTTTGTCAGACGTATATGCAGGCATATTACGAGAGACTGGTGGCTGCAGGACGCGACGCAGAATTTCTGGTCGACCAAAATATGATGACCATGCGCCAGGTCTATGCGAGCGCAACCGACTACTATTTGGCGATGGGCTACACCGGGGACGAGCCTAGCGAACCCCTGGAGGGTGAGGTGGTAGACCTTTTGATGAAGGAGTACGCCGTAGAGATGACCATCATAGACCGCCAAACCTTGATCTCTTATGCGCTGGACTATTGGTTGATGCAGGAGAAGATATCCGCGGATAGTGTGAAAGAGTCCGCCAATAGCCTGCGGGCGTGGTGGAAAAGCATGCGGACGGAAAGTGACCCTGACTTGAAGGCCATTGTGTTGCAGGTGTGGACGAGTCCGTCTGTATTCGCGGCTACAGCAGAAGTGCTGCCGCAACTTCCGGAGAGTTATCTGGAGGGAATGGCTACGGGATTGCGGCTGGACGAGGTGGATTTTACTTACCAATATTCTCACGTCTACGAATCGGTGGAGGCCAGGGAATATGATGACGCGTACGTGGACGAATTCACCGGTCAAACGGTGTATGTATGGAAGATGAAATTAGACGATGCGCCCACCGCCTCGGTGGTGCTGTACCAAACCTCGCCCAACGTGTGGGTGTGGGAGGTGCTTGCCCTGGTGGCAGGCCTGGTCGTGGCAGGTGCACTGGCGCTCGTTGTGCTATGCAAAAGGAGAAAAGTAGAACATGGCAGAAGACAAAAAGAGGAAAATTAACTTGAACTTGCCGACATATCCCAGCAACGCAGAGGCAGAGCGTAGCGTACTGTCTGCTTTGATGCTGGACCGTAAGGTGGCGGTGGAACTGTTGCACCAGTTGAGTATCGAGGACTTTTTTGAGCCTCAGCACAAGGTGATTTTGGAGGCCATGCAGACCCTGGAGCGTGAGGGGGGCGAGCCTGACTTTGTGAACGTGTACGAAAAGTTGGAGCGAAACGGTCTGACGGAGAAAGCAGGCGGCTTGGACTATCTGACCGATTTGTCCCACTACGTGCCCAGTGGCACGCTGGCCCGTCAGCACATGGAGATCCTGAAAAAGCTGACCTTGATGCGTTCTCTGTTGGAGGCAAGCAAGGCAATCGCCGAGGACGTGTATACCGCAGAGGATGCCGACCGTTGTTTGGAAAACGCACAAGCACGCATTTTGGACATCACCAAGGCAAGAACGGGTAACTCGTTGGTGCACTTGGGCGAGGTGGCTCGCGAAGTGGTGCGCGACTACGAGGAAAAGGCAAGCTCCGAGGTGCGCGTGACCGGTCTGTTGACGGGATATAGCAATCTGGACAATGCTATGAACGGTTTGCAACGTAGCGACGTGGTGATTTTGGCTGCCCGTCCCAGCGTTGGTAAAACTGCGTTTGCTTTGAGTATTGCCAACAATATTGCTCGCCGCGAGCCCGATAAGAAGATTTTGATCTTCTCCTTGGAAATGGGTAGCGCACAGTTGGCGGAGCGTATGCTTTGTAACGTGGGGCAGGTGGACTATGGCAAGATGCGCCAAGTGGACCTGCAAGCAGGTGATTTCGTGCGTTTCCACAAGGCAATGAACGTGTTGTCGGGCAGTCAGATCTATTTGGATCAAACTGCCGAAACCAACCCCGAGCAGATCTTCAGCAAGTGTAAGCAGTTCAGCTTGGAACACAACGGTGTGGACCTGATCATCGTGGACTACCTGCAGTTGATGGACGCAGGTATGGGCAGAAACGATAATCGCCAAAACGAAGTCAGCCGTATTTCGCGCCGTATGAAGCTGTTGGCTAAGCAGTTAAACGTGCCTATCATTCTCTTGTCGCAGTTGAGCCGTGGTGTGGAGCAACGTGGAGATAAGCCTCAGTTGCACGACTTGCGTGACTCGGGTTCTATCGAGCAGGATGCAGATATCGTGATGTTCCTGCACCGCGAGAAGGGTCAACCTGCCGACGATACGGTGTTGGAGCTCATCGTAGCCAAGTATCGTGCAGGTCAACTTTGTTCGCACGCTTTCAAGTGGGAGGGTAGCACCTTCAGTTTTATCCCTGTGGATCCCAACGTACTGTACCATTTGAAGAAGGCAGGCGAGGAGGTCGAAGAGGCCCCTGCGGCAAAGCCCAAGGTGGCTACCGTATCAGAGAGTCCTATTCCTTCTGATTCCGATGCACCTGTGGATCGCTCTACCGTGGGCGCGCCTGTGTCGGGCGGTATCAATCCCGATGCGTTTTCTGCGGATTTCTTCGATAATCCCAAGGGAGGTCCCCAATGATTGCAGTAGGTTGTGTTGGTGTATTTTTGGGCATTTTGCTCTTTTTCTTGGGTATTGCTTTGTTGGCTGCGCCTAAGGGAAAGAAAAAGGAAAAGGAGGCGGAGCCCCTTGTGGAGGAGACCGCACCTATCGAGTCGGTAACCCCCGAAGAAGGGGAGGATAGCGGCGAAAAGACAGAGAGCGAGGATGTGGCCGAAGAACCCGGCGTTCCTCCTATTTCTGCTCGCAGAAAGGGCCTTGCACGCGGTTTTGCCGTACACGGTGCGGTACTTGTGGCGAGCATGGTAGTTATGCTTTTCGTACACGCCTATTTGGCAAGCATTGCCTGGTGGATTGGCCTTATTGTGTTGCTTGGTGAATTGGTGATCGGTCTGTTGGCAAATGCGTGGCGCGCAGGTGGCGAAAAGGAAGAATAAATAGGTACATCATGGAATTGACTCTAATCTATACCACGTCGGGCAACGTATCGCGAGCCCTTGCTGAGCATTTTGGCAAGCACGTCAGCCTGGCAAAGAACGAAAGGGGAGCGCCATATTTGGAGGACGATCCCCACTACATATCCATTTCGCACAAGGATCACCGCCTGGTGATTGCTCTAAGCGATAGCCCCGTAGGGGTGGATATTGAGCGAATGGAAGATAAGCCGACTCTGTACTGTATTGCAAGAAGATACTTCCCAGAGCAGATAGAAGAGGGAGATTGCACGAGTTTTTATCGCTCGTGGACCCGCAGAGAGGCGTATGGCAAGCTGCTTGGCGTGGGGCTGAGCATGAAGGTAATGGGTACGGATATGCGCCCCGATTGCTTGGACCACGAAGGCAAAAATATCTATTTTGTAGAGCATCAACCCGATGCAAACTATTTGGTGACCTTGGCATCGTATGCACAAGAGGTGACCGCAATCAAGGAGGTATTGTGATGAACAGAAATGAAATTTTGGACAAGGTAGCATCGATTATTCGTGAGCAATTGGACTACAAGGGCGCACTCGTAGAGGGAACTTCCTTCGACGAGTTGGACGCGGATTCCTTGGATCTGGTCGAGGTGATTATGGCGATAGAAGACGAGTTTTCCCTGACCGTGGACGACGACGTCGTGTTGAGTATCAAGACCATCAAGGACGTGGTGGACTACCTCGAAAGTCACTAAGCAGCCCATAGAATATACGGCAAGACGCCCCTTTAAAAGGGGCGTTTTTTTGTTTTAGGGTGCTTTTTGCACGAAAAAGCAGCAGAAACAGGAGAATTATTTAGCGGTCTTAATACCTGCTAAACAAACTTAATCAAATATATCGGAAAGGGGTATTGACACCATTTGGACTTTGCAAGTACAATAAACTGTATTATATTCGCGAGTACCTGCGTACGCGTGAGTGTAGGAGGCGTTTATGACAAAGAGTAAGACATTGTTGGTAATCATCATGGTGGTTGTCTTGGCGGCCGTTCTCACTTCGGTGATGGTGGCCTGTGACACCAGCAAGGATGTTCAACTCAACACCGCAGATTACGTGGGCACCTTCAACGGTGAGGAGCACCGCATTATTTGCTCCACCGCAGAGGGCGACCTGGGTTTTTCGGGCGAGACGAATGCGAATTGGCGCGTGGAATATTTCGACGCAGATGGGAACCTGTTGGACGGTGCTCCTATTTGGGCCGGTGAATATACCGTAAGCATTACGCTATTGGCGAAGGGTTATGCGCAAAAGACGGTGACGGCGAGCATGGTGATCGAAAAGGCAACGCCCACTATTGTGAAGTGGCCCACCTTGAAACTTGCCGAGGGTCAACTGCGCTATGAACTGGTGTACGGCACCCCCCTGTCGGACGATATGCTGTCATGTACCACCGCCAACCTGTCCTACGTGACCGGTGTGGGTGGCAGCGAGTTGCCCGGCCGTTTCACCTGGTCTACCGCGGTAAAGCCCGACGTCACCAAGGATAGCTACGACGTGCTGTTCGTGCCCGGTGGCGACAAAGCCAATCCGCAGAGCCCCGTGAACAACTATCTGACGGTGAGCATGAGCGCATCCGGCGCAGGCAAGTTGCCTGTGACGGTGCTACCTGCAACGCCTACTCTGTTGAGCGAGCCTTCTTTCAGTTACCTCAACGGACAAGACGGTCTGGTGAGCGGTGACTCCCTGTTGGACGCTACTCTGAAGGGTGGCGAGTTTGTTGTGAACGTGGCCGGTGTGAACGAGCCTGTTCGCGGCAAGATCAAATGGGGCGCTGTCGACTCGAGTAGCGAAACCGGCTATATCCTATACGAGCGCAGCAACGCGCCTTCTGTGACGGTAGCAGGTGTTGGCACCTATACCGCCGTGTTTGTGCCTACCGACGACAAGAATTTCTCGTCGGTGATTTTTGCCCCCAAGAACTTGGTGGTCAAGCCTGCCCAACCCACCTTCCGTGATGGCTACGATATTCCTGACGCCTCCGCTATCACCTACGGTCAAAAGCTGGGTAACTCGATCTTTGAAAATGGCGGCATTGGCCGCGCCGACCAGGTAGAGGGTCGCTTCGTGTGGGCGGATCCTGCCACTGTACCTACCGAGTCGGGTGAATATATCGCACTCTTCAAGCCCAATAGCACGGAATATGCCTCCGACGTGCGTGTGAAGGTGCAAGTGACTGTGAATCCCGTGGCGGTGATGGTTACCCTGCCACAAGTGAGCGCCATTGATTTTGACGTGGTGTTGGAGAATTGCCAAATGCTCCCCGACGGTGACGGACACGTGGGCCGTGTGAGCTATCTGCGCTACGATCCTGCAACCGACGCTATGGTGCCCACCCTTTTGGACGGCTACTTTGAGTGGGTGGATGGCTCCCGTACTCCCAACAGTTACCCCCTGGTGGGCAACGATACCTACGCTTGCCCCGTGCGCTTTGTGTTTGCCGGCAGCGAGGAAGAGTTGGCAATGTTCGTATTGCCTGCCGAGATGAATATCCCGGTGTTTGTGAACAAACTGGCGGTGGACGACTTGCCTGCGTTTGATCCGCTGACCGCTACCTTTGGTACCAAATTGTCGGCGGTGGCTCTGCCCAGCTACGTGGCAACGGCGGACTTGTTGGACGAGGACGGTCGACCCATCGTGGGCACGGACGGCCAAGTGCGCAAGCAACAAATCTACGGTACCTTGCAATGGGTCAACCCCGATGCGTATGTAGGAGACCAAGAGAACTACGAGGTGCGCTTCGTTCCCTCTGCCGAGTATCAACAATATCAAACGAAATCTACCGTGATTGCGGTGAATTATACGCCCAACCGTATTGACCTGGCTTTGTCTCGCTTGCCTTCTATGGCTGTGTCGGTAGAGGCAGGCAATCCTTTGGACTTGCAATCCTTGGTGATGGTCAACGGTCAAATCGATGCGGCGATGTACGTGCGTGACTACGTGGACGCAGACGGCAAGTTGATCCCCATCGACGGTACCTTTATGTGGAAATATTCGGACGAGCTCGTGATGCCCAACAAGGGCGAGTACGAGATGATTTTCCGTCCGACCAATCCCGGCTACGTAGAAGAAATCAGCTTTATGGTTGCCGTTTCGGTGGTATCGGATAGCAACTGTTTCCAACTGGAAGTTATCACCGAGCCGGACGGCGCAACGCAGGGTACCGTGCGTATCGTTGGTCTTGCATCGCACACCGATTGTGTGGGCGGTCATAGCCATTTGATTATCAACGAAACCCTACGTTTGAACGGTGTGAGTTACCGTGTGACCGAGTTGGGTGCCGCATTCCGCAACGTTGTGGGCCTGGTGGACGTGGTGTTGCCCGATAGCCTAGAAGTGATTGGCGACTATGCATTTGCAGGGGCAACCATGTTGGAGCGTATCGTGATTCCGCGCGGTGTGAAGAAAATCGGCGCACACGCCTTTGACGGCGCGACAGCGCTTGCAAGCGTGTTGGTAGACAGTGCCGTGTTGAGCGAAGTGGGCGAGATGGCATTCTTTGGCTGTAACCGTCTGCATTCTCTCAGTTTGCCTGCAAGCCTGACCAAGTTGGGCCAAGGTGCTTTTGCCGGCTGTGGCGGTCTGCAACAGTTAGAATTGGCAGGTAACGTGTATAGCGTGCGCAACGGCGCCGTGTACGAGTTGACCAGCGAGGGCAAGGTACTGCATACCTATCTGTCCTCCAATTCTGCGGCTTCCTTCCGTATTCCTGCCGACGTATACAAGATTGGCGCATATGCTTTTGCGCATAACGCAAACTTGCTGACCGAGGTGGTAGCGGAGAGTATCGTATCTATTGGCAGCAACGCCTTTGCTTCTTCTCCTGCGCTGAGATACGTCTACGTGATGAATGAGGCAGGCATTTTGGATCCTTCCGATTGGGCAACTGCCTTTGATGGCGCAGAAAACCTGACGGTATTTGGCCGTTTGAGCGAGGGCGCTCTGGTGGATGCGTGTGCCGCCGCAGGCGTAGCTTATCAACAATGGCAAGCCCTGGACACCCTGTTGGTGGAGTACAACGACGCCGATTCGACTGCCCGCGTGATGGGCTTTGCAGTCAGTGAGAGCCTCTACGACTTGGTGCGCCGTTTGGTCATTCCTGCCACCGTAGAGTCGGGCGGCAAGAGTTACCGTGTGGTTGAAGTGGGCGGCTTCGGTGATTGCGACAGTTTGGAATCGGTGGTGATTCCGCAGAGCGTCGTTAGCATTGAAGAGGGTGCATTCTGGGGCTCGGACAACCTGGTTGAGGTGGTACTCAACGAGGGCTTGGCGAGTATCGGCGTGAATGCATTCCGCTCTACCGGCTTGGTAGAAATCTATTTGCCTTCCACCCTCAGTTCGATTGGCGGTGGTGCGTTTGGTGATTGCGGCAATCTGTCGGGCGTGACCTTTGCCGCCGACTGCGCAATGGGCAGTACCGCTTTTGTGGGCGCATCGCAAGACCTGTTGGTTTACGGTCCCGACCAAATCAACGGGACGGACAGTATTGTAAAACTCTATTTTGCTTCTATCGGCGTTCGCTACAACCTCTATACGCCAGCTAGTTGCTTTGAATACGTAGACGAGGGTGATTACGTGACGATCACCGGGTTGCGCAACCATATTTGCTCCGGCCACACCCATATCAAGGTGCCTGCTACCATTGGTGGCAAGCCCGTGACCACTTTGGCGGCGGAGGCTTTCCGCGGGGCGTACGGTGTGGAAACCATTTCTTTGCCTGCAGGTCTTTCCTATATTGGCAAGGATGCCTTCGTGGGTTGTGTGGGGCTGACCTCTATCGTGGTAGATTCTGCTAACCGCTATTACCGCTTTGAGAGCACGTTGGATGCAGACGGACGTATGGCGTCGGGTGTGTTGCTGAACGCAAGCGGTTCTAAACTGTTGGCATATATGCCCATGTCTACGGCAGAAGAATATACGCTGCCCGACACGGTGAGCGAGGTGGCAGACGGTGCATTCCGTGGTTCTGTCAACCTCAAAACCGTACATATGAGCGCCTTCTTGCAGAACTTGGGGCAACAAGTGTTTGCCGGCTCTGCCGTAGAATTGGTGACCTTTGCAAACGATAATCACTACTGCTTTGCAGACGGTATTATCTATAATTCCGACCGTAGCGTGTTGGTGGCTTATCTGCCCTCTAACAGCGCAGAGCGCCTGCACGTAGCGGCCACCGTTCGTGAGGTGGCAGTAGAGGCCTTTGCCGGTGTGAGCGGATTGCAATCCGTGATTTTTGAGGGACCCGTGGATTACGTGCGCGAGCGTGCCTTTGCCGGCTGCTACGACCTCAACAGCGTGACCTTCTACGACGAAGTTGGCTTTGTGATGGACTCTGCATTTGCTTCCTGCAACAACCTTGCTTGCGTCTACGTAGAGAAGGATATGCAATACCTGGACGTGACCGCTTTTGACAACACTCCCAACGTGGTGATCTATAGCGCAGGCGGCAGCAATCTGGAGTTGATGTGCGAGAATCGCTTTGCCTACGCAAGTTGTGATTCCACCTCCCTGTTCTACTATACCGTTTCCGCAGGCAATGCCATGATTTCGGGCATCAAGCGCGAAGAGTTCGGTCAAACCAGTCTGCGTATCGTACTGCCTTCGTATATCGATGGCTACAAGGTGACGGGCATTTTGGCAAACGCATTCCAAGAGTACAACCTGCCTGCATCGAGCGCACACTTGGTGAGTATCTACATTCCCCAGACGGTGCAGTCCATTGGCGACAAGGCTTTCTACAGTTGTACCTTGCTGAGTGATATCTACTTCGCAGGCGATATTTCGGTAGTGGCCGGTGTGTTGATGGTCGGTACAGACGCCTTCAAGGGCTTGGGCGAGGGTGTGAACGTTACTGCTTCGGAGGATTCGCATATTGCCGAATACTTCCGCACCAGTCCCGACGTGAAGGACAAGGTGAACTTGATTCAATCTACCGATAGCTGTCTGAACTACCGCGTAGAGGAGTCGGGTGTGACGGTATACGGTTTGCTGAACCATATCTGCAACCATTCGCATACGCGCTTGGTGGTGCCCGATATCATTGAGGGCAAACCCGTGGTTGCTATTGCAACCGGCGCATTCCGCGATAGCCGCCTGATGGGTATCTATCTGCCTGAGAGCGTGACTACCATCGCCGCAGACGCCTTTAAGGGTAGCACCCGTTTGAGCACGGTGTATATGCCCGGCGTGGTGGAGATTGGCGCAGGCGCATTCGAAAACTGCGTGCGTCTGGACAACGTGACCCTGGCAGACGGTGTTCGTGTTTTGGGTGCATATGCATTTGCCGGTTGCGACAACCTCAAAACGCTGTATTTGAAGGGTGATTTGAGCACCTCGGGCGGTGATGCAGGCGATGGCATTAAGCCCTCTGCATTCCTCAACCGTGACGGTAGCGTGCCTGCCTTGACGGTGTACGGTCCCAACGAAAGATATTTCTTGCAAATGAACGGTGAATATGCGCTGGCAGGCACCAATCTGCGTGCGTATATCCAACGTATCAACAACACCTATAGCGCTCGCATTACCTTTGTGCCTTGGACGGGTGCAACGTGGGACGTAGAGACGGACGAGGAGAGTATGACTGCCACCATCACCGGATATAGCGGTGAGGAACGTGTGGTGATTATGCCTGCTCTGTACTATTTGCCCGACGGTAGCGTCTACCGTATCACCGCTATTGGTGACGGCGCATTTGATCCTACTGCAGGTCATGCTACCGATAGCGTAGAGGAGATCTATATCAACGAAAATATCCGTACCATTGGCGCAAGAGCATTTGCGTATATGAAATCTCTTGCCGTGGTGCACGTAGCCCAAAGCGTGGAGAGCATTGGTGACTATGCCTTCACCGGTGCGGCTATGCTGACGGAGGTTTATTTTGCTCGCGACGTGGCAACGCTTGGCACGCGTATCTTCTCGGCTGCCTCCAAGGAGCTGAAGGTGTACGGTCCTGCAGGCAGCCATTTGGCAGAGGAAATGACCGCTACCGATAAGATTTACAACAAGTTTGTGCACTACAACACCTTGACTGATCCTGCTTGCTTCGAATACGAACTGCGTGCAGACGGCTATGCAATCGTTGGGGTCAAGGATCACTACTGTGCAGGTGGCCACGTGAGTATGGTACTGCCCGGTTACTATCGCGGTGTGCCCATCGTGGCTTTGGCAAAGACGGCTTTCGTCGGCCAGAGTGCTTTGTACAGCCTGCAAATCAGCGCCAACATCACCTCGATTGAGGCCGGTGCTTTTGCTGGTTGTAGCGCATTGACCAATATCACCGTAGACGCGGCAGGTCGCAGTTATACGGTGGTGGACGGCGTATTGACCGACTACGAAACCAGATCGGTTCTGTATATTTGCCTGTCCAACAATATTACCTATACCGTGCCGGATAGCATCCGCGTGATTAAGTCGGGTGCCTTTGAGGGTAGCCCCGTGCAGGTGCTGTGCCTGACCGGCAATATCGAGCGGATTGAGTCGGGTGCCTTGGAGGGTGCCGATGACTTGATCTCTATCATTGGATTGGAGAATAATAGCCGCTACGATTTCAAGAACGGCGCATTGCTCGGCAAGGAAAATGACGAGCCTGTGGAGTTGCTGTTCTATTTGCGCACGCTTGACGTTCCTTCGTACGAAGTACCCGGTACGGTACGCTTGGTTCGTGAAGACGCTTTCCGCGGTACCAAGCTCGTGCAAATTTTGTTCCACCAAGATGCGGTGGTCGGCGAGGGCGCCTTTGCAGAAACCCTGCCCGAACTGACCGTGATGGGTGTGAACGGTACTGCTGACGTGCAATATGCTTGTATGCAACAAGGCGTGCGCTTCCGCACCACCATTCCTACCGCTTTGTGGAAGACCTTTGAGGAAGATGACGGTCTGTCTGTGCAAGGCTTGGATATGTGGTACGTCAGTAACGGCGAAAACGAAACGGCATATGACGATCCCAGCGCCGTGAGCGGTGTGGTGTATATGCCTGCATATTTGAACGGTCTGCCCGTGGTGGCGGTAGCCGACAATGCCTTTACCAATCAACCCTATCCCGGTTTGTATGGTTTGGTATTGCCCGACACCGTTAAGCGCATTGGCGTGAGTGCCTTTGTGGGTAGCGGCCTGACCGGCGTTGTGCTGGGCAAGGGTGTGGTTGAGGTGGCACACGATGCCTTGGCCGCAGAAAGCCTGCGTGACGTATATATTTTGGGTGATACTGCCCTGTACGAGGGTGTGTTCGGCGGATATGATGGCGAGGAGCGTTTGCACGTGTACTACTATGCACACAACGCTGCTACCCACGCTACCTTGACGAGTGCGGACTTTGTGGCAACTACTGCAAACCGTGTGAACGTCTACGATTTGGGCGTGATGAGCGAGGATCAAATCAACGCACTTGGCTATCTGTTTGAGGACGTCTACGAAGACGAGGCAATCGTTGGCGCGGCGGTAAGCGGCCTGGCACAAACGGTTGTGTTGGGCGATCCTGCCGATTTGCTGATTCCTTCCGTCTACTACGTACTGGACGAAAACGGCTACTACGTGATGGGCGAAGACGGTCCTGTGACCCGCCCTGTGGTGGCACTTGCCGACGGCGCTTTGATGGATAACGCTACCGTGATCCGTATCACTCTGCCCGACGGTATCCAACGCATTGGCACGGGCGCTCTGTCCGGCTGTGGCAATTTGAGCGATATCGTGGTCAGCGAGGATAGCCGCTATTCCTTCGAGCGCCTATATGCGCACCTGTCCTTGAATTTGGAGGATATGGCGTTGGCATACGTTTCCTACGTGGGTGAGTTGCGCTTTGCTACTGCTACCAAGACGGTGGTGGACGGCGAGGTAGAACGCACCGTGAGCGCCTTGCTTTTGGACGAAGCTTGGTACAAGGGCTTGGCACTTGGCGAGCATACTTTGACCATCTATACCGCAGAAGACAGCCACGAGATTCTGTTGAACACCGTGCAGAATTCTATGACTCTGGACGGCACCTACGCAACCTTGAGTTTTGCAGACGGCTTTGTCGTACTGCAGAGCGCTCTTGTGGATATGACCAAGGTGCAACGCGTGGAGGCCAACGTAGCCTTGAACAGCGTGGTTGGCGAGCGTGGCGTGCGTGTATCTGCTGCGGCGCTGTTGGCGCTTGTGGACGGTGAGCACGCTTTGTATGCCGTAGCCGAAGACGGCGAAGAACTGGCATATCTGTTGGAGGTGTCCGGCGAAGAACTGGTGGTGTATAACAATACTATGCGCCGCAACGTGGCCTATAGCGAAGGCGTTTTGTTCGGCTTGGCCGAGCAAGAGGGCGCTTGGGGTACTCGCACCGTAGAGGACGCTTTGGTCGTCTATTTGTCGGTGAACACCGATACGCAATATACCCTGCCCGAGACGGTACGCACCGTAGAGGCAGGCGCATTCTACGGTATTGACAGCCTGACCAGCCTGCGTTTGGGTGCCAACGTTTCCAACGTGGGTGACCGTGCCTTTGTGGGGATGAGCAATCTGGAAACCTTTGTGGTAGACGAGCGCAATACCGTCTTGTTTGTGGACGGCTTTGGCGTATTGCATCAACACCTGGGTGCAGACGGCGTGCGCTTGATTTCCTATCCTGTGGCGCGCGGTGGCTATACCTATTGGATTGGCGCAGAATATAACGTGACCAGTCTTGCATCGGGTGCATTCTACGGTAGCAAGTTGGATTATCTCTATTTCGAATCCTACGTGGACGAGGTGGGTGACAGCATTGGTTTGCTAGGCGATCCCAGTGAGGTAGAGGTAGAATTCCTGCACGTCTATATGCCCGAAAAGGGCGAGATGGGCGAGGACGGTTGGCAAGCCGTTCCGTATGCGCTGAGCGAATATCTGACCGTAACCTACGAGGGCCTGGTGTTGAATATGCACACCCACAAGGATTGCTTTGTGTATGACGAGAACAACGTCATCGTGGGCATGGTAGAGCACGAGTGCCTGTGCGACCACTTGAACCCCGTGTTGCCTATCTATCGCAACGGTCAACAAGTGAAGGGCCTGGCAAGCTTTGCCCTGCGCGGTAGCGCCGTAGAGACGGTGACCTTCTACTATGCAGGCAGAGACTTCGATATTGGCGAGGGTGCCTTTGCCGATTGTGACAGCTTGACCGAAATCAGATTGCCCGAGTCCAGCGAATATCGCTTTGAGTCCGGTGTGTTGGTGAAGGGTAATACCCTGCACACCGTACTGGCCTCCGCCGACTATGTTGGCGTGGAGTTGGAGGGATATGAGAACGGTGCAATGGGTGAGGTGATCTTTACCTACGTACCTCACTTCTCCGACTTTGCTCTCTCTACTCCCGACTCGATGAGCTTGCAACTGCAAGGTATCAACGAGGTATCTGCCTTTGCATTCTACGGCAACGACCACGTGCGTCTTGTCACCTTGGGCAAGTACGTAGAAAAGGTGGGCGAGGGTGCCTTTACGTTGGCAACCGAGTTGGACGAGATCGAGGTTCATACCGAAAATAGCGCATACCGTTATGCGGACGGTGTGTTGTACGACTATGACAAGAAGTTATTGCACACCTTGTTGTACGCACATACCACCGAGTTGACGGACAGCCTTTATACCGTGTCTAACGGTGCGGCAGATTCTGCTGACAACGTAGCACAAATTGAAGCGTACGCATTCGCAGGCACGTTGGTAGCCCGCGTGGGTCTGCCCAAGTCTTTGCTGTTGATTGGAGATATGGCGTTTGGCTATATGCCCAACTTGACGCATATCTACTTCGAGAGCGAGGTGTCCAGTTTGTCTTCGGATATGGGCATTGACATTTTGGGTGAGCCTGCAAACCGTGTGGTGGCATACGGCCCCGGCGGTGTGAATCCCGACAGCACCACCTCGTACGAGGAAAAATACAGTAGCATTTTCCGCTACTTCATTGAAACCTACTTTGGCGAACTGCCCGAGATGGAAGTGATGTTGAAGGACTTCCTGTGGTATACCGACAATGCAGACGTGCTGTCTGCGGTATATCAACCCTGGACCAACTATCAACGCTTTGAGTACGTCTACAACACCGACGCCGCCGGCGTGCGTACTGCCACTATTGTGGGTATGAAGGGCATTGGTAGCGAAAGTCTGGAGGAGGGCTACGAGGATATCGTAGTGCCTATGTTTGCCTATGGCGAGGAGAACGAGGCATACCGTATCACGCAGATTGGCTCTACCGCCTTTGTGCACCATACCGAATTGCGCTCCCTGACCTTGCTGTATAACGTTTTGAATATTCAAGAAGGCTTTGCAAAGGGCGCTCATAACCTGACTGCTTTGAACGTGCCCGACAATAGTACCTACCGTATGGGTGAGGGGGATCACGAGGCAAGCTTGATGACCTTGGACGGCAAGACCTTGATGCTGTATCTGCCCACCGCAAGCCGCCATACCTATGGTATTGCAGATAGCGTGCGTCGCATTGCTGCAGCGGCCTTTGCTTACAACAAGGAACTGGATAGTATCGTGGTACCTGCCAGCGTAGAGTATATTGGTCCCGGCGCATTCTCGTCGGCACAGGATCTGACCAATATTATCAGCCGTAGTCGCTACTACACCTTTGTGGATTATACGCTGCTTGGCGAGGACCGTAGTCTGTTGCACACCTATCTGGCAACCGGCCGTGGTGTGAACGGTGTGTACGTCGTGCCCGAGTACGTGCGCACGATCGGTGACTTTGCCTTTGAAGGCAACGGTTTCCTGGCAGAAATCCGTATCCCCGAATACGCTACCGAAAACGGTGTCGTGAGCGTGGACGAGGTTGGTATGAATGCCTTTGCCCGCATGAAGGGTCTGCAAGGCATCTTCTTCGAGGGCTACACCGAGGTGGGTGAGCGTGCCCCCGGCTTGGATCTGGAAGACAACGTCGTATTCGTGCCTACCGTGGACGAGGACGGCAAACCCACCGGAGACCGCTTGGCAAGTATCGTGAAGGGTGAGCCCGATTTGAGCGTTGCCGAGCAATACGTATTGAACGGTATGCCTCTTGCCGTGACCTTTGGCGAGCAATACGCTTGGGGCGACGTGCAATTGTGCTTGTACCGTGGCAACGAGCTGTATATCCTGCCCGAGGAGAGCGTGAGCTATACCTTGGTGGGTATGCCCGACGGTGCCGCTGTGGATAGCGAGCCTGTGAGCTTCAACCGCTTTGTGCCCGGCACCTACTACGTGTTCGTCACGGTAGTGGCTGAGGAAAAGACGGTGGAATTCTACTATCCCATCCGCGTGCTTGACGTGGTGGATACCTTTGGCGATATGCACGATCACGAGGTAGAGGTATACGCTCCCGTCGACAGCGACCTGTGGCATCAGGTGCACGAATACGCACATATCGAATACTTCGGTTATACCCCCAAGACCGCGTTGGATTACGTGGTAGTGGAGGAAGAAGGCTACAAGAGTCACGTGGAGATTTTGGGCTATAGCGAGCAAGCTATCGACGTGTTGGGTCGTGAGGACTATCGCGACAACGCGTGGGTGGTGCGTGGCGACCTGGGTCGCTTGATTATCCCCGCGTATATCGAAAATACGCCTGTGCGTGCTATTGCAGACGGTGCATTCTATAGCACCGACGCCGAGTTGGCTGCCGTGCGTGAGTACTACGATCACGAGATTAGTCTGAACGTAGATAACGCAGAGGAATTGAGCCGCTTCTTGGCTAACAGTAATTATGACGTGAGCGTGCGTAAGGCGTTGCTCCACGCAAGAATCCGCGAAGTCATCACCTTGGACGAGTTGGAGAGCATTGGTGCATCTGCCTTTGAAAACGGCGAATCTCTGTTGCACTTCACTCTGGGTCGTGACGTGGCTCATATCGGTAGCGGTGCATTTGCCTACAACAACAAGTTGGAGAGTATGACCGTGGCAGAGGGCAATAGCGTGTTCTATATGGTGGACGGCGTGCTGTTTGGCGATAGCGGCCGTACCTTGCATACCGTGTTCAACAGTTTGCTGGATACCTTCTTCTACGAGACGGAGGAAGCCAGCGTATACATTGAGGCACGTGCCTTTGAGGGTGTGGATCGCCTGAACTACGTGACCGTGCCTATGGCAACCACCAGCGTTGGCGCAAAGGCGTTCAAGAATATGCGCAACTTGGAGGAAATCTACTTTGTGCGCAACTTCGACCTGCCTGCCGATGCCTTTGACGGTGTGATGCGTGGCTTTACCATCTATGCACCCCAAGGCGACGCATTGGCTGCATACTGCAACCGCTACGGCTATAACTACGTAGCATGGAATCCTGCCGAGTGCTTTACCTACGAGTTGAACGATACGGGCATGACCGTGACGGGTCTGCGCTCGCACGCCGACTGTACGGGATCGCACAATGACATTGTGATTCCTATGTATATCAATAACGTCAAGGTGACCGAGATTGGCGCAGGTGCGTTTGCATCCAGCATTTCCTCGGTGACCTCCGTGACCATTCCTACCTCGGTACATACCATTGGCGCACGTGCCTTTGAGGGTTGCACCGAACTGAGTTATTTGTACGTACCTTATAGCGTCCGTACCATTGGTGACGAGGCGCTGGCTGCTTGCAACTCGCTGAACGAGATCGTATTCGTAAGCGACGTAGAAAACTTGGGCTTGGATATCTTTGACGGCGTGAGCGCCGATATCCGCCTGTTCTTCGCCGGCAAGAGCGTGGGTATGGGTCAAACCAACTACGTGGCAGCCTATGCACGCAAGGTGGGCATTCCCGTCAACGAGGGAACACCCAGTACCTGTTTTGTGTGCAGCGAGGTGACAAAGAATAACGAAACCACCCTGCGCATTGACTGTTTGAAGGAGCACGACTGTGGCTTCTCGCACGCCGAAATCACCATTCCCGACTATATCCGCGGCAAGAAGGTGACCGCTCTTGGCGACCGTGCCTTTGCGGGTGCGTCGGTGCGTAGCGTAAGCCTGCCTCGCTACCTGCAAAACGTGGGCGTGGCAACCTTTGCCGGTTGTGATTCTCTGAGCGCAATCGACACCGAGCGTTGCGACTACGTAAGCTACACCAGCGGCGGTCTGTATTCTGCAGACGGTAAGGTGCTGTTGCTTGCGGTGAGCAGTTTGGTGCCCGGTGGCGACTTTGTGGTGGCAGAGGGTGCCGTAGAGATTGGCAAGGGCGCAATCGTCGATGCCGAGGTGGTATCTGTGGCTCTGTCTTCTACCGTACGTGTGATTGAGTCGGGTGCCTTCTCTTCCTGCGATTTGTTGCAGGCATTCACGGTAGCCGCAGGCAATACCGACTACAAGGCGCAGGACGGCGTGCTGTACAACAGCAGCTTGTCTAACTTGGTGGTCTATCCCGCCGGCCGTCCCGATACCGCATTCACCGTACCCGACAGCGTGATTTTGATTTCTTCCTCTGCCTTCTCCGGCGCAGACAATCTCTGCTCTGTGACGGTAGGCACGGGTGTGCGCGTCATTGGTCAAGAGGCCTTTGCCGATTGCTCCAGTTTGTACGACGTGCAAGTGTTGGGCGATATCAGCAGTATGGATATGAACGTGTTTGCCGGCACCAACTCTCGCCTTGTCGTCAGCTCGGTCTACAACGGCTCTACCTTGTCCTACTACTGCGTATCCAACGACATCAACTTCCGCAAGGCAACGCCTTTGTCCTACTTCCGTACTTCTACTGTCAATATGGAGAAGGGCACCGTTGCCATCACCGGTTGGTATGACGTCAGCAGTTTGAATATCACCGACTTGGTGATTCCTATGTATATCGACAATCTGAAGGTTACCGTCATTGGCGAGCGTGCCTTCCAGAGCAACCAATCCCTCGAGACCTTGGTGATTCCCGACACGGTGCAAACCATTGGTGTGGCTGCATTTGCAGGTTGTTCCAACCTCTCTAGCGTGGTGTTCGGACGCGGTGTTACCTCGGTGCAAAACAGCGCCTTCTATCAATGTACCGACCTCGACAGTATGTACTTTATGGGTCGCGATTGCAAGTTCTATACCGACGTGTTCGATATGGTCAACCTGCCCGAGTGCGAGGTGTACGTGGATGCTGAGGCCTACGGCATGAAGTTGGATACTTTGCCTTTGGCAAACGCTCTGCGCGAGGTGGGCTTTGGTGTGAGTGCGCTTGCGGATAGCACCTGCTTCCTGACCAGTGCACAAAACGGCAACGAGTTGATCATCACCGGCGTGAAGGATCACGTTTGCCCCACCAGCCACAGTTCGTTGACCATTCCCGAGGTGATGATGAGCGCAGGTAGCCTGCACTACGTCACCGCCATTGCTCCCCAAGCCTTTGCGGGCATGGAAGAGCTGATCAAGGTGGAGATTCCTGCCGAGGTAGCCGAGATTGGCGAGGGCGCATTTGCAGGTTGTACCAATCTGCGTGAGATTGACCTGGCGTCCTCTCGCTACTACGTATTTGAAAACGGCGCGCTGTATAACGCTAACCGTACGGTGTTGCACACCTACTTGGCTTCCAACAACGCGCTGACCTTCACGGTACCCAACAAGGTGCTGTCTATCAACGACGGCGCATTTGCAGGTGCCATCAACCTGACCACCATCACCTTCAACAAGGACGTTGACTTGGGCGAGGGCGTATTTGACGGCCTGTCCAAGAACCTGATCGTCTTTGGTCCGAAATACAAGAGTGAGGGCGTCTATAGCCGTCTGTACGTTGCGTTTGCCGTAGAGTACTTTGATATGGACGTTGTCTACGACGTAGACGGCGTGCCTACCTTGACCGGCGAAATGGGCGTAGAGGGTGCTTTGGGTGCAAATCCCGTCTATGGATTGGATGCCTTCCGCGATGTGGAAACGGGCGCAGAAGAATTCCTCTACGAGTATCTGGAGGATGATTCGGTGCGTATCATCGGTTACTCCTACCTTGGCTTAGAAGGTACCGAGCCCGACACCGTGATCGTACCTCAATTTATCAACGAGCGTCCCGTGACGGTGGTTGGCGCCGAGGCATTCCGCAATCTGTCTGCCGACTCTATCATTTTGCCCGACGGTCTGGTGACCATCGAGAGTATGGCGTTTGCCGGTTGCTCCAACTTGGAGCGCGTGGTATTCCCCGCATCGGTGCGCACGGTTGGCGACAACGCCTTCAACGGTTGTACACAACTGTACGAGGCATTCTTCGTGGGCGAAATCAGCCTGCTTGGCAACAACGTATTTGCCGACACCTATAGCGAGGGCGAGTACGGTATCTCTATCTACGGACCCGAGGGTGGTTATTTGAGCACCTGCTTCGATCCCAGTATCTATAACCGTGGCACCAGCTTCAACTGCTTCGAGTGGGAAGTGTTGGGCGAAGGCTACGAGGTACGTATCACGGGTATCAAGTCGCATACCTGCTACGGCAACCACGACGTGGTGATCATTCCCGACAAGATCAACGGCAAACCCGTGATCGAGTTGGCAGAGGATCTGTTTGAGGGCAACAACGCTATCACCGAGGTAAAACTGCCTGCCGGTCTCAACAAGATCAACGATCGCCTGTTTATGAACTGTAGCTCGCTGACCTCGGTGCAGATTCCCGACACCGTGCGTAGCGTGGGTGAGTACGCATTCTATAACTGCGTGAGCATGCAGACGTTGGTATTGCCCGACGTGGCGTTCGTGGGTGCGTATGCATTTGCAAACTGCCATGCTCTGCGTGACTTCATCCTGCCCGAAAGCATTACTACCCTGGAGGAAGGTTTGTTTGCCGATTGCCACAACCTGCAAACCCTGCGTATGTCGGGCAAGATTGTGGAATTCCCCGCATACTTCCTCAAGAATACCCGCTCCCTTACCACCATCAAGGTGGTGGACGTCATCACCAGAACGCAACTGCCCAGCGAATTGTCTATGATCGGTACAGAAGCAATGCGTGGCTCCGCTTATCCCGGCGCTAACGATATGTCTGAGTGCAAGTTCACCCACCTGGGCGACAAGGCCTTTGCCGACACAAGTATCGGTGACTTCTGCATCGACGGTTTGGTGAGCATTGGTATCGGTGTGTTCTCCAACTGCCCGAACGTATCCTTCAGCGAAACGACGGGTAGCCTATACTACACGGTGGTGGACGGTATTTTGTACGAATACTACCTGACCGAGCCTATCATGGCTTCTGCAGGTGAGGTGTCCTTTGAGCGTCCCATGGACGACAATAGCACCGGTATCCTGAACACGTTGCCTGCTGTCCGTGAGGGTAGCGGAAACGGCGCTACCGTTTGGTACGAGCTGGGCTCCTTCAGCGTGAACTACGGCGAGTTTGTAGACGATGCAGACGATAGCTTGTGCAGAAAACTCACCGCAGAGGAGAATATCAACTATATCGCCAATAGCATTCGTGTCCGCTTGTCGGGTATCAGCAACGTCGTGGTAGAGCGTGCTCTGTTGGACGTGGAGACCTTGCACGACGAGGTGAATAACACGCTGACCTATAAGGTACGCGCAAAGGCAAGCGCCTTTGATTCGCTGACTGCCGGCGAGCACGCCATCAGCTTCCTCTATCAATATGTATATCATCCGCGTGCGCGTGGTTGGTTCAATATTGCCTACTGGGCAGACGAGACCAAGACGATGGATCAAGTTGCTACCGTAGCATCTCCCTTCATCGTTCGTACCCTGACCTCGGCCGTGGCTGTCCAAAGCTTTGGTCCGGACGATGAGCTGGAGTTCCCCTTCAGCATGAGCGCCGGCGAGGAAAATTCCTTCAGTAGCTACTTCACCTACGATGACGTAGAGGGTACTCTTGCACTCAGAGGCAATCTGTCCGATCTGGGCTTTGCCAGCGGTGACATCAAGGTATATTTGGGCTTTGACGGCGGTTTGGCAGGCAACGTCAGCAAGACGGTCAGTTACACCTACAACGCAAGCGCCGTGATCACCAAGGTGATCGATACCTTGCACACCGTACCTGCAAATCTGGGCATTTCCGTACTGGAGATGTTGGAGAAGGACGACGACGGAAGTCCCGTCATCGTGGATATCTATCGCGATGAGGACGGCAACTCCTACTACAAGGATGAATTGATCACCGTTTCTCAAGCAGGCGGCAACTACCTG
>JAFTOZ010000078.1 GCA_017463565.1 Clostridia bacterium | reverse complement strand
GTCGTGAAACCCCCTATCCTATTCAGTGATCTACCTTCGGTATTCTCAAATATAGGCTAGCAATAAAGCTATTTCGAGGAGAACCAGCTATATCCGGATTCGTTTGGAATTTCTCCGCTAGCCACAGCTCATCACCGACTATTTCAACAGGCGTGTGTTCGGTCCTCCATGATGTGTTACCATCACTTCAACCTGTCCATGGCTAGGTCATCCGGTTTCGGGTCTACGACATGCAACTGTTACGCTCATTTCAAACTCGCTTTCGCTTCGGCTCCGTGACTTAATCACTTAACCTTGCTACACATCGTAACTCGCCGGCCCATTCTACAAAAGGTACGACATCACACCGGGTTGCCCCGTGGTGCTATGTCTGCTTGTAAGCATAAGGTTTCAGGTTCTCTTTCACTCCCCTCCCGGGGTTCTTTTCACCGTTCCCTCACGGTACTATTCGCTATCGGTCACTAGGTCGTATTTAGCCTTAGGAGATGGTCCTCCCTCTTTCTCACCGGATTCCTCGTGTCCTGTGATACTCTGGATCATTCTGTGCTTCAGTCAGTTTCGTCTACAGGTCTGTCACCTTCTTTGGATCGGCTTTCCAGCCACTTCAACTACCAACCTCTTCACGTTATGAATGTCCGAACCCCGTAGGTGTATCGCTACACCCCGGTTTGGGCTCTTACCCGTTCGCTCGCCACTACTTAGGTAATCGTTGTTTTACTTTCTCTTCCTCCAGGTAATAAGATGTTTCAGTTCCCTGGGTTCCCCTCTCATACACTATGTGTTCATGTATGGATACTGCAGTATTAATGCAGTGAGTTTCCTCATTCGGAAATCTGCGGGTCAACGCTCATTTACAGCTCACCGCAGCTTATCGCAGTTAGTCACGTCCTTCTTCGGCGCCTAGTGCCAAGGCATCCACCCTACGCTCTTAGTAGCTTGATCGTATTATACGTCTAAGGTATATCTCTATACCTCATTCAATTACTTGTTAAACATTTTCGTGTTTTCCTCAGCAAAATATCATAATTGTGAATTGTGTATTACTCTTCGTTAAATTAGATATTTGATTCTAATTGTCGAAATAATGATTGTCCTGACAATCATTATCTCCTATGCAGTTGTCAATGTGCAGTAGCAACAACAGTTGCTTTGGTAGAAGTGAGTGGACTCGAACCACCGACCCCCACCTTATCAGGGTGGTGCTCTAACCGACTGAGCTACACTTCTATATTTGGTGGAGATAAGCGGGATCGAACCGCTGACCCCCTGCTTGCAAGGCAGGTGCTCTCCCAGCTGAGCTATACCCCCACGTTATTAGGCTACCACCTGCGCGATAGCCTATTCATATTATCACATGCCTATATCTTTGTCAAACGCTTTTCGCCACTTTTTTTCATTTTTTTCAATTTTTGTTTTTGGCGTATTTTCACCCTTGACAAAGGAGCAAAAGATTACATTTTCTTGCGCCAGATGAAGATACCGACGATGATTGCTACCACCAGGGTGACACCTGCGGTGATACCAAACGCCCAAGGCATAGCAGACGAACCGCTACTGTTGCCCGGGATACCGTCCAGGTTCATACCAAACATACTGAACACAAGGGTCGGGAAACTGATGACGACGGTCAGGAAGGTCAGTACCTTCATGACGTTGTTCATATTGTTGTTGATCACCGAGCTGTATGCGTCCATGGTGCCTGCCAGAATATCACGGAACGTATTACAGGTATCCAACGCCTGCAAACTCTCGATACTGACGTCCTCAATCAGATCCTGATCCTCCTCAAACTTTACCAAATAGGAGTTGGACTTGATCAGTTTGTCGATAACGTTGATATTGGAACGCAAGGAGTTGCCAAAGTAGACCAGCGCAGTTTGGATATCCAAAAGACCGATAAGCTCCTTGTTGCTCATCTTCTCACGCAGTTCGTGTTGGATACGTTGGCTGGACTTGTCGATTTGGCGCAGGTACATCAAATATTTGGTGGCTACCTGGTAGAGCATACGGAAGATGAAACGAGTGGGCTTGCGCAAACTCACGGCCTTGACACGGCCAAGCATAAAGTCGCGCGTCAAGGCAGAATCCTTCAAACAGACTGTGATGATGGCGTCGCCTGCCAGAATCATGGAGAAAGGCAGAGTCGTATAGTTGATGTTGCCGGTATCCTCGTCGTCTTCCATGACAGGGATATCCACCAATATCATCAAATATCCGTCTTCCTTTTCGATACGGGGCTTTTCTTCCTCGTCCAGAGCAGCCTTCAAAACCTCGGTCGGCACGCCCGATACCTCCGACACGTGCTCAACCTCATTGTCGTTGGGGTTGATCATGTGTACCCACTTGCCGCCGTATGACGACAAAAGCGCCGCCTCCTCGGGCAGCATTTCCAACAAAGAATTATCCTTTTGATTCGTGATAGTAATCATAATTTCTCCCGACGGCACGCCCGCCGAAAGAAACCCCAAAACGGGTTAAGCGAGCATGGCCTTATTGCGATGAATACTGTATGGGTCTGCGTCCACCGTGGCGGCCTCCTCAATTTGATAATTTATTCTACCACCTAATTTGCCGCTCTGGCAAGCACTTTTTTTCTATTTGTCGAAAGAGCACAAATATTTACCTTATTAATATTGATACGCGCGCGCACGCGTGTGAACGTAAAAAGAGTGTTGCATATTTTGTCGCGCTGTGGTACAATAGGCTCATGAAAGCACTCTCTATTGGAACCAATCAGGTTGAATACGTAGAAATTGAGACCCCTATTGAGGAAGGTCATATCAAGGTCAAGGTTACTCTGGCCGCCATTACGCACGCTGACGTTGCGCTATCTATGGGCGCAGACAAGGACAAACTGCCCCGCATTGGCGGAAGAATTGCAGTTGGCTTGGTCAGCGAGGCTCCCGAGTCTACCGGTCTGATGAAGGGCGAGCGAGTTTTGCTGAGCCCCTATCGCGACGGCAAGGTGCGCGGTTTGGATATCGACGGCTACCTGAGCGAATACGCCGTGGTGCCGATGGATTGTGTCTACCCCCTGCCCGAGGGCGTGACCGACCGTGACGCCATCTTTGCAGAACTGATTGCAGTAGCGGTACGCACCATTGATAAGCTCAACGTGCAAGACGGCGAATACGTCACCCTGCTCGGTACCGATTACTTGTCCTTGATTTTGGCGCAGTTGGTGGATTATTATCATGCAATCCCCATTATTGTGGCAAATGAGGACGAGGGTTTGCAGCTTGCGCAGGATATGGGTCTGACCTACTGTATCGACAAGCGCACCACCGACGTATTGAGCCGTATCCGCAATATCACGGGCGGCGTGATGACCGATTGTACCGTGTTTGAGGGTTTGCACCCTGTGGATCCGCAGCTGGCAATCGACGCCACCAAGATGTTGGGACGTATCTGCATCGTAGGAACAGACGGCTATATCGGCCCCATCCAGGCGGACCTTTCGAACATTATGCGCAAACGAATCGTGCTGACCGGCGCAACCAACGGCGGTCGCAACATTTTGACGGCCATCAACCTGTTGGCAACCGAGGCTCTGCACGTAGATTTCTTCCAGCCCAAGACCATTGATTTTGAACAAGCCAAGGACACCTTGGAGATTTTGAGCACGACCCCCAACTTCAACGGATTGGTACTCTGCCGTATCGATTGATATGAGAATGCGCCGCAAAAGACATTTGGATAGCCGATTGGAGAGGGCGCAAACGCGCGTGATCATCCGTCGGGACGAAAACCCCGATTCCCGCGTGGACACCACGGGGGAATATTTGGATTTGGTCGCCGTCTACGGCAACGGCAATCCCGTGTCCATTGAAATTGGCTGTGGCAAAGGCCGTTGGATTTGTGCTATGGCAAAGGCACACCCCGAGCGCAATTTTCTGGCAGTGGAGCAAACCTCCAACGTATTGATTTCGGCGCTGGAGGCCGCAGAGGAAGAGAGCCTTGCAAACGTGCGCTTTGCCGATTGTGGCGCAGAATATCTGCTACGACATATTGCGCCCAACTCCTTGGAGGCTGTTTACCTGAATTTCTCCACTCCCCTGCCCAAGCAAGGCTACGCCAAACAACGCCTGACGCACGAGCGTTTTTTGACCCTGTACGCACGGTGGCTGCAAGGGGGCGGCAAACTCTATCTCAAGACGGACAACCGTGATTTCTTTACTTTTAGCGTTTGCTCTCTGTCTGCCTTTGGCTGTACGATTGCACGACTTTCGGTGGATTTGCACAAGGACGATATCCCCAATATCACCACCGAATATGAGGATAAATTTGCACCGCTCGGCCCCATTTACTACGTAGAAGCCCAATTCCCCGAAAAATAACGGAGGGAATCTACACGGCCGAAGTAAAAAACTGTGGAATAATCGACGCAAAACAGTTGACTATCCGCTCGCGTGTGCGTATAATTAAAAAGCATTATGGCTATGTATATATTCTGCATTAGGTGGCGGATAGGCATGGCATAAGAGAATCGTAATGAGGTGAAAATATGAAAAACAATACACATCCCGTCTATAAAACCGTGACCGTTACCTGCGCTTGCGGCGAGACCTTCCTGACCGGCACCACCAAGGACGTTACTGAACTGAAAGTTGACGTGTGCAGCAAGTGCCATCCCTACTATACTGGCAAGCAAAAAGCGGTAGAAACCGGCGGCCGTATCGACAAGTTCAATAAGCGTTACAATCGCGGCTAACCCTATCGGTTAATAAGTAGTGCGGGGAGTTTCTTCGCACTATTTTTTCTATTATAGTCACAATCGTGGCACGAGGTAAAAATGAGCAAAAAGTGTAACAAACGCAAATGCGTCACCCAAATCGGAGGCCAAGCGGTACTTGAGGGCGTGATGATGCGCGGTAAAACCGCCTACGCCACCGCAGTCCGCACCACCGAGGGAAATATCGTCGTCGAGAGCAAACGCATTGACGACTCACCGCGTTGGTGGAAAAAGGTTCCGATTGTTCGCGGTGTGATGAATTTCATTGCGACCTTGGTTATGGGTATGCAGATCACCATGCGCTCTGCCGAGGTCTTTGGGCAGGACATGGAGGAGCAAGAGCCCTCTAAGTTTGAAAAGTGGCTGTCCAAAACCTTCCATATCGACGTGATGAACGTAGCTATGTTCTTCGGCGTGTTTTTTGGTTTGGCTCTGTCCATCGGTTTGTTTATGGTATTGCCCAAGCTGATTGTGGACGGTATCACCGCCCTCGCCGGCGTAGAGCTACTGACGATCTGGAACAACCTCATCGAGGGCGGTGTTCGTATTTTGATCTTTGTGGCGTACATTTCCCTTACCTCGCTGATGAAGCAGATCAAGCGACTTTTCCGCTACCACGGCGCAGAGCACAAAACCATTGCCTGCTTTGAGGCAGGTCTGCCCCTGACCGTGGAAAACTGCCGCAAGATGAGCAAGCATCACGACCGTTGCGGTACCAACTTTATGATGATCGTCATGGTCGTCTCCATCCTGACCTTCAGTATTTTCGAGGGCGTGTTGGAGCTGTGCGGTTGGTCGGTGCGCGAGGCAATCGACAACAAGATTTTGGCATCCTTGGCAAGTGTCGGTATGCGTTTGGCTCTCCTGCCTTTGGTTGCAGGTGTGTCCTACGAAGTGCTGAAATTCTTGGCAAAGTTTGACAACTGGTTTGTCAAAATCCTCAAAGCCCCCGGTATGGCGCTGCAACTGTTGACCACGAAAGAGCCGGACGATAGCATGATTGAGGTTGCTATCAAGGCATTCCAAACCGTGCAGGAAATGGACGCAGATTCCACGATTGAAACACAGAGTTTCCAAGTGAAGAAATCCTATAAGCGTTGCCGCGCAGAGGTGGAAAGTATCCTTGGCAAGAACGAGGACAAGGTGGCTCTTTGCGATTGGATTTTAGTGGAAGTGACGGGCACCAAACGCAGTGAATTACCCCTGTTGACAACGCTGAGTGAAGAGGCATACGACAGAGCGGTGAGCATTGCCAAAAAGGTGGCGGAAGGCGAGCCTTTGCAGTACGTTTTGGGCAAGGCAGATTTCTGTGGCTACACCCTCAAGGTGGATAATCGCGTATTGATTCCTCGCCCCGAAACAGAGGAATTGGTGGAGCTTGCACTCGGACATATCCGCCCCGAAATGCGGGTATTGGACCTTTGCACCGGCTCGGGCGCAATCGCCATTGCACTTTCCTTGAAAGCAGGGATCCACGTGGTTGCATCCGACCTAAGCAAGGACGCTTTGGCGGTTGCAAAAGAGAATGCAGAATCCTTGTCGGCTGACGTAGAATTCGTGCATTCTGACCTTTTTGAGTCGATTGACGGTCAATTTGACCTGATTGTTTCCAACCCTCCGTATATCAACGAAAAGGATATGCAAACCTTGTCTGCCTGCGTGAAGCGCGAGCCCAAGATGGCGCTCTACGGCGGCGTGGACGGATTGGACTATTACCGCACGATTATTCAAAATGCACCTCTTTGCGAGGGTGGCTATTTGCTGTTGGAAATTGGTAGTGACCAAGCAGACAGCATTCGTACCCTTCTGGCGGAGGCAGGATATCAAGATATCGTCTGTCGTGCCGACTTGGCAGGCCACGACCGCATGATGGTAGCACGTAAATAAGGAGCAATTATGTTCGAGAAATTATTGGCAATGAAAGCTCGTTTTGAAGAGCTGACTACTTTGATCGGTGACCCCACCGTTATCGCTGACCGCACTCGTTGGCAAAAACTGGTGAAGGAGCACAGCTCGTTGGAGCCCATCGTTCAGAAGTTTGAGGAATATAATGCAGAAAGCGCACAGGCAGAGGAATGCAAGCAAATCCTGGCAGAGGAAAGCGACACCGAGTTGTTGCAGTTGGCAAAGGAAGAATTGGCCGAGCACGCAACGCACTTGGAAGAGTTGACCGAGGAATTGAAGGTGATGCTCCTGCCTAAAGACCCCAACGACGATAAGAACGTGATCGTAGAAATCCGTGCAGGTACGGGTGGCGAAGAAGCCAGTTTGTTTGGCTACGACCTGCTGCGTATGTATATGCGGTTTGCCGAGCGTCAACGTTGGAAGATTGAGGAAATCGACATGAACTACACCGACCTGGGTGGCGTGAAGGAATGTGTGTTTTCTATCAACGGCAAGGGTGCGTATAGCATGCTTAAATTTGAATCGGGCGCTCACCGCGTGCAACGTGTGCCCGAGACCGAGTCGCAAGGCCGTATCCATACCTCCGCCGCTACGGTGGCCGTGTTACCCGAGGCAGAGGATATCGACGTAGAATTGAACATGAATGACGTCAAGGTGGATACCTACCGTGCAGGCGGCGCAGGCGGTCAGTACGTCAACCGAACCGACTCTGCGGTGCGTATGACCCATATCCCCACGGGTATCGTAGTGACCTGCCAGGACGAAAAGTCCCAGTTGAAAAACAAGGAGAAAGCGGTCCGTGTATTGAAGAGCCGTCTGTTGGATTTCTTCCGCAGCCAGGCAGACAAGGAATATGCCGACAAGCGTAAGGCACAGGTTGGCTCGGGCGACCGTAGCGAGCGTATCCGCACCTACAACTTCCCCCAAGGCAGAGTGACCGACCACCGTATCAATATGACTCTCTACTCTCTGGACAGTTTCCTGGACGGCGACATGATGCAGATGATCGAGGCGTTGCGACTGGCGGAGCAACAAACCCTTCTTTCGGAGAATTAATCCGCAAGCCATATCATTTGATATGGCTTTTTGTTTGCCAAAATGCAAAAATTTCTGTCAAATCTTGGTAAAAAAGCAAAATGCAGGGGCTAATTCGCCCCCAAAGTATTGAAATCGCCTATATATTTATAGTATAATAATAGGGATTATGGCTAACGCCACCGAGGAGGAAGTCATGCTACGACTCATCTACGGAGCAAAAGGCTCCGGCAAAACAGGCAAATTAATCGAACTGGCCGACCAAGCTATGAAAAACTGTGACGGCGAAGTGGTGTTTCTGACGGATACCGACCGTTACAGATTTAAGGTGAACTACAATATTCGTCTCATCAACGTCTGCGAATACGACGTGGAGAATGCGGATGAATTGATTGGTTTGGTGCGCGGTATTATCGCAGGAAATGCCGACGTGCAACACGTATTTATCGACGGCGTGCACCGTATGACCGGACAGGATTTCGAGCACTTGGAGCCCTTCTTCGTCAAACTGAAGAAAGTGAGCCGTGACCACGACGTGACGATGGTGCTGACTATCAGCAACGACGAGTTGCCCGCATATCTGGCTGACTGCGAGTATATCAAGGCATAATATGGCACGCCTATCCCTGCCCACGATGAAGGGCAAGCTCCCAGCACTTGCTGCCATGGACACCGCCACCAGGCGAAAGGCCTTGTTTGCGGAAGTCGGTCTGCCTATGCCCCCAATGCCCACACCCAAAACGGTTGGGCAGTTGGATGAGGGTCTGTTTCTACTGGAATTGTGGGACGAGACGTTGACAACTCCCCCACTCCCCCGGGAAACAGGAGAAATGCAAGCGGCACTACTACACCGTGTGGGCGAGTTGATCGACGCCTATCTGGACTGCGTGGCAGAGGTTGGCGAGGATTTGAACGTATGCGTTTCCACCGAAAACCCTTATTGGGTAGCGGCGTTGTGGGCACAATATATGGGTGTACCCATCTACACCGTCGTCGGTGCGGACGACCACAGGCAGCAAACCCTGCGCCTTACAAAGGGAAAGTCCGTTGCCACCAAGGATTGGCACGGCCTGCTGTGTCCTTTGCTGGACGTAGAGGAGCCAAGCGGCGATAGGTGGCAAATTCCCACCGGCCGTTGGGCGAAAGCCCTGCCGAATGCGTTGCTTGGATATGCGGATGAGGAAGGACGAATGGAAGGCCTTGCCACCGCATTTGATACCTACGATCATCTGTTAGCTGCAGTAGACGGGGACACCTATTACGTAGCGGAGATTTATCGAAGCGAGGCGGAGGACGAAACGCCTATGTTGTTGCTCCTGACCGAGCACCCCCTGCTGGATCCCCTGACCCTCTACGAGGCAGTCAACGAAAAACCCATTGCGGACGTGGATTCCGCAAGAAGATTACTACAAGAACAAAGCGGCTGGGAGCCTATCCAGCCCTGAGGAGATATCATGAGCGAGAAAATCGTCTATAGCGCCCTCAAGCCCACGGGCGACCTACAACTTGGTAACTATATCGGCGCCCTGCGCAACATGGTTCGTATGCAGGACGAGCATACCTGTATCTACACCATTGCCGATATGCACAGTATCACCGTAGATTGCGTGCCTGCCGACCTGCGCCGCCGCACCTACGAGTTTTTGGCTCTGTTTTTGGCCATTGGCTTGGACCCCAACAAGAGCACTCTGTTCTTGCAATCCATGGTGCACCAACACGCCGAGCTGGCATGGGTGCTGAACTGCAATACCCAATTTGGCGAGGCACGCCGTATGACCCAATTCAAGGACAAATCTGCCAAGAATCCCGAGAACGTCAACGTGGGTCTGTTCTCTTATCCCACCTTGATGGCGGCGGACATCCTGCTGTACCAGGCGGATCTGGTGCCTATCGGCAAGGATCAAAAGCAACACCTGGAGTTGGCTCGCACCATTGCCGAGCGTTTTAACCACCGCTATTCCCCCACCTTTGTGGTGCCGGACGGTATCTTCAATACCCACGGCGCAAAGATCCAAAACCTGTTGGACCCCACCGCAAAAATGGGCAAGACGGACGATAACGCAGGTGGCGTGGTGTTCCTGTTGGACGATCCCGACACCATTATGCGCAAGTTCAAGCGTGCCGTCACCGACTGTGGCAACGAGATAGTGGCACGTGCTGACAAGCCGGGTATCACCAACCTGTTGACCATCTATTCGGTGATGAAAGGGATCACCGTCAAAGAGGCCGAGCAACACTTTGTGGGCGTTGGCTACGGTGATTTCAAAATGGCGGTTGGCCAATCTGTGGTGGACGTACTTGCGCCCATCCAAGCACGCTATCGCGAATTGATTGCCAACAAGGCATACCTCGACCAAGTGCTGAAAGAGGGCGCACAAAAAGCCTCTTATATGGCACAGAAAACCCTGTCCAAGGTCTATCGTAAGATTGGCTTTGTGACCCCAAAATAGTATGTTTGGATATATTTTGCCCGACAAGCCCAACCTATACATGAAGGACTATGCGCTATACCGGTCCTTCTACTGTGGGCTTTGCCATCAAATCAAGGGTTGCCACGGTCAATGCATGCGCATGAGCGTGAGCTACGACCTAACGTTCATCAGCATTCTGTTGCACGGTGTGTGCAGGGTGCCGTTGGAATTTGAGAAAAAGTCGTGCATTCTCAATCCTTTCAAGAAAAAGATGGTGCTCAAGAAGGGCAAGTTGCAAGCGCAATGCGCCTATACGAACACCCTGTTGGTGGATTTTAAGTGCCGTGACGACCTGGCAGACCACCCCTCTGTCGGTAAGAAAATGCTAAGGGCGCTCCTTGCGAACAAGAAGAAAAAAGCAACGCTGTTTTTGCCCGAGGTAGCAAGCACGCTTGACCGAGCATACCACGCCCAGCAGCAAGCGGAAAAGACCGCTACTTCCTGGCGAATGGCGGCAGATCCCTTTGGCAACGCCATCAGCGAGATACTGCGTATCTTGTCGGGCGAGCAACACCCCGTGCTAGGTGAGTTGGGGTATCTACTGGGGCAATACGTCTATTTGATGGATGCTCTGGACGACTATGATAAGGACGCCAAATCAGGCGAATATAATGCGCTACGTTTGCAATACGGCAGTACCGACCGCATTGCACTCCTCACCGATCACGGCGAGGCGCTGTGGCAGGAGATGCAGGCATTATTAGACACCATCAACGAACGCTACCGTGACCTGCCCATCATTGGCACCGAGGGTATCGTCACAAACACCCTTTGGTATGGGTTGCCTGCCCGTGCCAAAGAACTATTTGACAAGGAGAACAAAAAATGTCGAAAAACCCATACGAGATTTTAGGAATCGACCCCAGTTGCGACCAGGCCGCCGTGGATGCGGCGTACTATGCTCTGCGCGATACGTACCGCGACCAAATGTACCAAGAGGGCGCGTTGGGCAAGGCTGCTGCAAAGAAGTTGAACGAGGTAGAAAAAGCCTATGCGGAAATCTCTGCTGCAAAAAAATCGTCTGCTTCCACCGCAAGTATCCCCACCCCCACCGTAGATCCTATTGCCTCTGCAGGCTTGGCGGACTATTCTGCTATCGAGCAATACCTGCGTGATGGCAAGTTGCGCGAGGCACAGGACGCGTTGGATGCCAGCGAGCAACGCAACGCCGCTTGGCACTATCTGCAATCCATCGTCTACTACAAAAAGGGTTGGCTGAACGAGTCGCGCAATCAACTGCAAATTGCCTGCAATATGGACCCCACCAACACCCGTTACAGTACGGCGTTGGAAAAAATGGACAAAAAAATCGAGTCGGGCAAGTCGACCGCAGGCTTTAATGCCGAAACGCAAAGCGGACCTACCGACCCCGGTATGCACCGCTCCTATGCGCAACCGCACGACGAGCGTGCCGCAGAGGACGGTTGTTGCCGTTTCTGCCAAACCCTGATCTGCTTCAACTGTCTGTGTGACTGCTGTTGCCGCGGCTAATGAATAAGCGCAAACGCCGCACGTTTACCCTGACTATATCCGCTCTGGCTGCTGCTTTGGCGCTGGGCTTTTTGACCTTGGCTGCTTATTCGCCTTTTGGCAATATCAGCCTATTGGCGCTGTCTGCGGTGGCACTTCTTCTACCCCTGACCATTGGACAGGGGTACGGTTGTTTATTGGCCTATATAGCGGCAGGCGGTCTGGGCGTGCTGTGCGTTGGTAATCCTCTGGGCGTACTGCCCTTTGTGCTACTGTTTGGTCTGCAGCCCGTGATTATGGCGCTCGCGGAAAAATGGAAAAACAAGTGGTATATCTCTCTGCCTGTCAAGGCGCTCCACTTCAACCTTGCGCTGTGGGGTATCTCTGTCCTCTACGGCTTTGGAAATACCGTCAACGCGCTGTTTGCCCAGCTCAACTCCGAGCCTATCTATTGGGTGATTGCGGTGGTGGGCACCTTGCTGTGGCTTTGCTACGACTATATGATGCAAATGCTACTGCGCTGGCTCAAGCGCCGCCTGCACAAGGTAGTCGCACGCTACGGCCCCGCTCCCAAACAAGCACCCACGCAGGATACTGCGGCAGCGGAGGATCCTTTTGCGGAGCTGAGTGCGCCTAGCGAGCCTACCCCTCCCGAGGAAAACACGAAAAGCAAAGAGGAGAAAGAGGAGAGCCAAGAATGAGCGTATTTGAGCGAATCTATCAGGTAGTATGCTCTATTCCTAGGGGAAAGGTTGCTACCTACGGCCACGTGGCAATGCTAGCAGGCAATCCGCGTTGGAGCCGTGTGGTGGGCTATGCGTTGCACGTCAATCCACGCCCCGGCGAAATCCCCTGCCACCGTGTGGTGGACCGCAATGGCCGCGTGGCGCCCTCCTTTGCGTTTGGCGGTGCGGATGTACAGGCACAACTGCTATCTGCCGAAGGAGTTGAGGTGATCGACGGACACGTAGATTTGGCTATCTATCATATGTAGCGCCATTAGCGCAACTTTTTTGCGAGAATAACCGAAAATAACTTGCCAAATCAAATACGTTGCTATATAATAGGAAAGTATTGAATAGAACCTTGGAGAGTTGGCTGAGTGGTCGAAGGCGCACGACTGGAAATCGAGTTTACCTCATAAGGGTAACTAGGGTTCAAATCCCTAACTCTCCGCCATAAGCAGTCGCGTTTGAACTTATGCTCAAATGCGACTGCTTTTTCTATTACTATAAAGTCGCAAAGCGTTAATCAGAAGATTTCGGAAACATTTTATATAATTTGATACCATAAAAATAAATTTATTGTATAATATATTCAAGGAGTTAATATGACGGCTTTAGAAATTATTTTAAACATATTATCAATGATACTAATTGCATTATCTGCAACAATGATCATTAACCATTTATATCCAAAATTTAAAAAGTTAGAGAAAGAAACCGAAGAAGAAGCTAAACAATACCGATATGTAGAAATGAATAAAACAATAAAAAATGCTTTTATTATAATGGCTATTATTACAAATTTAATTGGTATAATTATTTTTATCTTTCCTAACTTAATTACAAATATTTTAGGATTTAATTATACAGCAACGATTATTGTGTGGTGGTTGCCTGTACTTTTTGACAATGTAATTTTATATTTTATGCTTACAAAAGCAACTTACAATGATAAGGAAATTATTGTAAAAAAAGCACTTTCTAAATCAAAAATCTATAAATATGAAGATATAATATCATATAGCGAGAGTAGAAATTTACGAGTAAAAACTAAAACTGGAAATTTTACTTTATTAAATGCTATGTCTGGAACAAACACATTAAGACAAATTATAAAGTCCAAATCAATAAAACAAATACGGTAAATCAGTAAATTTTATTAATGAAATAGAGAAACAAAAAGACCTATCCCGGATAGGTCTTTTTTGATGAATAAATTGCATTGTGGGATCTTACTTCTCCAAATTCCGCATATAGTGCCAGAGGTTGACGAGATAGCTCATTTCGCAACCGAGTGTCTTCTTGATACGCTTGCCGTTGTGGTCGATATGCTCAAAGGAAAGCTTCTCATTTGATGGCTTCTCGGAATATGAAAACGGAATTATTGAAATAAGGAGATAAACAAATGGAAAACAAGAAAAAAGAAAAAGCATTGCAAATTATGGAACAACTGCAAATCTATAAGCCTTACATAAAAGGATTTAGAGATGACGATCAGGTGTGTTTCTTTGAAGGATGGGGTGGCTTCTGGGTAAACCAAGAACCCGAAATCGAAAAGAAAATGAAAGAACTTGAAGCAAAACACAAGTGTAAAGTATATGCAATTACACACGAATACACAGGTTTTGGCGAATGTTACGACTTCTTAATGGTAACGAACTACCCCGAAGAATGGGATAACTTGGTTGTGTCACACGGAAATGAACATTATGCCTTTGCTTATGTTTGGAACAAAGACGATGATTTGTTGAGCATTGCGTTTTGAGTAATTTATTCGTAAGATTACTCATTTATAGTTGCGTTTAAAGAAAACAATCAATG
>JAFTOZ010000077.1 GCA_017463565.1 Clostridia bacterium | reverse complement strand
GACAGGTCGATAGCATAGGCGGCGGCAAGGCTGGACGCGTCGTAGGCACCCTCGGGGGCAATAACGGACTCTTCCACAGGGGTTTCTATCTCGGGCACAGGCTCCACCCACTCCTCGAAATCACCCTCGAAATCGAAAGAGGAAAGGGCCTCTTTCGCGGACTCGTCCATCATGCCGGAGAGCATAGCACTCTCTCGCTCGTCCTCTCCAAACACGGTGGCGGCGGCAATAGAGGTCTCCTCCTCGGGAACAAGCTCCATAGCAGGCTCGGCAACAGCGGAAGGTGCGGGCGCAGGGGCTACCTCGGGCGCAGGTGTGGGCGCAGGGGCGGCAGGAGCAACCGGCTCCTCCTCCAACTCCAGCAACAATTCGTCCTCGCGACCAACGGCGGTGGCAATAGAAGAAATCACCTCGTGCTTGGGAGAGGAGGGAATGGCCTCCAAATATTCGCCGTGCGGAAGTACGGCACTCTCTTTCAGCCGATCGGTGGGCGTCTTGGCAGGGGTATCGGGAGCATACTTGCCAAGCTTGTGTTTTTTGCGATATTTATTACTGATGACCGCTGCCACGATGAGGGCAATGATGATGACCACCAAAAGGCAAGCGCCAAACAAAAAGACAAGGTTGGGAATGGGCAACCCAAATACCTCGGTTTTGCCTTGCGTCAGTTCGTTGAAAAATTTAACCAATTCTTCCATACTAAATCCTCCGCCATATATGTGCGTATATATTATTTTAGCATTATTTACCCTGCAATGCAAGCCCTACTTTTAGTAGAATCCACCTTTTTGTTCTATTTTTTCTGCCGAAAAAGAGGAGAGAAAAATCAATTTTACGCCAAATGTTGGAAAATACTTAACAAGTGGCGCGGTGCTTGGTATAATAGTGACGGTGCAAATATGGAAACGATCATTGGCAAGGAAGAATATATAGAGGAAGCCGCACGCCTGTTGCGAGACGGGCAGTTGGTGGCTTTTCCTACCGAAACCGTCTACGGATTGGGCGCAGACGCCTTGAATCCAGAGGCGGTGTCTTCTATTTACGTTGCTAAGGGTCGTCCCTCGGACAATCCTTTAATCGTGCACCTGGCGGACTATGCGCAACTGCACGAGGTGGCCGTGGACGTGCCGCCCTTGGCGAAAGCCCTCTACGACCGTTTTTGTCCCGGTCCTTTGACCTTGATTTTGCCAAAGCACCCCTCTATTCCCAGCGTGGTGTCGGCAGGTCTTGCTACCGTAGGCGTGCGATTTCCCTCGCACCCAATGGCACGGGCCCTATTGCAAAAGTGCGGTCCTATTGCCGCACCCAGCGCAAACGCAAGCAAGCACGTTTCCCCCACCACGGCGGCACACGTGTATGACGATCTGCAGGGGCGTATCCCCTTGATTTTGGACGGCGGCAGTTGCGAAGTGGGTATCGAGAGCACCATTCTGGATCTGACACAAGAGATTCCGACCATTTTGCGCCCCGGTGCCATCACCAAAGAAATGCTGGCGGAAATTTGCTTGGTTGCGACCCACTCGGGAGAGGTCAAAGTGGCCCTGGCGCCCGGTATGAAGTATATCCACTACTCCCCTCGCTGTGATAGCGTCATGTGCCCTCCCTCCAAGATTCCTGCCATATGGAAGGAAAGTCGGGAGAAAGGCCTGGCGGCGGTGGTGATTGCAAGAGAGCAAACCCTGCAGGCCCTGGGCGAGTGTGAAAGTATCAGCCTTGGCAAGGAAGACGGCGAGGTGATGCGGAATTTGTATAGCGCACTACGCAGTGCCGAAAGGGAATACGATTTGATTATTCTGGAAGAATTGCCCGAAGAAGGTCTGTTGTACTCGGTGATGAACCGTGCAAAAAAATCGGTGCAGCACCACGAATAGAATAAACAAAAAAACCTACCAATGGGTGATGTTCTTAGCGGAGAATTTTTACTTTGACAAAAGTGCAAGCATCGCATTTGACTAGTCAAACGCAAATGGGCTAAGCCCAAACCCTTATAATAACAGAAAGAGATAACAAATCGGTTCGTAGCCGAAACGTTATCTCTTTTTCTTTTAGTGAAGTTTGTGCTATCGCAAAAGTGAAGTTGCTACGCAGTGAAGTTTGTGCTACGCACAAGTGAAGTTAAGTTTGCCCATCACTTCGCCGTCAGGCGAAACTTCATTCACAAAGTGAACTTCACTATCGAAGATAACTTCACTTGCCCAAAGGGCAAACTTAGTTTTAGCGTGTTCTCCGTTATGGATAACACGCTAATGCGGTAGGCTTTTCTTTACGCCGGTTAACCCTGCTTTTTGGCAAGCACTTGGGCAAGATATCGTCCCGTCCAACTCGTGGGACAGGCGGCAACCTGCTCGGGGGTGCCTGCGAAGATAATCCGCCCACCTCCGTCGCCACCCTCGGGTCCTAAATCGATGATGTGGTCGGCAACCTTGATGACATCGAGATTGTGCTCGATGACGATGACGGTATTGCCGGCTAAGGTGAGGCGTTGGAGAATGAGGATCAGTTTATCTACGTCTGCCGCGTGCAAGCCGGTAGTGGGCTCGTCCAGAATATACACGGTGCGCCCCGTGCTACGCTTTGCCAACTCGGTGGCAAGTTTGACACGCTGTGCTTCGCCACCCGACAGCGTGGTGGCAGGTTGTCCCAAACGGATATAGCCCAGACCCACGTCGTAGAGGGTTTTGATTTTGTTGTAGATGCGTGGAATGGGACGGAAAAACTCGCAGGCTTCCTCTACCGTCATTTCCAATACGTCGGCAATGCTCTTGCCTTTGTAGTGTACCTCGAGGGTTTCGCGGTTGTAGCGGCGCCCCTTGCATACGTCACAAGTGACGTAGACGTCGGGCAGGAAGTGCATTTCTATCTTGAGAATGCCGTCGCCAGTACAGCTTTCGCACCGACCGCCGCTGACGTTGAAGGAGAATCTGCCCGGTCCGTATCCACGTGATTGGGCGTCGGGCGTACGCGCAAACAAATCGCGAATATCGGTGAAGACCCCCGTATAGGTGGCAGGGTTGGAGCGCGGTGTACGCCCGATGGGACTTTGGTCGATATTGATGACTTTGTCAAAATGCTCGATACCCTCGATACGGTCGCAACGGCCTCGCACAGGGTTGTGGGCACCGTTGAGCTCGGTGGCTAACACAGGATTCAAAATGCCGTTGACGAGGCTGCTTTTGCCGCTGCCCGAAACGCCGGTGACGGCGGTGAGTAGCCCCACGGGGAAGGCAACGTCGATATGTTGCAGGTTGTTTTGTGCAGCACCGTAGACGGTCAGATAACGTCCGTCGGGGGCTTTGCGCTCGCTGGGAATGGGGATAAAGCGTGTGCCTTTGAGGTATTGACCCGTGATAGATTGCTCGCAATCCATCACCTGTTGGGGCGTGCCCTGCACCACCATTTCACCACCGCCGACACCTGCGCCCGGACCAATGTCTACCACGTGGTCTGCGGAGAGTATGGTTTCTTCGTCGTGTTCTACCACGATGAGGGTATTGCCCAAGTCGCGCAAGCGTTTGAGCGCAGAAATCAAACGACCGTTATCACGCTGGTGCAGACCGATCGATGGCTCGTCCAGGATATACAAAACTCCCTCCAAACCCGAGCCGATCTGGGTGGCAAGACGGATACGTTGGGATTCTCCACCCGACAAGGTAGCAGACGCACGGAAAAGGGTCAGATAGCCCAACCCCACGTTCAACAGGAAGTTGAGTCTTGCTTTGATCTCTTTGAGAACGAGGTGGGCAATCTTTGCCTCGCGGTCGGTGAGTGCCAGACTGTCGAAGAACAAAAGGGCGTCCTTGACGGACAGTTTGGAGATTTCTACGATGTTTTTGCCCCCAACCGTCACAGACTGCGCCTCACGACCAAGGCGGTCTCCATGGCACTGGGGACAAGGCAGTTCGCTCATAAATCGCTCGTACTCACGCTTCATCAGATCGCTTTCCGTATCGTTGTAGCGACGAGTTGCAATGGGCACCAATCCCTCAAACGAGGATTGGTAGGAGCCGGAGAAGGTGCGCGAATTGTAGGGCATGGGAATGACCTCGCCACCGTTGCCGTAGAAGATCATATCCCGCACCGATTTGGGCAGGTCTTTGATGGGGGTATGCAGGGAAAAACCGTAGTATTCGCTCATACCCACCAGCTGCTGACGGATCATTTTGGCGTCAAAGGTGAGCCCCTTGATAGCAACTGCGCCGTCAGAGAGAGATTTGCTCATATCGGGAATGAGAAGCGCAGGGTCTGCCTCGAAACGCACGCCGATACCGTTGCACTTGGGACAAGCGCCAAAGGGACTGTTGAAAGAAAAGAGTCGGGGGGTGATTTCGGGCAGGGTGACGTTGCAGTCGGGACAGCTGTAGAGGGTGTTGAAGAGTTGCGTTTCCTCGCCAATGGTCACCTCTACGATACCCTCTGCAAGTCTTAGCGCGGTTTCCACCGAGTCGGTCAGACGGCGGCGCGCTTGGTCGGTGGCCTTCATACGGTCCACCACAACCGAAATGGTATGCTTGATTTGTTTGTCGAGCGCAGGAAGTTGCTCGTCCAACGTGTAGGTGATACCGTCGATGACGACACGCAAAAAGCCCTGTTTGCGATAGCCCTCCAGTTGCTTGGCGTACTCTCCCTTTTTTGCTCGCACCACGGGGGCGGCTACTACGATACGCTCCCCCTCGTGCGACAAAATGGAGTCTACGATTTGATCTACCGAGGTTTCCTGTACCTCACGGCCGCAACGGGGACAGTGCGGCACGCCGATATTGGCAAACAAAAGACGCAAATAGTCGTGGATTTCCGTAACGGTACCTACGGTGGAGCGTGGGTTTTTGCTGGTTGTCTTTTGGTCGATGCTGATAGCAGGAGAAAGACCCTCGATATACTCTACGTCCGGCTTTTCCATTTGGCCGATGAACATACGCGCATAGGAGGACAAGCTCTCTACGTAGCGGCGCTGACCCTCGGCAAAAATGGTGTCGAAAGCAAGCGAAGACTTGCCCGAGCCCGAAAGACCGGTGAATACCACCAGTTGGTTGCGTGGGATACGTACCGATAGATTTTTTAGGTTGTGCTCTTTGGCACCTTTGACAAAAATGTAGTCACTCATAGTTTACAGTCCTGCTTTGAGGGCGGCAATGCGGTCGCGCAATTCGATGGCCGTTTCGAAGTCCAGAGAGGTGGCGGCAATCTTCATCAGACCCTGCAACATTTCTATCTCTTGCAGAATCTCGCGCTTGCTCATCCCCTTTTCTTCGGTGATTTTCTGTGTGATTTTGATGGTATCCTTGACCTGCTTGACGATGGTCTTGGGCACGATACCGTGGGCGGCGTTGTAGGCTTTTTGTACCTCTCGGCGACGGTCGGTTTCCTCGATAGCACGGCGCATACTGTCGGTCATATTGTCTGCGTATAGAATTACCTTTGCATCTGCGTTACGTGCGGCACGGCCGATGGTCTGGATGAGCGCAGTATCCGAGCGCAAAAAACCCTCTTTGTCTGCGTCCAAGATTGCCACAAGGCGCACCTCGGGTAGGTCCAACCCCTCACGCAGGAGGTTGATACCCACCAACACGTCAAAGGCCCCTGTGCGCAAACCCGTGAGCAGTTTGATACGCTCGAGGGTTTTGACCTCGGTATGCATATAGTTGACCTTGAAGCCGTGCTCTTTGAGGTAGGCGGTCAAATCCTCTGCCATATGCTTGGTGAGGGTGGTGACCAATACGCGGCCACCTGCTTGAATGGTTTGGGAAATTTGGCCGATCAGATCGTCTACCTGCCCCTCGACAGGGCGCACCTCGACAGGCGGATCTACCAAACCCGTGGGACGAATGAGCTGCTCCACCACTTGCGAGGCCTGCTTCATCTCGTAGGGGGCAGGTGTGGCGCTCATACATATCATTTGGGAAAAACGTTGGTTAAACTCCTCGAAGTTGAGGGGGCGGTTGTCGTAGGCTGCCTTGAGTCGGAAGCCGTAGTCCACCAGGTTTTTCTTGCGGGATAAATCGCCGTTGAACATACCACGGACCTGCGGCAGAGTCATGTGCGATTCGTCTACGAATACGATGAAGTCGTCGGGGAAAAAGTCCAGCAGCGTATAGGGAGGGGTGCCCGGCGCACGGCCGTCGAAGTAGCGGGAATAGTTCTCGATACCCGAGCAATAGCCGATTTCACGAATCATCTCCATATCGTAGGTAACACGCTGACGTAGACGCTGGGCCTCGACCAGCTTGCCTTGCTCTATGAATGCCTTTTCCTCCTCGAGCATATCTGCCAAAATGGTTTGAATGATATGCTCCAACTCCTCGTTGCCTGCTATCACGTAGTGGGTGGCAGGGAAGATGGCGGTTTGGCTGAGCTCGTTGACGGGCGTGCCGGTGGTGGCGTTGATTTCGTAGATGCGCTCCACCTCGTCGCCAAAGAAACAGATACGGACGGCGGTGGCGGTCTGGGCGATGGGGAAAACGTCTACCACGTCCCCACGCACGCGCACCGATCCACGCACAAAGTCCAGATCCTGGCGTGTGTATTGGATAGCAATCAGCTGCTCGATGAGCCGGTCGCGGTCCAGTACGTCGCCCACGCGTACGTAGACGATGTTGCGGAAATATTCGTCGGGAGCGCCCAAGCCGTAGATACAGGAAACCGAGCTGACTACGATGGTATCGTGGCGCTGAATCAGGCTGGCGGTGGCGCTGTGGCGCAGTTTGTCTATCTCCTCGTTGATATCCAGTTCCTTTTCGATATAGGTGTCTGTCTGTGGCACGTATGCCTCGGGTTGGTAGTAGTCGTAGTAGGAAACAAAAAACTCCACGCGATTTTTGGGAAAAAACTCGCGGAGTTCGTTGCAAAGTTGGGCGGCAAGCGTCTTGTTGTGCGCAATCACCAACGCAGGTCGGTTGGCCTTGGCGATGACGTTGGCAATAGTAAAGGTTTTGCCGCTGCCTGTGACACCCAAAAGCACCTGCGTGCGCAATCCGTCCGCTAAGCCCTCTACCAAAGAGTCGATGGCTTGGGGTTGGTCGCCACAGGGTGGAAATTCGCTGTGAAGTTGGAAGGGAATAAATTCCATGCTCTTATCCTGCGGAAGCCACGATCAAACCGATGACGTAGCGCAATACCGCCGCCAAAACTACGCCCAATAGGGTCAGCGCTACCTTGGAGATGATACTGTTTTTGCGGTTGCGCTGGCGCACTTCTTCGGCACGTTGGAAGGCAAAACCCTTCTTCATGAGGGTGATGCAAAGATAATACTCGCCGTTTTTGTCCGTCTCGACAAGCTCGAAATATTCGTCGTAGGCAAGACCCTGCAAAATGGGCGCCAAATCCTCCAAGTTGAGCTCGACGTTGTAGGGAATTGAGGACATCAAATCTACGGGACGTACCAGACACATTCCGTTGTTGTTGGTGGTGCGCTTGTAAATCTCACGCATGATGACTGTTTCTTTTTTGTTCAGCATAACTCTAACTCCCTATAAGGTTGAACCTCTCAACCTCTCTCTATACCATGAGCACCAGCCACAAAACCAGCGCTACGACTGCACCGCCAATCAAACCGCCAACTACGCTGAGGGCGGCAAGAGTGGCAAACTGTTTACCGGACAACTTCGCCCCACAAGGTACCACGGCAGGCGCCTCGGATTCCTCTACCACGGCAGGGGTCTCTGCCTGCTCGGGGGTGGAAGGAGCGTGCGACTCGGCTTGCTTTTTGAGAACCAAACTCAAACCCGCAGGACTTATACCGACGCAGACCGATTGGTGGTCGATATACTTCAGAACCAAATAGCCCATCTGCGACGTCTCTTTGATGAGTGTCATCAACTCCGCCACGGAAACACCGTCCATGCCAAGCTCGGCATAGTCGAGAATGCGCACCGCGCTATCGCCGCAAAGGACGTAGATTTTTTCCAAGAGTGAAAGGGTCATAGTATCCATAGTAGCAGTATAGCACATTTTTCGGGGGAATGCAATTCATTGCATTAGATTGGCAAAGATTTCGCCAAAGCATAAAAAGAGGCGGCCCCACCGCGTGGTATGCCGCCCTTTCTTCCTATTGATTTGTTGTACCTTTCTCGCCTATTAGTCGGCTATTGCACGAGAAAATGGCAGGGTTTGTGCATCACGCTACCCTATTAGCCTGCACAACAACCGCAAGTGCCTGTGCCCCTCGTGATCCCAATGCCCGTGCAATTCGTCAAAAGATAGAATGCCAACAGCATGGGCAAAAGCCCCTCGACGTTGCAGACACCCGTGCCGGTGGTTGCAACCATCAATAGTAAAATCCAGATCAATCCGTTACAGTTATCGCCACACATACTACCCCTCCTTGTGACAAAGAATTTGTGGTTTCGTCAAAATACCTTTCTTGACTACTTATTGTATGCAGTGGATAATGAAAGGGTGAAGGAGGCACTATGGAAACCAAAACGAACAAACACGAGCAAAGTTTGATGAGCTACTATATCCCCTCGGCAAATACGTTGAAAAGGTTGTCCTCTTTTTACGCCGTCTTCTCCGATCCGTCTCGCGTGAAGATACTTTCCTGTTTGTCTATTGCGGAGCTTTGCGTGAGTGATTTGGCGAGATTTTGCGCTATGGAACAGTCTACCGTCAGCCATCAGTTGCAGATATTGCGAGCGGCAAATTTGGTGAGCACCAGACGGGAAGGCAAGGTGATTTTTTATAGTATTTCCTCCAATTACGTGGCGAAAACGCTGGAAATCGGCGCGGATTATCTGCAACACTAAATAGTTTTTATTTACTCCAAATTTTATGTTCAGTTGCAAAGTAACTGCAAAGTAGTTGATTTTTTGCGCGCTTACCGATACAATGATGGTACAAAGTGAGGTATTTATGCGCATTAATAAATTTTTGGCAGAATGTGGTGTGGCGTCCAGACGTGCGGCGGACGAGATGATTCGCTCGGGGCGCGTGAGCGTCAACGGCAAGAAAATGACCGAGCCCGGCTACGACGTGGTGGTGGAAAACGACGCAGTTTGCGTGGACGGCCGCCGTGTGAAGCCGGTGAGTCACTACACCTATTTGATGATCTATAAGCCGAAGGGCTGTATTTGCTCGCGCTCGGACGAGTTGGGCAGAAAAACCATCTACGATTACGTCAAGTTGGAAAAGAAACTCGACTGCGTGGGTCGGTTGGACTATGATAGCGAGGGCTTGTTGCTGTTGACGAATGACGGCGAGCTGTTGCATAGGCTCACCCACCCCTCGTATGAGATTCCTAAGACCTACGTGATCAAGATCGAGGGCGGTATTACTGAGGACGAGTTGAAGGCTTGGCGCAAGGGTCTGAAGTTGGATGACGGCACCGTCACCGCTCCCGCGCAGGTCTCCTTGTTGGGTACGGAAGATAAGCTTTGCCGTCTGGAGGTAACCATTCGCGAGGGCAAAAACCGTGAGATTCGCCGTATGGCAGAGGCTTTGGGCAAAAACGTGGTATTTTTGAAGCGTACGGCATTGGGCGAGTTGAAGTTGGGCGGCTTGGGTCGCGGTGCTTCCCGCTTTTTGACCGCTAAAGAAGTCAGCTATCTGAAAAAGTTGACGAAGGACTGAGTATGAAAGGTTTGGCACATAACGAACACGAGCCTTTGCTTGTGAAAAAATCATTTTGGCTCCTGGTGTTGGGGTCGCTATTGGTGGCCTGCGCCGTAGTGGTGTTGGTGGTTGGTGTGGCAGAATACGGTACCTGGATGCGTACAAGCGGCCGTTTGACGATCACCGACGAGGGTGCATTCGTGACCTACGAGCACCCTGCACTCCCCTTGCCGCAAACCGTCAAATTGCCGAGCAGTAACTCCACTTGGAAAGACGGCGATAACCTGCCTATCCGCTTCAAGTTTGATAATCCCACGGTGGTGGAAGCATATTCTTCTTCTATCGTGCTGGGTGTGATTTTGGCCATTACGGGGGCGCTGTGCACGCTGACGGGGGCTTGGTTGACCAACGAGGAAAAGAAAGACAAACGCCGCCGTGAGTCGGTGAAGAACAACGGCATTGAGGTGGAGGCAGAAATCATCAACATCTTCCCCGATTATGCGCTGACTAAGCGTGGCCGTGAAAAGCGTTGCCGATTGGACTGCGTGTATTTCCCCAACGGTGAAAAACCCCAAGAGGAAAGCGGCAGACCCGATATGTGGTTGTTCACCTCTGCTCCGTTTGCAAATCCGGGTGGAAAAATTCGCGGTACCGTGCCTGTGTACGTGATGCCCGACGAGCCCGATTGCTACTACGTGGACCTGGAGAGATTGCACATAGAGGAAATCGTCCAAGAGGAAGAAGCACCTAGTGGAATCTAGGAATAGCAAAAAGAAAACCGTGCGTGATGAGCACGGTTTTTTGTTTCGATGGTATTGCACTACAATTTGGTATCGCACTACAATTTGGTATTGCACTACAATTTGGTATTGCGCTACAGTTTGGTATTGCGCTACAGATTGCGGAACGTACGCTAGGGGTTGAGGGGACACTCGATACATTGTGCGCGAGAAAGTTCCACGATATAGGCAGCGTCGACCGCTCGACCTGTGGACTCGCTGACGGCACGTGCGTAGAGTTGCAATTGCAACCGGTACGCTTCGATGAGGCTGTCTGCGCTACGCTTGGAATGTTTGAAATCCACTACGTAGAGGTGCTCGCCGTCGTCAATCACGAGATCGATAGTACCTTGAATCAGCACGGGTGCGGTAGAGTCAAAGCCGATTTCTACGGCAGGAATGCGAATAAGGAAACGTTGCTCACGGCGAATTTGGCTGGTTGCGGCAAGTTGCATAATCGGCAGAGAAAGGCAACGCAAAATCTTTTGGGGGTCTACCTCGATTTCGTCCGAGGGCAAGATACGCTGTTTGCGCATATCGCAAATAGCCTGCTCTACTTCCGCCTCGGTGGTGAGTTCGTAGTCGATATATTGCAGGACCGTATGGTAGCAGGTGCCCTGCAAGGGGACGTCCTCGACGGGAAGAATGGACGGGAGCATAGGCTCGCCCTCTGTCTGTTGGGCGTTGAGGGCAGTCACGGTATATTTGCGGCGCAACAGTAGATCCTGGGGATAGGGATAGGGCATATCCAATACGTCTGCCATTTGCTCCATCTGCACCCTATCGTCAGCGGGTTTCTCCGTTTGCAGATCATCTTCGGGACTGTCTGCCCGTTCGCTGCCCTCCGCGGGGTTCTCCCCTTGCAATGCATCGGCATTTTGCGGTGTATCTTCTGCTTGCATATCCACAAGGTGAGAGGCAAGGGTGGGATCTTTTTTGATAGCGTAGAGAAGCCAACTCATAAAGTTTTTGCCTGCCTCGGGAAGTACCACGTCCTTGACGCGCGCACCCGTGATGAACAAATAATTTCGCGCACGCGTCATTGCCACGTACATCAGGCGCAACAAGTCCTCCTGTTCCTTGCGGGTTTTGTCCATTTTGATGAGTTCCATCAGGGCGGTATTGTGCATACTGTGGGCGGCGTGGTCATAGTAGTGGGTGGCAATACCCCAATTCTTTTCGGTATATACCGCATTTCGACCGTTTTCGGTAAGCCCCTCGTGGCAAGCTGCCATAATGACGACCGGGTATTCCAAGCCCTTGGACGCGTGAATAGTACGAACAAGCACACCTTCGGAGGAGGCAAATTCGGCGGAGTTGAGCTTGTCTAGGCCACGCTTGCGATAGTGGGCGGCAACGGATGACAAGTGGGTAGCAAAGCTGTGTTTGCCTAACTCTGCGATGAAACTTTTGACGGTCAGCACGCGTGCCTCGCCGTCCTCTTGGGTGAGGACGTGGTCGATATAGCCGCTATCGTACAAAATATGCGTTAGCAGTTCGCCAATAGGCGTGAAGGAGGCTGCCTGGCGG
>JAFTOZ010000014.1 GCA_017463565.1 Clostridia bacterium | reverse complement strand
GAGTGCCGTGGTGTATGCGCTGAGCGGCAAGGGCTTGGCCGTGGAGGACGTACTGGGTGCAGACGGTCTGCAACTGGTGGTGGATACCTCGATGGGCAAAATCAAGGCGCTGCAGATGGATTTGATGCTGTGGGGCGGCCGTTTGAGCGTTGTGGCTGACCGCCGCATTGAGGGCGCTACCGTGAATACCGCAGGTCCTTTGGTCGGACCGCAAGTGGTCGTGCCCGAGGGAGATTGGTTAGACGAGTGCGTATCGCGCGAGGAGCGTGCGCGCCTGACTCTGACCGCAGAGGGCAGATTGCGCTCTGATACTCTGTTGGACGGCAACGGCGAGTTGATAGAGGCGTTGGTGGAGAGTCTGTCGGGCGAAAAGTTGGATCTTGTGGAAATGGACCGTTACCGCCTGTCCGTCAGCACCACCCCCAAGGGCGCTCTGCAAGTGGTTTGGTGGCAACTGTTGGACGGAGAGCAAGAGGTGTGCAGTTTGTACTACCACGCCAATACCCCTAACCGTTTCTACGTGATTTTGCCCGAGGACGGCGAGGCAGACCGTGTGTTGAGCCTGAGCATTTTGGAGGGCCGTCCGTTCGATGATTTTATGCGTGCCGTAAACGGCAACACGCCCCCCGAAGACGCAGAATTGCGCTCCTTGACGAATAGCGCAGACGGCTTTGCGCTGACTTGGAGTCTGCAAGGCGTGCGGGGTCTGTTGAACCGCATCGGTGCGGTGCTTCCCGACTGGGACGTGCGCCTGCCCGAAGGATTTGTGCCCGAAACCGTACGCTTGACTACGGGCGAGGGTGCGGCGCTCCGCTTTACCTTTGGCGGTAGCACCTTTGTAGAGTTGGGAATCAACTCGTTGACGTTGGACGAGCGGTCGGTAGAGTGGCAAAACGCGACCCTGCCTACCCGTGAAATCTCTTTGTTTGCCCCCTGCGATTTGCCGGACGAGTTGAATCTGGTGTTGGGCGAAGAGGGCAAAGAGGTGCGCCTGTCCTTAGAAGAAAATAACTTGGCTTGGCACTTTGGCAGTACCCCCTCGGTGGGCGAGGGCCGTGTGGCGGTGCTTGCTTCGGTGCAGGTACTGGGTCAAAACGTCACTTGCCTGTTGAATACGGATACCACGGCACCCCTGTCGATGAAGGTGGTGGGCGCAGACGAGGCACGCGCCTTTACCTTTGCTCGCTACAATAGCGACGTGGACCCCGTAGAAGAAATTTTGAAGAGTAACGTTGCTGCCGCTACCTTTGACGGCTATACGCGCAACCTGCACCTAAATTGGTTGTACCAAGGATTGCCGCTTGAGAACGCGGTATTTGCAGGTACCGGCTCCAGTTTTAGCCTGACCCCTGCGGTGGAGAGTTACTTTGGCACTCTGTTGCCTTTGCCCGAGACCTTTACGCTGACCCTGGAGGGTGCCGCTGCCGTAGAGGTGGAGAATAAGAACAACTATCTGACCCTTGCTGCCTACGACGGTAGAGATCCCTTTGCGGTGGAAACCTACGGCACGCCCGTGCTGACCTTGGAGGACGGCTCCAAGTTGGTACCGCAAGCGTTTGCGTGGAAGACGGATAGCGTGCGCAACGCAACCGTCAAGCAAAACGGCAAGCTGTTGGACGCTGCTGCCATGGTGGCTTTGCTGGAAAACAATCTGTATATGGCAGACGGTCAGTACGTAGTGGCCGTGGCCGTGGCCGACTCGCTGGGCCGTGAGCAACGCTTTGACGTGATGGTCGAGGTGGAGCCCCGTGTGATTGAGCGGATGGCGTTTTTGCCCGAGGCCCTCGGCGAGGGTACCGCCTTTGCAAACGGCGTGTTCAGCGTGAAGCCCCTGGTGCTGGATTCCATTGCCACCGGGCACGCCTTTGCGGATAGCGCGGTTTGCTATTTCGTGGGGGTGGACGGCGCAACCCAGATGAGCACCTTGAGTTGGAACGTGCAAGCGGTGGAGAGCGTGTCTTTCCTGTTGGGCGCAAATGCCGACTTTACGGTGACAGTGGGCGACGAGATTGGCGGCCGTCAAACGGTGAGTTTGCGCTATGAGGTGAAGCCCCTGGAGGCAGTCTCGGTGGCGTTGCTTGGCGAAAAGGACGGCGCGTTGGTTGCAATGAGCGAGCCCCTTGCTCTGTCGGCAGAGGGCAAAGAATATACTCTGTCGTTGGTGGGCGAAAAGGCCCTGCACCCCTATGACTTTGCCTCCCCCTGCGGTCTGCGCTTTGCCCTGGAGGGCGATGAGGTGTTGGACGTGGAGTTGGCGCTGTTTGATTCTCTGCCCGAAAGACTGTGGAATGATAGCGAAAAGATCTACGAGCATAGTCTCGTGCTGTCGGGCGTGCAATTCAAGTTGCAACTTTCCTTCTTGAAGAAGGTGGTGGAATCCTGGCAACTGGTGGCCCTGCACTATACCTATAAGGTGGATGCAGAGGGCGAGTGGATTCGCAACGGCGAGAGTTATCTGCCCTACGATGCAGCAGAGCACGTGGGTCAAACGCGCTACGTGCGTATCCCCTGTGTGAACGAGGTGGACGGCTATCACGTATATTACAAGACCACCGTAGCAGGCTCCTTTGTGGTATTGGATCCCAACCGTGTGGATTTCCGCAAGGCAGAAGCATATCCGCAGACGGTACTGGTGCACTTTGCAGACGGCGAGGAGCGTGAAGTCAAACTGGTGTGGGATTTGAGCGCACTGCAAGATGCCTCGGCAGACGAAGGCTTTGTGGGGCAGGTGCAGGTGGCACTCCCCTTGGGCCAAGCGTTGGGCACGGTGGGCGTGCGTGTGGATAGCGCAAGACCTGCGCGCGTGTTCACGCAGGTGAGTGTAGACGGCGAGGGCAATGCGCTCCGCGACGAGTTTGGCAATATCGTAGCAGGACAGGAGAGCCTGAGCCTGACCCTGTTGACCGTGAATGCGGACGGCACCGTGTTGGCGCACGATCCCGATGACGTGGCAACCTTGCACCGCTTGCTTTGCGGAGAGGATTGCGAGGCGATGGATTGCTTGGGCAAGTTGTACTTTGACTATGCGCTGGGCACCGAGAACGAGTCGGGCTTCTTTGCCATTGACGAGTGGCGCTACCTGGAGCGCATTGGCGCCCTGTACGCCGCACAAATGGCGCAGGGTGTGCCCGTGGAGCAGGTGAGCGGTATCGTGGAAATCGTGGCTGTTGTTGGCCACGTGGAATATATCATTCCGCTGAATATCCAACGCGTGGTGTTGTCCAACAGACAGCTTTGCGCGATTCCCTACGCAGGCTCTTCGATGGGCTCTGCGGGCGGTCAGGTGGAGAGCATGACCACCGCAACAGACGGCGAGGGCAGACCTACTCTGCGCATTGATCCCTACGTGGCAAACCCCTTGGTGGCAAGCTTCTATCCCACCCGTATCCGCTTTGATATGTTGGGCAAAGAGGTGCTGACCCCGATTGACGGTTGGGATTTGTCGGCGTTGGCGGATATGGTTCCCTATATGGGCGGTGAGGGCGTTGTGTACGCTCTGTTGCATACCCCCATGGGTGATTGCCGTATTGCGGTACCCGTAGAGGTGGTGGCACGCCGTATCGAGACGGTGTACGTGGACGGCAGCGCAAGCCGCAGCGTATATATCGACGGCTACGCCGCATCTCCCTTTGGCCAGTCGCGTGAGGAAAAGGAGGGTCGCACCTATGCATACCGCCGCGTAGAAGTGCAATTCAGAGGGGACGACCTATTGTATACCATGCTGATGCGCTACGATATCACCGATATGCGCCTGTCCTTTGCCGGCGGCATGTTGGCGGAAAACGTGTCGGTCGAAGTGGGTAGCGAGGCAGGCGGTTGGCAACGCATTGACGGCTATAACTTCTACGCCAAACCCAACGTGCTGTTGCGCGTGGAGGAGGGCGAAAGAGTATGGTTTGATGCGGAGTTGGGCATCAACACATTTGCAGAGGCAGGAGAGGACGCGTGGAGATATTTGACCACCACGGCAGAGCGCATAACGGTGGTATGTGGCGAGATTGGCGCAGGTACCAGTTACGTAGCAAGCGTGAGCGGCGCAGGTCTGCACTTTAGTTGGACGAGATCGGCCTCGGGCGAGATGCGCTTTGTACTGGAAAACCGTGACGCCATCTTTGCAGACAAGATGGGCGAGGCGCAAACCCTGGCAACGGGTACCAAGCGTACCATGGAGTTGACTGCCGGTATGCTGCTTCTAAATGACTTGGAAGAGGGTCTTGTGCGCCAATACGTCGCAGGCTATACCGTAGCGGACTTCCTAAAAGATTACCCCGTGCGCTCGGTGGATAGCCGTCTGTTTGCGGATAGTGATTTGAGCGTTTGCGTATTGCAAAACGGTGAGGAGCTGGGCAAAAACAGCGCGCTGACGGTGGGTGCGTACGTCCTGCGTGTAAGCCTGCCCGAGGGTCATCTGAACTGCTCCGGATACTTGGATTTGTCCTTTGAGATTGCGCCTCAACCCATTGCACTATCACTGGTGAGCGTGCGCCATATCAACCGCGTGTATGATTTGGAGGCGTTGATGGCGTCGGGTCTGTCTATGATTTATAACGGACAGAGCCTGTTACTTTCTACCACGGTGGCGCAGGACGGCCTTAGCTTGGTGATGGAATATGCACAAGGCGGCGTGGCTATGGATACGCCCCCCGTGGAGGTTGGCGTGTATACCTTGACGCTGCATTCGGCAGATCCCAACTACGTACTGGCGGCGCCTGTGGTGATCACTATTGAAATCACCGAACAATAAAACCGACGGTCATAGAAAAAGGTCCCGATAGGGATCTTTTTTTATTGCGCGAGGGGTGTTTTCGCTTGGGTACGGAGAGGGAAAAGTGCTATACTGCTACCATGAGTACCTTATCCATGCGTGGCACGCGTGACATGACCAAGGGAAGCCCCAGCCGCTTGATGGTTGGATTTGCTCTGCCTATTCTGCTGAGTCAGATCTTTCAGCAGTTGTATAATACGGCGGATGCTTTTATCGTGGGCAAATACCTGTCTACGGCATCGCTGGCGGCAGTGACCTCGTCGGGTCCGCTGATTTTCTTGCTGACGAGTTTCTTCATCGGTATGGCACAAGGTGCAGGCGTGACTATTTCGCGCTATTTCGGCGCAGGCGACCACGAAAAGGTGAGCCGTGCTATTCATACCAATTTGGTGTTTGGTTTGATTTGCGGTGTGGCGCTGAGCTTGATAGGAAGTCTGTTGGCCCCCGTATTGTTGGGGTTGATGAATCTGGATCCTGCCATTTTGCCAAAGGCAGTTGAATATTTCCGCTACTACTTTATCGGCAGTGCGGCAATGGTGATGTATAACGTATGCCGTGGCATTATGAACGCCCTGGGAGATAGCAAGCGTCCCCTGATCTTTTTGATTATTTCTTCGCTATTGAATATCCTGCTGGACTGGCTGTTTGTGGGCGTGTTCGGTTGGGACGTTTGGGCGGCAGCGGTGGCTACCGTGATCTCGCAGTTGACAAGCGTGGTGCTATGCCTGATCGTGCTGAGCAGAAAGGGCAAGGTGTATTCTGTCAGTTGGCGCAAGCTGCGCTTGCACAAGGATATGCTGGTGGAGATCATCCGCTACGGTCTGCCGGGCGGCGTGCAAAACTCGGTGATTGCCATTGCCAACGTACTGGTGCAGTCGCAGATCAATTCCTTTGGTTTGTATGCCACCACCGAATACGGCGTGTATAGCAAACTGGAGGGATTTGCATTCCTGCCTATCACCAGCTTCACCATGGCGATCAGTACCTTTGTGGGGCAAAACCTGGGCGCAGGGCAGGTGGAACGTGCCAAGAAGGGCGCACGGTTTGGCATTTTGTCCAGTATGATCTTGGCGGAGACTATCGGTATCGTGTTCTTCTTTACTGCAAAGCACCTTGTGGCGCTGTTTGACGCCAGTCCCGAGGTGTTGGCGCTGGGTGAGGTGCACGCGCGCATTACCTCGCTATTCTTCTGTCTGCTGGCCTTTTCGCACGCCATTGCGGCGGTGTGCCGCGGCGCAGGCAAAGCGGTGGTGCCGATGTGCATTATGCTCGCCGTGTGGTGCGTGCTACGCGTGGTGTATATCGTGGTGGTGATGCAGTTTGTGCACCGTATCGAGATGATCTATTGGGCGTATCCCATCACCTGGTCGGTGAGTTCGGTAATCTATTTCTTCTACTATAAATTCTCCAATTGGACGACGGCCTTTGCAAGCAAAACGCAGGAGCCACCCGACGAGGAACAGCCCGACGAGGCCGGGCAAGCAGACCCCCAAGAGGCCCGGCAAGTGGAGCCAAACGAGGAAGACGTCGCCTCTATCTTTGCGGAAATGCAAAAGCAAGAATCACCGCAAATGCACGACGATGAATAACAAAAATGCCAACGGTTAGCGTGATACTCTTAACGGAGTATTCACGCTAAACGATGTTTGCCCTTGCGGGCAAGTGATGTAGACTTCGTCAGTGATGTTCACTGCGTGAATGATGTTACGCCTGACGGCGTAGTGGGCAAACGTCACATCACTGCGAGCATTTGCGAGCAACATCATTATGCGTAGCATAACATCACTTTTGCGTTGCTAAAACATCACTAACAGAAAAAGAGCAGACATACAAGATTTTTCGTCTTGCGTGTTTGCTCTTTCTGTTTGTAATAGGGGTTTGGGCTTAGCCCATACTGCATTTGTCCAGACAAATGCGATGCTTGCACTTTTATGAAAGTGAAAATTCTCCGCT
>JAFTOZ010000076.1 GCA_017463565.1 Clostridia bacterium | reverse complement strand
CCTGCCTGTGGGGGTTGGAAACAAGGCACAGACTCTACCTCGGTGGAGATGCCCACCGAATAGACCAACTTGAGCGCATCACGGTGACGTGCGTCTACCGAGCGGCGAAGAAGGACGAACGTGCGCACCGCACCGGGCCGTATGCCCAGTTTTTTGGCGGCAAGCTCTTTGAGCTGTGTTTGGGGGGTGTCGAGCCCTACGGTTAGTTGCACTGTTTGCATATTTCCATTATAACGAACCGCCGCGCGTTTGGCAACCCTATGGTGGAATTTGACATTTTTGCCCCTTTTTCGCATAAATGCGCGACGACTCTCTCGGTACGTTGGGATATGATGGGAGCATGGACGAGAAGCGCGCAAAGATATTGGAAATGATATCAAAAATAGGGCCTTGCACTAAGCTGGCAGTCAAGGAGGCTTGCGGATACAGTATGACCACCGTATTGGGAGCGGTGCAGGCCCTTGCGGCGGAGGGTTGGATCGCGCAGGAAGAAACCCCCTCTGCCTACGGCGGTAGACCGCACGCCTCCCTCTACCCTACCGATAAACTGCCTGTTGGGAGCATTTGGGAAAGGGGAATTGAAAGACGAGTTGCGATGGATAGAAAGGGGCGCTTGCAGGAGGGCAGGGACTCCCCCATTCTGTCGGTTGGCAAAAAAGGAGACCCTCTTGGGATCAGCCCGGAGAGGGCGCAGGTAATGGCTTGGGCAAGGCGACTCGGCAACCGCACGGCGGTGCTGGACGGCGCAACGCTACGGTGGGTGGCGGACGGGAAAATCCTGGAGCGTGATTTGGGAAGTCTGCCCTCTCCCATGCTTGGGAAAGGGGGGCGGTTGTGCGTGCGTGACGCCATAGAAAAAACATCCGCCGAAAGTGCTCGGCGGGTGCTGGTTGAATTGAGGGAATGGATAGGCGCTCTGCTTGCTCCCGACCATTTGGTGGTATTGGGGTTGAGCCACGTACCCCTTTCTTTGGAGGTGGCGGTGGCGGAGGCCGCTTGATGGGTGCTACTGTGGAGCAGGGCGGACGGACCTATTTGTGATAGGGCACGTTGTTGTTGATACAAAAGGCACGGTAGATCTGCTCGGTGAGCACCACGCGCATAAGCTGGTGGGGAAAGGTGATACGCCCAAAGCGTAGGGTGAGATTTGCTCGCGCAAGCACCGCAGGCGAAAGCCCGTCGGAGCCACCGATCACAAAGGTGAGCTCTTCGCCACGGTCAAAGGCAGACTGTACGTGCGCCGCAAGCTCGGGCGAGGTGCATTCCTTGCCGCCCAGGTCCAGAATCACCACTCTGCCACGCAACGCCTCAAGGATACGGTTGCCCTCTTCCTCTTTGGCTTTTTCGATATCGGCAGGGGCGCGCGAGGTGTTTTTGCTCTCGGCAAGCTCCACCACCGAAAAGCGGCAGAAGCGAGAAAGGCGCTTGGTGTATTCTGCCATAGCATCCAACCAATAGCGTTCTTTGAGTTTGCCGACGCACACGATCCGTACGTTCATCGCAATACCCCCCATACGTAGGTGAAGACCGTCATAGTAAGGGTGACGACCAATACGGCGATCAGGGGAACGTTGTCGGCGAGGGTGGGTTTGCCATAGGGACGGTAGGTGTCCAACGTGATAGCCCATTGGTATTTGCCCTCTTTTTGCTTGCCGAGGCGCAGACCCCTCTCCCGAAGACCCTCGGGGCGGCCGCAGTAGCGCTGGATACACATAAGCAGGAAAATAGTCAGGAATGCCGCTGCAATCAGGACGACGAAGCTAACGACAAGCCCTGCAATGCTATTGGAATAGAAAGCGTTAATTTTTTCCAGGAAGCCAAGCACACTATCGGGATGTTGCGAGGCGTAGCTTTCCATATGGGAAAAGGTGTTGTTGGCAAAATGCAGGAGCATAGCAGGATAGATGCTGCCCGTTTTGATGACCAAAAATCCCATGATCAATCCACCACCAAAGGCAAAGAAGAATTGAATGATATTGGTGTGCATGGCGGCAAAGAGCAGAGAGGACAGTAGCACCATACTCACCTCGTTGCCACGGTCCTTGAGGGCGTCCATTGCCACACCGCGGTGGGTGAATTCTTCGAAAACGGCAGGCAGGAGCGAGCCGAGGGCAATCCACTTGACCAGATCGAGGGGACCTGTGTAGATGGTGGCGGGGTTGACGGTGAAGGTGAATTGCAACAGAGTCAACAACAGCACGGTCAAGCGTGCCATCAGTTGGGTGACCAAATAGAAGCTGATACAAAGGGGTAAAACGAAAATCCAGACCTTGGGATTGTAGGGTTGGCGATAGTGATAGTCGCGCACCATTTGCCGAAGATCGGGGATTCCCCTGACAGGGCGAAAGGCTATGGAGAAACAAAGAGGTATGATGCCCATACACAGAATTTGGCTGAGCAACGTGAACATCATATTGAGATTGTTGTCGGACATAGTCGTGGGTACCACGCCCACGATGAGGTTGAGCAGGCTCAGACCAACCATAGATACGCAGTAACCGATGAGCATTCTGTTGCGATAGCTGAGTTTGTTCATGATATCCACCCCGTAATAGTATTGACCAACCAAACGACGATCATAAAGATGCCTGCTACCCAACCGAAGCCCAGGGGGGCTTGGCGATCGTAGGGCACGTACTCGCCACGGTGATTGAGAACCACCTGCAGGCGCTCGGAAATTTTGGGCGCACTCTCTCCCCCATCAGCCGCCTCGGGAGACTTTTTCCAGACACGGCGCATATAGAAGAAGAGGATCAGTACCAACCCGACGAAGCCGACCACCGCCATCAAAACGAATGCCCAAACGGGATAGACGAAATCGTGCGGCGCAAATTGATAGAGCAGGAAATCGTGCAGAATGGCAATGACGTTGTTGACGAAATGCGCCACGATAGAAACGATCAGACTACCCGTCATATGGTAGAGAAAAGCAAACAGCAACCCCAATAGCAGTTGGTGGAAAAATTGGGTGGGACCGCCGTGCATAAGGGCAAACACCAGCGCGCTGAATACGCCTGCAAACACGGTGCCCTTGGCGCGTAGACCGCCAAACAAACTGCCCCGCACCAAGATCTCCTCGCCGATAGCAGGTAGGAGCGCCATCGTCAAAAGTGCAAGGAGCATTTTGGGGATGCTGGAATAGTAGTCGGCGTAGGGGCTTGGGGGGTTGTAGCCAAGCAGAGAAAAGAGTTGTCCGATACCCTGCATAATGGGCAGGGAGAACAAAACGGCAAACAACGTGAGCGCAGCCGCCAAGCCGAGGTGCGCCACGTGAGGACGGGGCTTGCTGCCGAAAACCGAGCGCACGGGGGCTCCCATAACACGCGTGCCAATCAACACGGCAGACGTCATCACGACCCCGTTGAGTACGCCCGTGAGGTGCAACATAAGATCACCCTCGCAAACGAGGGTCACCACGAGTTGCGCCACGAAAAGCAACATATAGGTCACGAGAAACAGTAGGCCTGCCTGTGACGAGGTAAGAGATGATTGCTTGATAGGCTTCATAGTTGAATGAGTTTGGTAGCACAAGAGGCACCGGCCGCTACGAGCGCAACCTCCTTGTCTATACCTTTTTTGCGCAAAATAGACCGACTGGTTTTGAGCGCAAGTTCGGGGGTGTTGTTGTTTTCGCTGATATGGGCAAGTACGATATGGGTAGCACCGTGGCTAACCAATTCGCAGGCGAAAGACGCCGATTGAACGTTGTTGAGGTGGCCTTGGTCGCCACGCACGCGCGCTTGCAATTCGGGAGGATAGGGCCCTGTTTCCAACATATGGACGTCGTGGTTGGACTCCAAGATGACCAACTCGCTCCCCAATACGTTTTGCCGTACGCTTTCGGTGACGGTGCCGAGGTCGGTGACGTATGCCACACGGTGACCCCCTACTTCCAACGCATAGCCAACCGGACAGACGGCGTCGTGCAAGGTGCGGAAAGGGGTGATTTTGATACCGCCGACGGAAAAGCCCGTATCAAAGCTTGCCCGACAGTAGCGACTGATGTGCGTACTCATCTTGACGTCCACCGACGTGGCCGTGCGTTGATTTGCCAAAATGGGTATGGAATATTTCTTTTCCAGGGTGTGCAGGCCGTAGACGTGGTCGATATGCTCGTGCGTGATGAGTATGGCGGTGATGTTGGAAAGGGACTGGCCCAGCGCAGAAAGTTCCTGCTCAATACGGCGGCAAGAAATACCCGCATCTATCAAAAGATGGGTGGTGCCGTCGGAAATATAGGTGCAGTTGCCTTTGCTACCGCTTGCTAGTACACATATTTGAGCAGTCATATATAGATTATACAATGCGCACCTAAATATTGCAATAATTTTTCCGTGTGCGTTCTTTGTATAAAAAAGCCCTCCCGAAGGAGGGCGCTGCTTTTTAGTTGAATTGGATACGGCTTTGCACGTAGTCCACCACCTCGGACAGGGGCAGGCGGATTTGCTCCATACTGTCACGGTCACGCAAGGTCACGGTGTCGTCCTCCAGGGTATCGAAGTCCACGGTCAGGCAGAAGGGGGTGCCGATTTGGTCTTGGCGACGGTAGCGCTTGCCGATAGAACCGGTATCGTCGAAGGTACACATAAAGTGCTTGGACAGGGTGGCGAATACTTCGCGAGCCTTGGAACCTTGCTCCTTCTTTTGCAGGGGCAGAATGGCTACCTTGTAGGGAGCGAGGAAGGGATGGAAGTGCATAACCACGCGGGTGTCTTCGCGACCCTTGTCGTCTACCAACTTCTCCTCGTCGTAGGCGGCGCACAGCACGGCAAGCAACAGACGGTCGCAACCGATACTGTATTCGATGACGCTGGGCACGAAACGGGTGTTGGTCACGGGATCCAAGTACGCCATACTCTTGCCGCTATACTCTTGGTGGCGAGTGAGGTCGTAGTCGGTACGGTTGTGGATACCGTTGAGCTCGCTCCAGCCGATGGGGAAATGATAGTTGATATCGCAAGCGGCGGCGGCATAGTGCGCCAACTTTTCGTGATCCTTGAAACGGAGTTCCGACTCGTCGAAACCGAGGTCAATCAAATATTGCCAAGCCTTGCTCTTGTATTCCTCGTAGAAACGTGCGCCGTCGTCTGCGTGGCAGAACCATTGGTGTTCCATCTGTTCGAACTCGATGGTACGGAAGATGAAGTTTCCGGGGGTGATTTCGTTACGGAAGGATTTGCCGATCTGGGCGATACCAAAGGGCACCTTGGCACGCGTGGTGCGTTGAACGTTGAGGAAGTTGACAAACTCGCCCTGTGCCGTCTCGGGGCGCAAATAGATGAGGTCCTGCCCCTCTTCGGTCACACCGCGCGAGGTGGAGAACATCATATTGAATTGGCGAATGGCAGTCCAGTTGTGGTTGCCGCAACGGGGACAGTTGACGTGGTGCTCGGCAATGTAGGCACCCATTTCCTCGTAGGTCATGGTGTCGGGATTGACGGCGCCCTTGCTGTGCTCCTCGATCAGGGTGTCGGCACGGTAGCGGGTCTTGCAGCTCTTGCAATCCAACTTGGGATCGTTGAAAGAGGCGGTGTGGCCGGATGCGTCCCACACGCGACTATTCATCAAAATGGCGGCGTCCACACCAAAGGTAGCCGTGGACTCCTGTACAAAACGCTTCCACCAGGAACGCTTGACGTTGTTTTTCAGCTCTACGCCCAAAGGACCGTAGTCCCACGTATTGGCCAAGCCACCGTAGATATCCGAACCGGGATAGACGAAACCAACGGTTTTGCAATGCGATACTAATTTGTCCATTGTCAAACAATCTCTCGACATAGTACACCTCGTAAAATAGACTGTTTTTACTATATTCCACAAAGAGGAATTTGTCAAGTATGCAGGGATAGTTTGTCACCCTTTCGGGGGAAACTGCGTACAGTAGGATAGAAGCATCTGCTTACATACGACTTTTGGAGGTACATACCATGATGAACTTTACCGATAACTATTTGTGGATTATTTTGCTGGTTTGCTGCTGCGGAAATAATCTGTGCGATATTTTGCCCCTGTTGCTGATTTTGGAATGCGGCTGCGGTGGCGGCATGGGCGGAAAGCTGTTTGGCCACGGCCATGGCGGATGCGGCTGTAAATAGGCCGTTTGCCCCTCGCAAGAGGGGCTTTTTTGTAGCAAAAACGCGCAGCCCGAAGGCCGCGCGCGTTGTGCAAGGGGCTATGCCCCTTTTTCGTTATGGACTTATTCTGCAGCAGGCAGGAACAGGTAAGCTTCCAACTTGGAGGACAGGATCTCCATAATGGTAGCTTCTACGTTCTCGGTGACGGGAACAAGACCGCTGATGTCGGTACGCTCGATGGTGACCTCGTGACCCCAGTTGGTGATGCCCAGGTTGCTGACGGTGAGGTTCACAACGTTGTCTACACCAAGGTCGCTATTCTCCAGAACGTAGGAGAACTTGAAGCCGCAGGAAGGAGCGGGGATACCGAATGCCAGGGTGTCTTCACGGTCGAGCTCGCCGTGGCCAGCGCCGAACGCCAAACCGATGGTGGTGCCGTTTGCGGTGCCGTAGAGGTACAGCATATCACCGTCTTCGGTCTCTTGGAAGTAGCCGCCCAACTCGAACACGTGCTCGATCTTTTCGCCAGCCTCGTCCAAAGTGGTGAGGATCAGGGTGATGTCGTAGCCACGCTCGATAGCGGTAACGGTAGCATCAACATAGTTGATAGCGGGCTCGTCGTTGTGCTTGACGTCGAAGGTGACCTTTGCGTAAGAGTCAACGACAACCTCGTTATCTTGCACCTTCCACTCGGAAGCATCCAACTTAGCGGTGTAGACGGAAACGTCCTCATCGTTCTCGATGGTAACCACAACGTCCATGATGCGGTCGGATTCCCACTTAGCGATGGAGCCAAGTACGTTTACGTGAACGCTCTTGTAGACAACGTCAACGTAGATCATGTTCTTGTGCTCACCGTAGTTCAATTCCACTTCCACCTCAGCAGCGGTAGCGTCGAAATCGTCCAGGTTGGGCAGAGCGCTGCGGAGCAGAGCAACCACTTGGTTGTAGACCTCGTAGTCGAGGTATGCGTACAGATAGCTGTTGCCAAGGTCGTTCATATCGAAGTTGTAGCCGATGACACCTTGCTCTTTGAGGGAGTCTACCAAGTCACCAACACCGGTGATGATGGGGATCAGACCGGCAGCGTCGAAGACAACCTCTTCTTCCTCGCCGGCAGGAGCAACTACTTCCTCTTCGGGAGCGAATTGAGCCATGAGATCCATGACGTAATTCACAACGGGAGTAGCTACGCTGTTGGGATCGCCAACCAGACGGAGCAGGTACTCGAACATACGGCTACCCATGTCGGAAGCGGATGCACTGGTACGATACAGGGTGCCCTCGTGGAGGATATCCATTGCGCAGTCGATACCGTACTCGCCATCGATGATATCGAAGAATACTTCCCAGATCACAGCGTCACCTTCGGTGATACGCAGGATTGCTTCGCCATCGGTGATAGCAAAGGGATTGATGTCGGTAGCAGCGTAGATATGATAGGTGTGTGCGCTTGCGGTACCGTTGAGGATCTCTTCTACGATGACGTCAGCTTCTACCTCGGCATTGAGGGGGCTGAAGTACTTGTAGTCAGATGCCTTGCCGTCCAAGTCGACGTCTTGCTCGCCCAGACCGAAGTCAGCAATGGTGATAGCCACGTTGACGGGACCGTAGAGCTTTTGCACGGTGTCGCTGGAAGAGAAGCGGAAGTCCTTTTGTGCTACGTTGTAGCTGATTTGAACGCCGGTGAGGAACTCACCCTCGGTGTCGATGTCTGCGGTGATGAGCAGGCTGCCACCTACGCCCTTGAAGGAACCCAGATCGAGTTGGTTGAGGGGTGCGGGCAGAGCTGCGGTGATCTGGTTGACAGAGTCACCAAGCAGGTCGTCGATGAGGGGGATTGCCATAGCCAGCAGATCGTCCAGGTCGAGGTGGAGTTGATAGCGGGTGATGCCATCCATCTCGGTCTTGGTGGTGCTGACGAGGCTGTTGACGATAGAGATAACCATATCGGCGCTGTCGCCCATGAGGCCGCCCAACAACTCGGTGACACTCTCGAAACGCTCGGTATAGAAGGGAGCTTCTTCGCTCTCTACCACTGCGCCGCAAGCAAAGGTGAAGGTGTTGCCCTCGGCATCTTCTCCCACCAATACGTGGTCGCACAGGTTGTCGCTGTTGCTGTCGAAGTGCTTGTGCACGCCCATACCGGACAGCAAACCAACGAGCAGCTCGTTCAGGTCAGCTTGGTCGATATAGTACTTTTGCTCATAGTCGTTGACGTTGATGCTGAGATAGAGTGCGGTGTCCATGTAGTACAGACCAACCACAACGCCATCGGGATCCAACACCTCGATTGCTACCTCGGTGTCAGCAGCATTGCGAGCCAGGTTGCCGGCAACGCGCAGGTCGTAGCTGACGAGCTCGTCGCTGTCGCCATAGTGGAACTCGAAGCCAGCCTTGATGTTGAGACCAAATGCTACGTTGTCTTCGTCAGCCTCGGTGATGAAGCCCTCGCCGAACTCTTTGCCCGACTCGATGGTACGCTCGATGGACTCGAACAGAGCGTTGACGATATCGGTCAGAGCGCCGTCCAGGTCAACCTTGCTACCGGACACTTCGTAGCCGGCGTGGATACCCTCGTTGATGGGGGCACCAACCAAGGACTTGTCTTTGTAGACCTTTTGATCCTTGAAGTTGAAGGTGATCTCGTAGTTGCCGTCCACAAACTTGACGTCGATGGACTTGATGCTTGCCTTAGCGGCAGCATTCTTGGAGATGAAGGAAGCCAACTCTTTCTTGAGGCCAGTGCTGTTGTCAGCCTTGGCGATAGCGTTGTTGACGACGTATTGAGAAGCGTGAGAAAGGACCAAATCCACGGCCTCTACGTGCTCGCCAAGCTCTTCCTTGGTGATCTCCTGAGTGGTTTGAACAGCAGTGCCACAAACGTCGCACTTACCGTCCTTGTTGTTGTCTTTATGCGTGGTACAGGGCTTGACCTCTACGGTCGCGCCACAGGTGTCGCATTTGCCGTTCTTGTCTGCGTCTACGTGTTGGTTGCATTCGGGCTTCTCGGTGTTGTCACAAGCAGCGAATACGAAACACATGGCGGCAACCAGCAAAACTGCGATGACCGATATGAGTATCTTCTTCATATACAATCCTCCATAAAAAATTTTACGTTACGTGTGCGTATGCACACTCGTATTACAATTATAGTACGGTCTTTGCGATTTGTCAATATCTATATTTTGGCAGAAATCCTCTTGCGCATTATGCGCGCGCGTAAAGGACTAAAAAATTCCTTACTCCCGGGGAAAAAGATTCCTGTCGAAAATACGGCGCCGTCTGCCCTACTTCGTCGTATTTCTATCTGTATAGGGCGGTACTTCTCCACTTTGGGCAAACAAAAAGACTCCCACTGCTGGGGCACAAAGCAATACGCCACGTGGGCGCAATATGCTTCGACCTTTCGGTAGGAGTCTTTGGTTATTAGACGAGCTCTACGATGACGACTTCCGCATCATCACCCACTCTCTTGCCCAAACGAAGGATACGGGTATAGCCGCCGCCTTGCTTGGTCTCTTGATTGCGGGCATCGTACTTCTTGGCGTACTCGTTGAAGATCTTCTCGATCAAGGGGTGCTTGATGTCACGAATACGGGCAAAGTACTTGGACTTGCTTTCGCCGCGCTCTTTGCGCTCTTGAACGTCGTACAGGTTAGCCATCAAACGACGACGAGCAGCCAACTTCTTGGGACCGTCGTTGATCACGTTGCGAACAACGATCTCACCCGTGTCGTTTTTGATATTCTTGCTCACCTCTACGGTGTCGGTATAGTTATTGATTGCCAAGGTAAGGAGCTTCTCAGCCATACGTGCTACGTCCTTGCCGCGGCTCAGGGTTGTTTCGATTCTGCCATACCACAACAGGTCGGTAACCTGACCTTTCAGCATAGCCATTCTTGCATCTGTCGCTTTTCCTAATTTTCTCATTTTCCTCTCCTTATTCGTCGTTGCTACGCAAGCTCAGACCGAGGTCTTGTAGTTTGTTGATAACTTCTTCCAGGGACTTCTTGCCCAGGTTGCGCACCTTGAGCATATCCTCGGAAGACTTTTTGGTCAAATCTTCGACGGTGTGGATACCGGCTCTCTTCAGGCAGTTGTAGGAACGCACCGACAAGTCCAAATCCTCGATGGTCATCTCCAGAATCTTGGCTTCCTTGTTTTCCTTGGCGTCTACAAGCACGCTCTTGGAACCCATGCTGCTCGACAAATCTACGAACAGACGAGCATGATCCTCCAAAATCTTAGCAGCGAGAGAGATGATCTCACGAGCAGCGATGGTGCCGTTGGTCTTGAGCTCAACGGTCAGACAGTCATACTCCAAACTTTGTCCCACACGGGCATCCTCCACCGTATAGTTGGTGGCCACCACGGGGGTGTAGATGCTGTCCACGGGGATATAACCGATGGGTTGCAGGGGATCCTTGTTTTTGTCAGCGGTCACATAGCCGCGACCCGAACCGATGTACAGCTCCATATTGAGAGCGGCACCCTCGTCCAAAGTGCAGATATAGTGATCGGGATTGAGAATTTCCACATCCAGTCCGCACTCGATGTCGCGGGCATAGACGGGGCCGGCCTCGAACTTTTGCAAACGGACAACAGGCTTGTCTTCGTTATCGATGACGCCGTTTGCCTTGAATGCGATGCCCTTGATGTGAAGAATGATTTCAACCACGTCCTCGACTACGTGAGGAATGGTGGAGAACTCATGTTGCACACCGTCAATCTTGATGCCCACACAAGCAGCGCCGGGAAGCGCACCGAGCAGGATGCGACGCAGCGCATTGCCCAACGTGGTACCTAAGCCACGCTCAAGGGGCTTGACCGTAAATCTACCAAAACTTCCGTCTTCGCTTTCTTCGGTAACGATTTGGGGTCTCTTAATTTCAATCATATACTACCTCCTAGCCTAGATTACTTGGAGTACAACTCGACGATCATATGCTCCTTGATTCTCGGATCGATATCTTCTCTGGTCGGGAATGCCAACACTTCGCCCTTCAGGGTAGCCTTGTCGAAGTTGACCCACTTAGGCATATTGGCACGAACTGCACTCTCTTTCAGGGCGGTGAAGAACGCATTGTCGGCCTTCTCTGCCTTGACGGTGATGACGTCGCCTACTTTCACGAGGTAAGAGGGGATGTCCACCTTTTTGCCGTTAACTGCAATGTGGCCGTGGCAAACAAGCTGTCTTGCTTGGGCGCGGGATGCGGCGATGCCCATTTGGAACACCACGTTGTCCAATCTGCGCTCGATGAGGATCAGCATGTTTTCACCAGTAACGCCTTTCATTCTTTCGGCTTTGGTGTAGTACATACGGAATTGCTTCTCAAGAATACCATAGATACGCTTGGTCTTTTGCTTTTCACGTAATTGTTGTTGATAACCGCTTACCTTGCGACGACCTGCATGAGCGGGGCCGGGAGGGGTTACCTTTTTGTCAGTCTTGTCAAAGGGGCACAAGGGCTTGTTGGTGCCATCCTTCGAAATATTGTAACATCTGTCGCCCTTCAGATAGAGTTTCTCGCCTTCGCGACGGCAAAGACGGCAACTGGGACCTGTATATTTAGCCATATTAACAAACCTCCTTATTACAGTCTACGACGCTTGGGGGGACGGCAACCGTTGTGGGGGATGGGAGAGACGTCCTTGATCAAAGTGACGATCATATCCTTGTTGCCCAAAGCACGGATAGCGCTCTCACGGCCTTGGCCGGGACCCTTTACGTACACCTCGACATACTTCATGCCACAATCCTTTGCGCCGTCAGCAGCGGTCTCTGCCACTTGTTGAGCAACGTAAGGAGTGCTCTTCTTGCCGCCCTTATACTCGAGCTTGCCTGCGGAGCACCAAGAAATCGTGTTACCTTGCATGTCGGTGAAAGTAACGATGGTGTTGTTGAACGAGCATTGAATGTGGCATTGGCCACGCTCAACGCGGATTTTCTCTTTGCGTTTCGTAACGATTCTTTTCTTTGCAGCCATAACAACCTCCTATTTCTTAGAACGACTGACGATACGGCGCGGACCCTTACGGGTGCGAGCGTTACGCTTGCTGCTTTGACCGCGAACGGGCAAACCCTTTCTATGACGAATGCCACGATAGCAGCCGATTTCTCTCAAACGCTTGATGTCCATATCTACTTGGCGCTTCAAATCACCCTCAACCACCAGATGGTTGTCGGGATTTTCGATATATTCACGAATAGCAGATACGTGCGCTTCTGTTAAGTCCTTTACCCTAATGTCGGGATCAATACCTGTTGATTCCAAAATCTTGCGCGAGGTAGCCAAACCGATACCGTAGATATAGGTCAGACCAATCTCAACTCTCTTTTCTCTCGGCAAGTCAACACCAGATATACGAGCCATTAAATTACCTCCATTTCTCCTTGTAAATATTGTTCAAATTATATTGCGATAATTTACCCAACATAGGAGGACAGTTGGTGGAATACAACTGTCCAGCCGCTCCTACACGGATGAATTACAAAAACTGCAAAATTAATTTTAGCACACAAAGGTTTTTTGTGCAACTATTTTAGCCTTGCTTTTGCTTGTGATTTTTGTTTTTGCTGCAGATCACCATGACGATGCCATGACGACGAATGATCTTGCAATTGCCACACATAGGTTTAACCGACGGTCTCACTTTCATTGTTTCTTCCTCCAATTAGTTCTTATCACGCCATACGATGCGACCCTTGGTCAAATCGTAGGGACTCAACTCGACTCTTACCGAGTCGCCTTCAATTATTTTGATACTTCTGGTTCTCATCTTGCCCGACGGGTAAGCAATGATTTGTCTGTGAGAAGGCTCCAATTCAATACGGTATTGTTGGTATGCCATAACCTCAATGACCTTTCCCTGCATTTCTATGAGATCTTCTTTGGACACGTTATTCCCTCCTACTTTGCATACGCGCGCAATGCGCTTTTAATCTCGCTATCGAATACCTGCACACCCTTGGTCAGCTTTTCCGCCAACACGGGAAGGTCTTCGCCCTTGTAGTGCAGATGCTTGCTGTTCTTCCTTTTGGGATGCGCCAAGGTGCGGATTTCACCGTCTACCACCCATACGTACCCCTCTTTCGTGGAGTCCAAGGAATGGATCAGGTATACTCGACCTTGGTCACGTCCTGTCTTGGAATAGACGACGCTGCCTATTTGCATCTCGTACCTCCTACAGTGTGAGAATCTCCACGCCGCTGTCGGTGACAAGGATGGTATTCTCGTAGTGCGCACTTGGCATGCCATCTGCGGTGCGGACCGTCCAACCGTCTCGGGCGGTGTAGACTTCCTTGCGCCCCATGTTAACCATAGGCTCGATGGCAATGGTCATATTGCGCTGTAGACGCACTCCGTATCCTGCCGTACCGTAGTTGGGAACGGCGGGGTCTTCGTGCATTTCGCGACCGATGCCGTGGCCGACCAGCTCGCGCACAACCGAATAGCCGTTGCTTTCGGCGTGAGCTTGGATGGTGGCACCAACGTCGCCCAGACGCACGCCGGCCTTGATGATCTCGACGGCCTTGAAGAAGCACTCTCGCGTGACGTCTATCAAACGTTGCTTTTCGGCTGAGATGCGACCCACCGCAAAGGTTCTGGCTGCATCTCCGTGGAATCCGTGAATGTAGGCACCCACGTCCACACCGATGATTTGCCCCTCTCGCAATATCACGTTGCGATTGGGAATTCCGTGGACAACAACGTCGTCGACCGATGCGCAAATGCTGGCAGGGAATCCGTTGTACCCGAGGAAACTGGGCTTGGCGCCCCGCTTCTCGATGAACTCACGGGCGAGCTTGTCCAGATAGGCGGTGGAAACCCCCTCCTTGACGTGCTCCTCGATATAGCACAGCAAATCTCTTACGATGGCGTTTGCCTCGCGCATTGCGGCGACTTCGCTATCGGTTTTGATATTGATCATAGCGTATCCAACACCTCTTTGATTTTGTCGTACACCTGATCGATGGACAGACCGTTTGAGTCTACGTCCTTGATCAGACCCTTCGCGCGATAATAATCGATAAGGGGGGCCGTATTGGCGGCGTAGACCTCCAAACGGTTACGTACGGTTTCGGGTTGGTCGTCAACTCTTTGGTACAACTCACCGCCACACTTGGCACAGGTCGTGGCACCCTTCAACGTTGCTACGTTGTAGGTGGCACCACAGGCACACATGCGGCGACCCGTTACGCGCTCCACGATGGTTTCATCGTCCAAAATCAGATTGATTACCGCATCCACACCGGCGAAGGTAGCCAGCGCGTCTGCTTGTTGGATGGTGCGAGGGAATCCATCCAGGATGAATCCCTTCGCGCAATCGGGGTTTGCCAAACGGTCCTTGACGATGGCAATCGTCAGCTCGTCAGGCACCAGCGCACCCTTGTCCAAGTAAGCCTTGGCTTGTTGACCCAAGGGGGTGTTCCCCTTGATATTAGCACGGAAAATGTCGCCCGTGCTGATATGGGGAATATGGTAGTCTGCTTTGACACGCACGGCGTGCGTGCCCTTGCCCGAACCGGGCGCTCCCAAGAAAATCAATCTCATATTATTTCAAGAATCCCTTGTAGTGCTTCATCATCAGTTGGTTCTCGAGTTGCGTGTTGAACTCAAGTGCCACGCTGACGACAATCAGCATACCGGTTGCCGAGAAGGAGTTGACCAACGAACTGCTGTCCGTCAAAATCGCACGGAACACCAAACCGGGGATCAGGGCGATGAAGGCAAGGAACACAGCACCAAACAGAGTGATGCGGTTATTGACCTTGGTCAGATACTCAGCGGTCGGACGACCGGGACGAATGCCGGGGATAAAGCCGCCAGTAGATTGGATGCTCTTCGACACGTCTTCCGGATTGAATTGGATCTTCGCATAGAAGTAGCTGAAGAAGAAAATCAATACGGCCAACAGTACGCTGTAGCCCCAGCTGCCTGCGCCCATGTTCTGCGTCCACCAAATATAGAAGTCACTGGTGGGCCAGAAGCTGGCGATCAATTGGGGGAACATTAAGAAGGAGCTTGCAAAGATGATAGGCATAACACCCGAGCCGTTTACCTTGATGGGCAGGTGGGTGCTTTGACCGCCGTACATCTTGTTGCCCTTGACGTGCTTGGCGTACTGCACGGTGATGTTGCGTTGGGACAGGTCGATGAACACAACCAGTACGAATACAACCACAACCACCAGCAGATACAGCAATACGCGCCAAATTTGGGTAACGTCGGCAGCTACGATTTGCATCTCGTCGATGAAGCCGGCAGCAAAACCAGCTACGATACCGATGAAGATGATGAGCGAAGTGCCGTTACCTACGCCAACCTCGGTGATCAGGTCGCACAGCCACATAACGATGGCGCTACCTGCTACCAAAGCGAGGATAACGAAGATCATCGAGAAGACCAAACCAACTTGGGAGGACACACCGCCGAGAGCAAACAAGGGAATGATATAACCTTGGTTGTTCCAGCTGATGGTGATGCCGATGCCCTGCACGATCGCCAGCACGATGGCTACGATACGGGTGATTTGGGTCATCTTTTGGCGTCCTTCTTCTCCTTGCTTGCTCAAACGCTCCAGGGGAGGAATGATCAAGGTCAGAAGTTGCATGATGATGGACGAATTGATGAACGGCAGGATTCCCAGCGCAAACAACGTTCCGTTTTGGAGGCTGCCACCGGTGATGGTAGACAGAACCTGGAAGAAGTCATTTGTCGCCAAACTGCCGAAAGCAGTGGGCGAAATGCCCGGGATGGGGATAAAGCAGCCGATTCTGTAGATCAACAGAATCAACAGCGTTAACAACAGTTTCTTTCTTATTCCCTTCTCTTGGAAGGCGTTCACCAATGTTTTGAACATAACTATTTCACCTCTACTACGGTACCGCCGGCTGCAACGATAGCTGCCTTAGCACTCTCGGAGAAGCGTGCTGCTTCTACGGTCAGAGCCTTGGTGATTTCGCCGCCACCCAAAACCTTGAGACCAAAGGGAGCGATCTTGGAAACCAAGCCCTTTGCTACGATGGCTTCGGCATTGACAACTTCACCAGCTGCGAACAGCTCGCTCAGAACGCCAACGTTAACTACGGTGTATTCCTTCTTAAAGATGTTGGTGAATCCACGCTTTGGGATACGACGGGTCAAAGGCATTTGGCCGCCCTCGAAACCGGGACGAACACCGCCGCCGGAGCGAGCCCATTGACCTTTGTGACCTTTACCGGAAGTCTTACCGAGACCGGAGCCGATACCACGGCCCAATCTCTTGCTGCTGGTTTTTTCGCCGTTTGCGGGGGACATTTCATGTAATTTCATAGCGACCTCCTTATTCGGCATCCTCAACCTTAACGAGGTGAGAAACAACCTTGATCATGCCACGGGTCACGGGGGTATCTTCCATCACAACAGAGCTGTTGAGCTTGTGGAAACCCATTGCCTTCACAGTGGCTTTTTGCTTTTGCAAAGCACCGATGGTGCTCTTCACTAACGTGATTTTCAATTTAGCCATAGTTCGCCTCCTTATTTCTTGTCAACCACAGTCAGAGATTTGACTGCCTCGACGGAGATCCCTCTCAATGCTGCGATTTGCTCGGCAGTACGCAGAGCCTTCAGGCCAGCGATGGTTGCCTTTGCGCAGTTGATGGGGTTGTTGGAGCCCAAAGACTTGGTACGGATATCCTTCACGCCTGCCATTTCCAACACGGCACGCACAGGACCGCCAGCGATAACACCGGTACCTTCCTCAGCGGGGAGGAGGAGCACGCGGCCGCTACCGAATTCACCCACGATTTCGTGAGGAATGGTGGTACCTACCATGGGAACGGAGAACAGGTTGCGCTTCGCAGCGGTTTCTGCCTTGTTGATGGCGTCCACAGCCTCGATGGCTTTACCCATGCCCAAGCCGACACGACCGTTGTGGTCACCCACGCATACCAGAGCTGCTTGGCGCATATTCTTACCGCCCTTAACAACCTTGGTAACACGGTTCATCGAAATGGTTACTTTATCGAACTCGTCTCTTTGTTCATGTCTTGCGAATCTTTCTTGTCTTGCCATATTCGACCTCCTTAGAACTTCAAGCCGCCTTCTCTAGCGCCATCGGCCAATGCAGACACACGACCGGTGTAGAGATAACCGCCACGGTCAAACACAACCTCGGTGATGCCAGCGGCGAGTGCCTTCTCGGCGACAGCCTTGCCAACCACCTTGGAAGCTTCGGTCTTGGTCAGTTGTGCAACTGCCTCGGCGATAGCCTTTTCGGTGGTAGAAGCAGCAGCCAACGTCTTGCCGCAGGTATCATCGATGACTTGCGCATAGATGTGCTTGTCCGAACGATACACACACAGACGGGGACGCTCTTGGGTGCCGGATATTCTATTTCTAATTCTCTTATGCCGTTTTACACGCTCGGCATTCTTGTCAATCTTGCTAATCATATCCTACTCTCCTTATTTGCCTGCCGCTTTGCCTTCCTTCTTCACCAGCACTTCATCCTTGTAGCGGATGCCATAGAGGTGATAGGGATCGGGAATACGGATGCGCTTGATGTTGGCAGCCACTTGGCCAACCACCTCTTTGTCGATACCCTTTACCGAAACCTCGGTGGGCGACAACAGTTTGAGGGTGATGCCAGCGGGAGCAACAATCTCGACGGGATGGGAATAACCCACGTTGAATTGGAGCTTGCCGGGAGCCAACTCGACGACCTTGAAGCCAACACCGTTGACTACCATGATCTTCTCATAGCCCTTGCTGACGCCTTCTACCATGTTCTTGATAAGAACGCGGGTCAGACCGTGCAAAGCCTTGTTCTTCTTCTCTTCGTTGGCACGGGTTACCACCACGTGGTTACCTTCGATTGCGATGCCCATGGTGGGAGCGAAGGTACGGGTGAGGGTGCCAAGGCTACCTTTTACGGTAACGGTTTGTCCGTCCAAAGTGACGGTTACACCTGCGGGGATTTCTACGGGTAATCTACCGATACGACTCATAGTGCACCTCCTTACCAAACGTAGGCCATAACCTCGCCACCAACGTTGGCGCTACGGGCTTGCTTGTCCGTCATGATGCCTTTGTTAGTGCTGATGATGGCGATACCCAAGCCACCCAAAACCTTGGGGAGCTCTTCACAGTTAGCATACACACGCAGACCGGGCTTGGAAATTCTCTTCAAACCGTTGATGACTTTCTCGCCACGGGGACCGTATTTCAGGGTGATGCGAATGATGCCGGTGTAATCCTCTTTGCCAACCAATTCCACAGCGGAGACGTAACCTTCGTTCTTCAAGATCTCTGCTACGGCGATCTTCTCTTTCGAGCGGGGGATATCCACTTCGGTATGACGGGCGGTGAGGGCGTTTCTGATTCTAGTAAGCATATCTGCTACGGGATCTGTTACGTACATATTCTACCTCCTTCTTACCAACTTGCTTTCTTCACACCGGGGATTTGGCCCTTGTAAGCCAATTCACGGAAGCAAACTCTGCAAATACCGAACTTTCTCAAGACAGCGTGAGGACGACCGCACAGCTTGCAACGGGTGTAAGCGCGAACGGCGTACTTAGCGGGTGCCTTTTGCTTGTTTTTCATTGATGTTTTAGCCATAACTCAAACCTCCATTAGTTGCGAGCGAAGGGCATACCCAGCAAGCTGAGCAACTCTTTTGCTTCTTCGTCCGTATTTGCGGTGGTGACGATACAAATGTCCATACCTCTGATCTTTTCTACTTGTTCGTAGGTGATTTCGGGGAAGATCAATTGCTCTTTCACGCCCATTGCATAGGAACCACGACCGTCGAACGACTTGGTGGGAACACCCTTGAAGTCGCGCACACGGGGCAGAACGACGTTCATCAACTTGTCGAGGAAGTCGTACATTCTTGCACCACGCAGGGTCACCTTGCAGCCAACGTTCATACCCTCACGGATTTTGAAGTTTGCGACCGACTTACGAGCTTGTGTGATCACAGGCTTTTGGCCGGAAATTTGTTTCATTTCTTCAACGGCTTGTTGGAAAGCCTTTGCGTTGTCCTTCACATCGCCCAAACCCATGTTGAGAACGACCTTCTCGAGACGGGGGATTTGGTGAACGTTCTTGTATCCGAATTTCTTTTGAAGCTCGGGGGCAACGTGTTCTCTGTAGAGAGTCTTCAAGCGATATTCGCGATTCTCTCCTGCTTTTGCGACGGTTGCAATTCCCTTAGCAACCTGATTCTTAGCTTCTTTCTTCTTTTCTGCCATAGTCTACCTCCGACTTACTCTACATCATCGGCCTTTTTCTTTGCCGCTTTCTTGGAAGCCTTCTTCGCGGTGGCCTTTGCCTTGGACGCTTTCACATCCAGCACGGCGCCACACTCTTTGCAGATACGAACCTTCTTGCCGTCAACCACTTTGTGGCCGATACGAGTAGCTTTGCCGCACTCGGGGCAGAGGATCATAGCGTTGCTTGCATCAAAGGCTGCGGGTTGTTCCACGATGCCACCCTTTTCGTTGGCCTTGCGGGGACGAACACACTTGCTGACGATGTTGATGCCCTCTACTACGATACGATTGGTAGCGGGGATAACTTTGATGATTTGACCGGTGCGGCCCTTGTCCTTGCCGGCGATCACTTTACTGCATCACCTTTTTTCAGTTCCATGTCTTCCTCCTTACAGCACTTCGGGTGCCAAAGAGATAATCTTCATATAGTCTTTATCTCTCAATTCGCGTGCGATGGGTCCAAAGATACGCGTGCCGCGAGGTTGTTTTTGGTTGTCGATGATCACGGCTGCGTTGTCGTCGAAACGGATGTGAGATCCATCGGGACGGCCGACGCCCTTGGTCGTGCGCACGATAACGGCGCGAACCACGTCACCCTTCTTTACGGTACCACCGGGGGTAGCCGTCTTGACGGAAGCGACGATGACATCACCGATATTACCAAACTTACGGAAGGAACCACCGATAACTTTGATGCATTGGATTACTTTTGCGCCGGTATTGTCGGCAGCAATCAATCTGGATTGTGGTTGAATCATATTCGCTCCTCCTTACTTGGCTCTTTCGAGGATGGTTACAACGCGCCAGTTCTTGTCGGCGGACAGGCGGCGAGTCTCTGCGATCTCGACGGTGTCACCTACGTTGCACTCGTTGTGCTCGTCGTGAGCCTTGTACTTCTTGGTGATTTTAACAGTCTTTTTATAGAGGGGATGCTTATATTTCACGTCGATGGCCACAACAACGGTCTTGTCCATTTTGTTGCTCACTACGACACCCACTCTGGTTTTTCTCAAATTTCTTTCGATAGCCATACTCTACCTCCTACTTTGCCTTCTTGCTGGGCTCGACGGCAATGTTCAACTCACGTTGACGGATGATGGTGCTCACTCTCGCGATATCCTTTTTGCAGGATGCGATCAAGCTGTTGTTGGTCAGCTGACCTGCAGCCAATTGGAAGCGAAGATTGAACAACTGTGCCTTCAATTTGGTCAACTCACTTTGCAAGTCGGCCATAGTCATTTTTGCATAATCGTTTGCTTTCATTATTCTTCACCGCCTTCTTTTACTAAATCTTCCTTCTTCACAATCTTGCACTTGACAGGAAGCTTGTGGGAAGCCAGACGCAATGCTTCGCGAGCAGTTGCCTCGGGGATACCCGCAATTTCGAACATTACACGACCGGGCTTCACGACTGCTACCCAATACTCTACGGAACCCTTACCGCTACCCATACGAGTTTCAGCGGGCTTCTTGGTGATGGGCTTGTGGGGGAAGATGTCGATCCATACTTGACCACCACGCTTGGTGAAACGAGTCATTGCGATACGTGCTGCCTCGATTTGGTTACTTGTGATCCAACCGCACTCGGCGGCTACCAGACCGTACTCGCCGTATGCGATGACGTTACCCTTGTGGGCTGCACCTTTCATGCGGCCACGCGCTTGACGTCTTCTTTTAACTCTCTTAGGCATTAACATAATTACGCTTCGCCTCCTTTCTTCTCAACTTTCTTTCCAAACACTTCGCCGTGATAGATCCAGGTCTTAACGCCGATGCGACCGTAGGTGGTTGCTGCCTCAGCGAAACCGTAATCGATGTCTGCACGCAGGGTTTGAAGAGGAATACTACCGTCGTGGTATTGCTCGGAACGGGCGATTTCTGCACCGTCCAAACGACCGCTTACCATCGTCTTGATACCCTTTGCACCGGCTTGGCGAGCACGCTTCATAGCCATCTTCATTGCACGGCGGAAGCTAACACGCTTTTCCAGTTGGTTGGCAATCTCTTCTGCAACGAGTTGTGCGTCGATGTCTACAACCTTGACTGCTACGAACTCGATGAGGTAGTTCTTGTAGGTGTGACCGTTTTGAGCACAGATCTTCTTCACAGCCTTGGACAGTTGCTCTACGCCGCTGCCTTCTTTACCGATCAACAGACCGGGACGGCCGGTATAAACCTTCACCTTGATGTATTGGTCGCAACGCTCCACCACGATCTTGCTGATGCGGGGACGGTCGTCCAACTTACGCACGGGGCGGATTTCGCCCTCGGCACCTTCGGTAGCGGGTGCATCCTTAGCCAAAGGAGCAGGTTTATAGATGTTCTTGATATAGTTACGAATCTGCACGTCTTCTACCAAATAATCGCTGAAATTCTTCTTGCCAGCGTACCACTTGGCTTCCCAATCTTTGTTGATGCCGACTCTCAAACCATTCGGATTAACTTTTTGTCCCATTGTATGTCCTCCTTACGCTTGCACCGTATCCAGGATAACGGTGATGTGGCTGGTACGTTTCAAAATGCGATGTGCGCGGCCCTTGCTCACGGGTTGGATACGCTTGAGGGTGGGACCTTGGTCTGCATAGCACTCTGCGACGTAGAGATCGCTCTTAGCCAGGTTGAGGTTGTTTTCAGCGTTAGCCGCAGCAGATTCCAAAACCTTCAGAATCAGGGGGCTTGCTGCCTTGTTGGTGTTCTTGAGGATTGCCACAGCCTCTACATAACTCTTGCCACGGATTACGTCCAGCACTACTCTAACCTTGAAGGGAGAGATGCGGAGATATTTGGCAATTGCATGGGGGCGCTTGTCGGCGTTTTCTGCACGAAACGCAGCCTTTTCTTTCATTCTAGTAGCCATAACCTTCCTCCTTATTTGCCACCGGCGCTCTTAGAGCCAGCGTGGCCTTTGAACGTGCGGGTCAGAGCAAACTCGCCGAGCTTGCAGCCTACCATATCTTCGGTGATATATACCGGCACGTGTCTTCTTCCGTCATGCACAGCGATGGTGTGACCAATCATGTCGGGGAAAATGGTGGAGCTTCTCGACCAGGTCTTGATGACCTTCTTTTCCGCCTTGCCGCTGTTCATGGCAATGATTCTATTCATCAGCCTTTCTTCTACATAAGGCCCTTTCTTAACAGATCTACTCATCTTGTGCCTCCTAGTTAATACGCTTGATAATCATCTTGTTGCTTGCCTTCTTCTTCTTACGGGTCTTATAACCCAGAGCAGGCTTGCCCCAAGGAGTGACAGGGGTGGGCATACCGATGGGGGATTTGCCCTCGCCGCCGCCGTGGGGGTGATCACAGGGGTTCATAACCACACCACGAACGGTGGGACGTACGCCCATGTGACGCTTACGACCGGCCTTACCCAGGCTGACCAACTCGTTGTCTACGTTACCAACCATACCGATGGTTGCACGGCAGCGCAGGCTGATGTAGCGGGTCTCACCGCTGGGCAGACGCAGGATCGCGCCTTTTGCTTCTTTCGCAACGAGCTGAGCACTGATACCTGCCGAACGAGCGATGACGCCGCCGCGACCGGGATAGAGCTCAATGTTGTGAACGGTGGTACCGATGGGAATGGAACCCAAGGGCAAGCAGTTACCGACCTTGATATCGATGTCGGTACCCGACAGAACGACGTCGCCAACGTTCAAGCCCAGAGGAGCCAGAATGTATCTCTTTTCGCCGTCTGCGTATGCCAACAATGCGATGTTGGCGGTACGGTTGGGATCGTACTCGATGCCCACGACCTTAGCGGGGATGTTATCCTTGTTACGCTTGAAGTCGATGATTCTGTACTTTTGTCTGTTGCCGCCGCCGATGTGACGCACGGTGATACGACCGGTTGCGTTACGACCGCCACTCTTGTTGAGGGATACCAACAAACTACGTTCGGGAGTTTTCTTGGTGATCTCGTCAAAGGCGTTGACCGACATGGAGCGACGAGCAGGGGTAGTAGGTTTATACTTCTTGATAGCCATAATTTACCTCCTATTAGGTCAAACTCTCGAAATACTCGATGGACTTGCTGTCCTCAGTCAGGGTGACGATAGCCTTCTTGTAGGAAGCACGTCTGCCTTCGTGGGCGCCTTGTCTCTTCAATTTACCGTCGTAGTTGGCGGTGTTTACTTTGCTTACCTTCACACCGAAGACTTCTTCAACAGCCTTCTTGATTTGGGTCTTGTTGGCACGGCGGTCAACAATGAAGGTGTACTTCTTTACTGCAATGCCGTCGAAACTCTTTTCGCTGAGTACGGGGCGGATAATAATTTCGTGATTCGTCATGTTATGCCTCCTCGCCATAAGCCTTTTCAATGGCTTCGATTGCGGCCTTGGTGATCAAGCACTTGTGGTTGACTACGATGTCGTACACGTTGATGAGTGCGCTGTCTTGCAAGGTCACGGTGGGGATGTTGTTGGTGGCACGTTGCAGAGCTACGTTTTCACCGGTGGTCACCACCAGGGTTCTGTTGTCCAGACCGAATGCGTTCAGGATTGCAACGAACTCTTTGGTCTTGGCTGCTGCCAGCTCGAGGTTATCCACTACGATGATCTCGCCACATGCCAGCTTCTCAGACAAAGCCGATTTGATTGCTTCGCGACGCATGGTCTTGTTTACCTTTTGAGAGAAGTCGCGGGGTTTGGGAGCGAACACTACGCCACCTTTGATCCATTGGGGAGCGCGGGTGCTGCCTTGACGGGCTTGACCGGTACCCTTTTGACGCCAGGGCTTACGGCCACCGCCGCGAACCTCGGTACGGGTCAGAGCGCTCTTGGTGCCTTGGCGACGGTTTGCCAATTGAGCGACCACTACTTGGTGAATCAAAGCCTCGTTGTACTCGTTGCCGAATACGCTTTCGCTGACCTCGATGCTGCCGATTTCTTTTGCAGTCTTGTCATATACTTTCAGGCTAATCATACGTTACCTCCTATTTCACAGTGGACTTCACAATCACGAGTCCACCCTTGGGGCCGGGAATGGCACCCTTGATCAACAGCAGGTTGCGAGCTGCATCCACCTTGACAACCGACAAGTTTTGGATAGTCACGCGCTCGTTACCGTATTGGCCTGCCATCTTCTTGTTTTTGAACACTCTGCTGGGGTCCGAGTTAGCGGCCATAGAACCAACCTCTCTGTGCACGGGACCGGCACCGTGGCTCATGGGGATACGATGATGATTCCAACGTTGGATAACACCGGTGTAACCACGACCGCGAGTATGACCGACGACGTCCACCTTGTCACCTTGAGCGAAGGTATCACAAGTGATCACAGCGCCAACTTCCAACTCTGCGTCTACGTGCAACTCACGCAGGTAGCGGTAGGGAGCGATGCCAGCCTTCTTGAATTGACCTTCATCGGGACGATTGACACCCTTGTAGGTGACCTTCTTGTCACCACTTACTTTGCGAGCCACGGCGGGTTCGTACGCCACCTTGATTGCCTTGTAGCCGTCCTTCTCTACGGTCTTCACTTGCACTACGGGGCAGGGACCGGCTTGGACAACGGTTACGGGGATCACTTCGCCTTCTGCAGTGAAGACTTGGCTCATTCCTAATTTCTTTCCGACGATTGCTTTATTCATTGATAAAGTTCACCTCCAAATATATTCCTTATTATTACTTTCTAAATGATTCCGATCAGATCTTGATCTTGATGTCCACACCGGCGGGAACGTCGATGCTCATCAGGCTCATCACAACCTTTTGGCTGGGGTTGAAGATGTCGATCAGACGCTTGTGGGTGCGCATTTCAAATTGCTCACGGCTGTCCTTATACTTGTGGGGGCAGCGCAGAATGGTCACAACCTCTTTCTCGGTGGGAAGGGGGATAGGACCGCTGATTTTAGCGCCAGAAGCGGTAACGACTTCTACAATCTTGTTTGCGACTTCGTCGACGAGGTCGTGATCGTATGCTTTCAATCTGATTCTCAATGTTTGGTTTGCCATTTTTTGCCTCCTTGTTATCTAACTCGCAAATTTGTTTCTCGCTCGGGTGTTTCATGCAGCCTTTTTTAATAGGCAAACCGCAGTTTGCCTTGAGTTAGCGCTTGATTTCATCAAACTGGTCCATATGAACTATCCCTAAGGGTCGGGTAACCTCATACTTCATCCGTTAGATAAAGGTCGCATTGCGCCCGTGCACGATTGATTATATATATAAGCCCCAAAACTGTCAAATTTTTAGCACCTATAATTTCAATTAATTTTTCTTAATAATTGAAAAATCCCTCGTTTTTTGTAAAATTGTACGTTTTGTACTGTTTTTGGCGAATTCGTAGGCGGACGATCCGGACAAAATACAAGGGGATAGACGGTGTTTTGGGGAGGATTTGAGAGGGTTGGGCGAAGGGCGTTGACTTCTGCCCTCTCTAGGCAATTTTTGAGAAAAAAAGGGGTATTTTTGCCCCTAAAATGGGGGTATGTAAAAAAATTTATATATGCCCCGTGAGGCTTTTCTACGCGCACGCTATCCTATTATATACGTGCGCGAGACAGCCCTCCGGCGCCGCTTCTGCGCCAAGAGGGGGGTTGTCAAAGAGGGAAAGTTTTGCTATAATATAGTTGACCCATCTTGTTGATCGGTCAAAAGGAGGACGTACCATGTATATGACTTGGATATGGCTGGGCATTGCCGTGGTCGCATTCATATTGGAGTTCCTGACGCCGCAAATCGTGTCCGTTTGGTTTTCCATCTCGGCCCTTTTGTGCCTTGGCTTGAGCTTTATTCCCACCCTGCCCTGGTGGGGACAGATCATTATCTTTTTTGGCGTGGCTACCATTCTTCTGCTGTTGCTGCGTCCCGTCTGCCAGAAGTACTTTCTCAAAGGCATGGCAAACCGTACCAACGTGGAGGCCCTCATCGGCAAGGAAGTGCGTATGATCACGGCGGCGGACTTTGACCATCTCGGCTCGGCAAAGGTGAACGACGTGGTGTGGAGCGTGAAAGCAAAGGGGGACGAAGTGCTGTCGGAGGGCGAGATCGTGGAAATCCTCGACGTCGAGGGAAATAAATTGATTGCAAAACGCAAAGAATAGCGTTAGAGCATAGATAATAGGAGGTTTACTATGAGTTTATTGTTAGCATTATCGGGAGGCGCAATTGCCGGCATTATCATTGGCGTGATTGCATTCTTCTTCATTTTCATTACGCTGGTGTTTGGTCTGAAAATCGTTCGTCAGTCCAACGCTGTGATCGTAGAGCGTTTGGGTCGCTATCATCGCACCCTGACCACCGGCCCCCACATGATTCTTCCTTTCATTGAGCGCGCAAGCAGACCTATCAGTTTGAAGGAAATCGTGGCAGACTTTAAGCCCCAACCCGTGATCACCAAGGATAACGTGACTATGCAGATTGACACCGTGGTGTACTTTGCGATCACCGATCCCAAACTGTATACCTACGGCGTGGACCGTCCTATATCTGCTATTGAAAATCTGACGGCAACCACCCTGCGTAATATCGTAGGCGAATTGGAGTTGGACGAAACCCTGACAAGCCGTGATACCGTGAACAGCAAGATGCGTATCATTCTGGACGAGGCAACCGATCCCTGGGGTATCAAAATCAACCGTGTTGAGTTGAAGAACATTTTGCCTCCCAAGGACATTCAAGATGCCATGGAAAAGCAAATGCGTGCAGAGCGTGAGCGCCGTGAGAGCATTCTGAAGGCTGAGGGCGAAAAGAAGAGCAGTATTTTGATTGCAGAAGGTGAAAAGGAAAGTAAGATTCTGCGTGCGCAAGCTGACCGTGAGAGTCAACTGTTGGCAGCAGACGCCGCTAAGCAAGCACGTATCATGGCGGCAGAAGCAGAGAAGGAAGCTTTGATTGCAGAGGGCGAAGGTCGTGCCGCTGCGATTGCTCTGATCAACAGCGCCGCTCCCTCGGCACAGTACGTAACGCTGGAAGGCTTTGAGGCACTCAAGGTGTTGTCTGACGGTCAATCCACCAAGATTGTGGTGCCCAGCGACCTGGCGAACGTGACGGGTCTGTTGACCTCTCTTGCGGAAACGCTGAAGGATCCTAAACCCAAGAAATAATCGTCTATACAAAAAATGCGCCTTCGGGCGCTTTTTTGTTTGCCACACTCCCCACTCCAAAGCGAATCCTACCGTTCTCCCCTGCCTTGTGGCGAAAACTCTAGATTCAGTTGGCGGTACGAATAGACCCTACTCCCCTTGTAAAAACCTATTTTCTCATTGAATGTTCAATTTTCGATGCCTTTTGGAGAGCCATCTATCGATTTGCGGTAGGCACGGAGAATGCCGTTAGGGGACTGCTCGGGTGCAGGTTTGGTATAAGCAGATTGTTGCGGATGTATAGACGTTCTTCCGTGAGTACGGATATGTGGGGCCAACGTGAGGGACAGAAAACGGAATGCGGTGGCGGTGGGTGGGCATAAAAAAATCGACAAGCTTTCACTTGTCGACCTTTTCACTCCCCCAGTTGGACTCGAACCAACGACACTTCGGTTAACAGCCGAATGCTCTACCGACTGAGCTATGGAGGAATATTTGGTATCCGGCGGCTTCTTACTCTCCCGGGACGTGTCCGTCCAAGTACCATCCGCGTAAAGGGGCTTAACGACTGTGTTCGGTATGGGAACAGGTGGATCACCCTTGCTATTACCGCCGAGATTGGTTGAATGTCTG
>JAFTOZ010000075.1 GCA_017463565.1 Clostridia bacterium | reverse complement strand
CGAACACCTTACCCACGTGTTCTGCAAGCAATGCCTGGTCGTAGAGGCGGAAATCAAAGCGCAAGCAACGGGAAAGAATGGTTGCAGGCAGTTTCTGCGCCTCGGTTGTGGCAAGGATAAAAATGCAATGAGCAGGTGGCTCCTCAAGGGTCTTGAGGAATGCGTTAAACGCCGCAGAAGTCAACTGGTGGACCTCGTCGATGATATAGACCTTATAGCGCAAAGTAGCGTCTGCAGGCGGATACACCACACTCTCGCGAAGTGCGCGGATATCATCTACGCCGTTATTGCTGGCGGCGTCTATCTCCATCAGGTCGATACTGGTATTTGCCATAGCCCGACAGGCTGCGCATTCCCCACAGGGAGAGCCGTTTTTAGGCGACAAACAGTTGACTGCCTTGGCAAAAATACGGGCAAAAGAGGTTTTACCTGTGCCACGTGTACCTGTAAAAAGCAGAGCGTGCGGAATATTGCCCGAAGAAATCATGTTGCGTAGAATTCGAACGATACCCTCTTGTCCGATGGCTTCGTCAAAATTCTGTGGACGGTATTTACGATATAAAGACGTGCTTTCCATACTCTATTATTATACACTAAAATTATACTCTTGTAAATACATATACCTTTACTTTTTAGCGGAATAAATCCAAATACCATCTTGCAAGTGATGAATTTATGCGGTATAATTTGAAATGATGGAGGGCTTTATGGAAAAATTTTGGCAGAACATCAAGTATAAACATATCAACGTCTTGCCGCGTGTGGCAATCACCGACCCCGACCCCACTCTTTCCGGCGGCAAAATGCAGTCCTTGAACGGAGAATGGGCATTTCGGTTTATGCCCTCTGTGAACCAGTTGCAAGAGGCAGATTTTTCTGTCGAGGCTGACTTTTCGCACGACGATAAAATCGAGGTGCCGAGCAATTGGCAAATCAAGGGCTATGATACGCCCATCTATACAAATATCAACTATCCCTTTCCCATTCGCACCCGTGGAAAACTGCCCCATATCGATGATGATAAAAACCCTTGCGGTCTCTATCAGCGCCGCTTCGAAATAGACAGTTTAGGTGGCGTTTTGCACTTGCGCTTTGGCGGTATCAACAGTTGCGGAATCGTCTATCTGAACGGTCAATTTGTGGGCTATACGACGTCTACTTTCGACGCGTCCACCTTTGATATCACCCCATTTGCAAAATTGGGCGAAAACGTACTGACGGTTGCGGTTGTGCGATATTCTGTCGGTTCCTATCTGGAGGACCAGGATATGTGGCGTCTTTCGGGTATTTTCCGCGACGTAGACCTGCTTTATCTCCCCAAGACTCACATTATTGATACCGTACTCGAAGCAGAGTTTTCTGAGGATCTGAAAGAGGTCGTTTTGCACGCCTACGTGGACGCGGCAGAGCCCTTAGACGCCGTGTCTTTAGCCATCCCCGAGCTTGGCATTGATCTTAGTTGCGACGCCTCTACTCATTGCCACCTCACCACGCCTACGCTTTCAGATGTTGAACTTTGGAGCCACGAAACGCCAAAACTCTATGACGTCTACGTATCAGTAGGCGATCCCGACCACCCCATTGACAAAAGAAAGATTCGCTTTGGATTCCGCAAAATCACCATAGAAAAGGACGATGAGAGCGGTCAACCGTACGTAGCACTCAACGGCAAATTAGTTAAGATCTGCGGCGTGAATCGCCACGATTTCCATCCCGACTACGGCCACGCCGTACCTCGCGAAATCACCTATGCGGATCTGTGCTTGCTCAAGCGCAACAATATCACTTCTTTGCGCACCTGCCACTACCCCAACGCACCGTTCTTGTACGAAATGTGTGATGAATTGGGTATATTGGTGATGAGCGAAAACAACCTGGAAACACACGGCCTTGCGAAGCGTGTACCTCGCTCGCATCCCGACTGGACGGATCACGTGGTGTACCGTATGACGAATATGGTACGTACCCACCGCAATCACCCCTGCATTTTGTTCTGGTCTCTTGGCAACGAATCGGGTATAGGCAAGGCATTCTTTGCTATGCGCAAGGCAGCTTTGGCGTTGGATAAAACCCGCCTTATTCACTACGAGCCCTATCACAATGTCAGCGACGTAGTGAGTGAAATGTACACCCTGCAAACCAAGATGAAGAAGATTGCCAAGGGTCGCTCTATCATTCATAGCCGTGCCCTATGGAATAACGGCATGGGCTATGCCCTGCTTTCTTCCCAATACAAAGATAAACCCTTTATGCTCTGTGAGTATTCCCATTGTATGGGCAACAGTTTGGGCAACTTTGGTGATTATTGGGATGATTTTGAGGCAAATCCTCGCCTTGTCGGCGGCTATATTTGGGACTTTGCCGATCAGAGCATACGGCGCGAGGTAGACGGTGTTACCCAATGGACAATGGGCGGAGATTGGGGAGATAAACCCAACGATGGAGTATTTGCTTTTAACGGTATCGTACGTGCAGACAGATCAGCCAACCCTGCCCTATACGAGGTACGCAAGGTCTATCAACGTATCGCAAGCAAACTCATTGGAAATCAACTCTTGATCGATAACCGCCACTCATTCGTAGATACGTCCGACATTGAACTAACTGCAAAACTCTTGCATTCCGGACACGTCGTCCGCGAGGAAGAGCTGCCTATGCCCACCATTCAGCCCCTGGAGAAAGGCTTTGTAGAACTGCCTGACTCCTTGCTCGAAAAGGGTGCAGACGCGGCGGTATGCGTCTATTTCAAGCAAAAAACTGCCACTGCCTACGCTCCTGCCGGACGTATAGTGGCATACGATACCTTTGCACTTAGCGAGCCCTGCCTGGTACGTGGTCACCAAGACGGTGATATTGATATGCAATGCGTAGGAGAATCCCTCCACGTCACTACCAAAACTCACCGCTACACCATCAACCTCAAAAAGGGCGAAGTTGAAGAGATCAAGCGAAACGGACAACCGCTCTTGTCCTCCCCCATTCGCCCCGAGTTCTGGCGTGCCATCACCAATAACGACAAGTATCCCCCCAACGATATTGCCGATCTGAGCAAACTGCTTGGACTGGAGAAGTTCAAAGGTGGTATGAAAACCCTCCGTGCCGTCAATCATCGCTATTACCGTGAGGGCAATTCGGTACACGTTGATTTCACGATGAGCATGCGTTTCCTCTCTAGTTTTAGCGTACACCTCACCGTGTATGCGGACGGAACGCTTGCTTGCAGTATGCGTTTGGTTCCCTTGCGTGACCTCGTGCGCTACGGCTTTACCTTTGGCCTAGACCCTCGCTTCCACACCACCACCTATTTCGGTATGGGCGAGCACGAGTGCTATTGCGACAGGGCTAGAAATGCTCTACCCGGTATCTATACCCTGGACGACGAGCAGATGATTCACGATTACCTCTCCCCCCAAGAAAACGGCAACCGTATGGACGTGCGGTGGGCAAAGATCGGCAAGGATGAGCAGGTGGAGCTTTCGGCGGTCGACAAACCCTTCCAGTTGAGCGTGCACCCCTATACTCTGCAAATGCTGGATGATGCCAAGCACCTGCACGAGCTGGGTCGGTTGGACTATCTGACCGTGAACGTAGACGGCGCACAACGCGGCGTCGGCGGAGACATTCCCGCTATGGCATGCCTGAAAAAGCCCTATAAACTCCATAAGTTGAAGAGATACGAATTTACCTTTGAATTGCGATAACCCGCGTTGAATCATAGAAAAAACCGAGGGATCTTCCTTCGGTTTTTTTATAATAAAAATATCAATTCCTAAATACAGTCGATTATGAAAAAAAAAAGTTAGTCAGCAGACTCACTAATTTTGATGATTTGCTTATTTCATTCCGGTCAACAAGTTTTCTGCAATCTTGATATACAGTTTCTCATCGAAGGGAGAGGTCAAGCCGGCATATACCAAAGTCTCTGCATAACCTGCATCGACAACGATACGGTCGTACTCAACGTGAGCCATGGTAGGATCATCGGTGAAGGTGAACAACTTGAAGTATTGGTTCATAGCAACATCCAGACCGTCCCTCATGCTGTTGATGTACAACTCCAAGCAAGGCAGCATACTCATTGCATAAGAAATGTAGTAGCAAGAAGACTCAATAGCAACGTATCTCCAGTATGCACTGTTCAGGATACCGTCGATTCCGTAGGACTTCATGATGTTACCGAACAGAGTATCATAGTCGTCTGCGGTATAGGTGGTGGGATTGCCAACCAAGTCAACCTGGTTATATACGCAATACTCGAATTCGTCTACGCAGGAGCCCAGGGTGATGATAGCCATAGCGTTGAACATCTGATCGAGGAACACGTAGTTATACGCCTTCTTGTTCTCTTCTGCCAAGTTCTGACGTAGCCAGCTCAACAGCAACATTTCGTTACCTTGAGAGTGGGTCTCGTTCAAGTCGTAAGACATAGATGCACCACGGTTGTAGACGTCGTTGTAGTAGTGACCAAACTCGTGAACGAAGGTGAACACAACGGAGTAAGAGCCGTGTCCGAAGTACAGAATGTTGGTGTTTTGTGCGCCAATCCAGTAGCTGTAAGCACCAGTGTACTCGCCACGGTAGTAGTTACCATTCTTCAACAGCTCGTTAGCGTGATGATAGAAGTCGATCTCTTGCTCTGCGCTATCACTCTTCAGAAGCTCGAAGTAGTCTGCAACGAGGTCAGAAGTGTAGTAGTTATTGAAGATGGATTGGTTGGTCAGAGCCAAGTAGTAGGGGTTCACGACAACGTCAGCCTCGGGGCTTTGTACGGTGGGCAGATACAGATCGTAGAGCTCCTTAATCAAAGCCTTGATATGATTCTTAACGTAACCACGCATCTTAGCGGAATCATCGGGAGTGTACTCACGCTCGTAGGTGTTTGCATATGCGTAGTCGATGTAGCTTCTATACTTGTCCTCATCAGCCTTACCTTCGTTGGACTTAGCCACCATTTGGTTCTTCAGGGCAACGAATTGCTCGTACAACTCGGGCACACGGTCGCTGGCATCGGGGTTTTCGATCTCACGGAACTCACGCTCGATCTCAGAGATAGCATTGTTGATTTCGGCATATTCTTCGCTACCGTAGGAAGCAGAAAGAGCCAAAGCCATCTCGATATCTTCGGGAGTCCAACCACCCTCTACGCTGAAGAAGTACTCACGGTAGCAGGTGTTGTAGATCTTCTCGTACAAAGAGTAGTAAGAAGACAGCATATCGTTGTAGATCTTATCAATAGCCTCGTGGATAGCAGTATTTTCCTCGCTCTCCTCTACGCAGTAGAACACGTAAGAATATTGATATTGCTCAACGATATAATACATATAATCGTCAAACACGTTGTAGTAGTTCTCCTCAAAGAATGCATTCTCGTTGTAGAGATCGGAATCCTTCACAAAGCCGTGTTGACCTGCATCATAAGGAGCCAAGTTTGCCAGGTACTCCATGGTTGCAGCAGCAAAATCGCGGATTTCAGCGTCCTTGTCTGCGTCCAAAGTCACCACGAACTTATCCTCGTAGGTGCCGAGGTGAGCACGGGTCTCAGAGTAAGCACAACCCTCGCGGCTACACTTAGCAGCGCGCAGGTACTCGTCACCAACGAATTGGATATCGTGACCAAGGGCGTCTACCCGATCCTTGATGGAGCCGTCGCCGCAGGGACAAGAAGTATAGGTATATCCTTCGTCGTTACAGGTGGGAGCAAATACTCTGTCGGTGTAGGTATGCTCGTGGCCTTCTTCCAGCGCCCACTCAACGTACAGGGTAACGTTAGCGGTCACCTTGTCGGTAGCGAGATCCCACTTCATAGACATATTACGGTCTTTGTACCACGCAACGAGGTCATAGCACTCACGAACGTAGATAGATTCGTCGATGGGGATCAAGGTATTACGGGGAACCTTGAACTTGATTTCCTCAAGACCTGCAAAGTTAGGCTTCAAGGTAACGGTTACGCTGGGGCCGTTCCATTTTGCATACAAAACCATACCCTCGGTGAGCTCGTCATCAGCGTCGCATTGCTCCTTCAGGAACACGTCTGCGCACCAATATTGGAAGGTCAAAGAGGTGATGCTGGGCAGAGTCACGTCGATATCAGCGACGGTGCTACCGATGGGATAGCTCTTAGTCTCGCTGGTACCGTCGTTGAAGACGAACTTAACGTTCACGCTGGTAGGAGCGTGCCCTGCACATTTTTGAGAACAAGCATCCTCGGAGCAATCATCGTTCAGACACAAACCGCACTCGGGACAAACGCTATCACACACGTGATGGCCGGCACACTTGTCGGCGCACGCCTCCTCGGTGCAAGCAGCGTCCAAACACTTACCACACTCGGGACAAGCACTTTCGCAGGTATGAGCAGCAGGATCGACGCAAGCGCACAATGCCAGACAGATACCCATCAAAAGCACAATGATGAATAAATATTTCTTCATTAGAAACCTCCTAATAATTTGTTTGCTAAGTAGATTTTACTAAATTACGCGTGCGCATGTCTACAAAATTGGGCCACTTCGCAAAAATTAATTAAAATTTTCCTAAAATTCCGGTATCAAATATTGGAGAACTGCAAATTTTCGCAAAGTAGTTGCAATTTTGAGACGTGCGAGATATAATCAAATCACCTGGGGATGTGGCTCAGTTGGTAGAGCGATGCGTTCGCAACGCATAGGCCGAGGGTTCGAGTCCCTTCATCTCCATGCATTTTGCTTGAACTTTTGTTCAAGCATTTTTATTATGCAAAGCCACCATGCTTGCATGAGAGGCTGTGCATAATAAAAAGGTGCCCTTTGGGGCAAAATGCATGAGAGACCCTTCGGAGATAAGGGACAGATTCGCGAGTTTGCGAGCGAATCTTGTACCGACCCCAAGTAACTTCGAAGCAATATAGGTGCTCGCACGAGAGTCCTTGGATAGTGAAAAGAAGTGCCGCATGGTACGAAATGCATGGGAGACCCTTCGGAGATAAGGGACAGATTCGCGAGCTTGCGAGCGAATCTTGTACCGACCCCAAGTAACTTCGAAGCAATATACGTGCTCGCACGAGAGTCCTTGGATAGTGAAAAGAAGTACCGCAAGGTGCGCAATGCATGGGAGACCCTTCGGAGATAAGGGACAGATTCGCGAGCTTGCGAGTATATATTGCGCCTTTACAAAAGCCAATGATTGTTCTATAATGCTATTATCCACAGACTTGGAGACGCAAAATGATTAAAGCCATTGCATTTGACTTATACGGCACTCTGATTGATATCCGCACAGACGAAAACGACAAACGGTTTCGTAAAAAAGTATCCAAACTTTTCAAAGATATTGGTGGACAGGGTGATTTCTGGCAAAGATACAAATCTCTTTGCCACGAATTGTACAAGGGTGAGGAATATGAGTTTGACCTCTCTAGGGTGTTTCAAACGCTGCTCAAGGACACCGACCCCTACCCTACCACGTTTGCACGCTATTTCCGTATCTCCTCGAGGAAGCGTTTTGGTGTCTATCACGGCGTGCCACAACTACTCAAAACTCTCCGCTCCCGCGGTATCAAGGTCTATCTGCTATCCAATGCCCAAGCCTGCTTTACCCTCGACGAACTGAGCGAAAGCGGATTAGACAAGTTATTGGACGGCATTATGATTTCCTCGCAAATTGGCTACTGCAAGCCAAGCCCCCTGCTGTTTGAGGCACTTCTAGAAAGATACAACCTCGACAAAAGCACAACCCTCTACGTTGGCAACGACATCAAGGCCGACGTGTTGGGCTCAAAAGGAGCAGGACTCTCCTCTGCTTATGTGCGAACGCGCATCTCTCCCTCCTCCGATACAGTCAAAGAGGCCAAAAGGCACACGCCTAACGCCTTCTATACCCACCGTGCGCTCATTCGCTATCTTCTAAAAATAACGCAGAATGCATAAAAAACCGCCAAGCGGCGGTTTTTATTTCTGCTATTTTTCTTCTGTCGGGGTCTCTTCCTCGGGTGCGACTTCCTCTGCCTGATT
>JAFTOZ010000074.1 GCA_017463565.1 Clostridia bacterium | reverse complement strand
GTATCTACTCCTCTTATTATTCGCAGCACCCACAATGCCTATACCCCGTCGGCAAGCCCCGTCAGCTACGGTTTTTTCGTGGGCTATACCGCCCTTTGCGTAGCGGAGCTTTCCACCGCAGGTGTGGTTGTCAACGATTACTACGTGCTGGTAGACGGAGACCTCAACGTGGTCTACCGCTTCCCCAAAGGGGTCAGCCCCTCTGCCCTGCGCTACTACGGCGAGGTAGGCTACGCAGGCGCCTCTCTCGAGGGCTACGCAGCGGCGCTGTTTTCTTTGGACGGACAGACGCTCTGGAGACAGGATTCTCCCCACCACGCTATGAGCTTTTCTTCCTCGCGCCTGGTGGCGGCAAAAGGGCAACAATCCGTGCAATATGGGGTTTATGACCTCGACGGACAGGAACTTTTCCCCTTTGAATACGACTATATCTCCCCCTTCTATAACGGTGCCGCCATCGCAAGAGTGGGAGAGCAATACTACCGTCTTACCACCACCGCCACTCCCCTTACCGCACCGCCCACCTTCATGGAGGGCTTGGCGTACGGACTGTACGTCCACGCCGCAAGCGAGGGCTATACGGTCGCAGATTTTTCCGGCAAATCCCTTGCGGTGGTAGACGAAGTTCACACCCTTGGCCGACTTGCCGAGGGCTTCTATCTATACGTCACCGTTGCAGGCGCACCCACCCTGCTCATCTTCTCATGAGGTAGCTATGAACGATCATCAACTCACCTACATATCCATTGATTCCATCATTCCCTCCGCCCACCAACCGCGCGCCACCTTTGCCGAAAAAGCGTTGGTCGAGCTTGCCGACAGTATCCGTGTACACGGTATTTTGGAGCCTCTTTTAGTCATCAGCACAGGCACCCACTACCAAGTGATAGCAGGCGAGCGCCGCTACCGTGCCGCCAAACTGGCAGGGCTTACCAAACTTCCCGTCATCATTCTGCGTGGCACACGGCGAGAGCTCATGGAGATTGCCATCATCGAAAATCTACAACGTCAAAACCTCAACCCAATTGAAGAGGCACAGGCAATCCAGGCGCTGATGGAAACGCACGGTCTCACCCACGAGGAAGTGGCACGCACCTTGGGTCGCTCTCGCCCCGCTATCACCAACCTGCTGCGTATTTTGGCACTCCCCTTGGACGTGCAATTGCTGATTCAACAGGGCAAACTCAGCCAAGGACACGCACGCGCCCTGCTTGCCATCAAGGACCCCCGACAAATCATCGTCATGGCCAACCTTTGCATCGAAAAGAAATGGAGCGTTCACGCCCTCACCCAAGAGATCGAGGCGCTGAATGCCAAACCCATCTCGCGCAAAAAGCCCCAACCCCCCAGACGTGGCATCGAATTCCAATCCCTAATCGACCAAATGGAGCGCACCTTCCAAATGCCCATCAAGGTCAAAGGGGACGAGCACCGTGGCTCTCTTACCCTGCACTACGGCTCTATGGAGGATTTACAACGTATCTACGAGTTGCTGGGCAAGCTCAATCCGCCCGACAACGAATAGTTCCAATCGAACAAGAGGATACCAAAAACTAACCGCAATCTGCATAAAAAAAGGATACCCCACAATGGGTGATGTTCCTAGCGGAGAATTTTTACTTTGACAAAAGTGCAAGCATCGCATTTGAGTGGTCAAACGCAAATGGGCTAAGCCCAAATCCTAATTGTAAACAGAAAGAGATAACAAATCGGTTCGTAGCCGAAATGTTATCTCTTTTTCTGTTCGTTAAGTTTTTGCTATCGCAAGAGTTAAGTTGCTGCGCAGTGAAGTTTGTGCTGTGAACAAGTGAAGTTAAGTTTGCACATCACTTCGCCGTCAGGCGAAACTTCACTCCCAAAGTGAACTTCACTATCGAAGATAACTTCACTTGCCCAAAGGGCAAACTTAGTTTTAGCGTGTTCTCCGTTAAGGATAACACGCTAAGCGAGGTATCCTCTTTTTTACGTGCGAACCGCCTCTT
>JAFTOZ010000073.1 GCA_017463565.1 Clostridia bacterium | reverse complement strand
TTACGATTCCATTTACGACGGCAATGAAAAGACTCCTACTGTTACCGTAACACTTGACGGCAAGACCTTGGTGAAAGGCAAAGATTACACCGTAACCTACTCGAACAATCTCTACGTTGGCAAGGAAGCAAAGGTTGTTATCACCTTTATAGGCAATTACGAAGGTGAAAGCACCAAGACCTTTGAGATCACACAGGATCCCAATACCACAGAGTTTGACGGCGAGTGGATTACTGTGCCGGCACAGTAATCCAAATGCAAAATTCAAAGTTCAAAATGCAAAATGAACGCAGATTGCACTTTGCATACAATAAGAGGTTAAAATGGAAAACGTAATTGAAACAAAGAGTTTTGATTTTGCAGTCAGAACTGTAAATTTATATAAGCATTTAACAGAAAACAAAAAAGAATTTGTCCTATCAAAGCAACTTTTAAGAAGCGGAACAAGCATCGGTGCAAACGTGACCGAAGCACAAAAAGGACAAAGCAAAGCCGATTTTAATGCGAAAATGAATATCGCGTTAAAAGAAGCAAACGAAAGCGAATATTGGATTCGCTTACTCTACAGAACAGAATATCTTACCAAAGAAGAATTTAACAGCATTGAAAAAGATATAAAGGAGATCATAGCAATTTTGGTTTCCATTTGTAAGAAAACAAACGCATAGCGGAGGTAAACGTTATGAGAAAAATAAACTACAACAACTTACTTAAAAAATTTTGCATTTTGCTCTTTGCATTTTGCATTTGCGCCTCCGGCGCAGTAGCGGCGAGTGCGGCGGAGGACGATGCTTGCGCATCCACTACGGACTGCACGGGCACATATGCAAACGGCTTCTGTACCGTCTGCGGCGGCTATCAGCCTGCCGTGCAGAATGAGGATGTCGTTTACGAGATTTCCAACGCAGGCCAGCTCTACTGGTTTGCGGCGGTGGTCAACGGTGGCTACGGCGACGTGGGACAAAATACGTGGGCCAATGTCGTGCTGACCGAGAATATCACCATCAACACAGGCGTGTTGAAGGCAGACGGCAGCCTGAACACAGGCACCTTTACAGAGTGGACGCCCATCGGAAATTACAGCGCGGATACTTCTCCCATGTTTTTCGGCACCTTTGATGGCAACGGCAAGACGGTCAGCGGCATTTACATCAACGGTACAAGCAATTACCAAGGTCTGTTTGGACGTGTAGACGGCACAGTGAAAAACGTCACCGTGTTGGATTCCTACATCAAGGGCGGGAGTTATGTCGGCGGCGTGGTGGGATTGAACGTCAACGGCTTCGTACAAAACTGCCACAACAGCGGTGCAGTCATCGGCACAGAGTGGGTCGGCGGCGTGGTTGGTAATAACTCCTATGGCACCGTACAAAACTGTTACAACACAGGCGCAGTCAGCGGCACATATTATTATCTCGGCGGCGTGGTTGGTTCTAACGAAAATGGCACCGTACAAAACTGTTACAACACAGGCGCAGTCAGCGGCACATATTATTATCTCGGCGGCGTGGTTGGTTATAACCTCAATGGCACCGTACAAAACTGTTACAACACAGGCGTAGTCAGCGGCACAAGTCAGGGCGGCGGCGTGGTTGGAGGAAATAACAGCGGCACCGTGGCGAATTGCTATTTCCTGCAAACTACCGACATCAATGTGGGGCTGAGCGGCATTGGCGACCCTGACGACACTGGCGTCTCCTCCAACGAGGGCGCGGCTCCCATGACCGCCGATCAGTTCAAATCGGGTGAGGTGGCATATCTGCTCAACGGCGATCAGAGTACCATCGTCTTTATGCAGACCCTCGGCACCGATGACTACCCCAACTTCACCGGCGCGAAGGTCTACTACGGCTATAACTCCTGCACGGAGACCGCCACGAAGATCTATACCAACGACAGCACCGTGTCGGCTGAGAAGCCCCACTCCGGTGGTACGGCAACTTG
>JAFTOZ010000072.1 GCA_017463565.1 Clostridia bacterium | reverse complement strand
GGTGTGACGAAGGACGGCTTCAAATACGTCAAGAACGGCGATAGCTACGTGTTCCAAGGCACCTTTGCATTTGGTTGGGGCGAGGCTGTTGGCTACGGTAACCCCGGCCGCACTCTGGACGCTATGGATGCAACCTCTGCAGGCGACGGCACCCAAGAGGTGGATACCTATACCTTGGCTGAGGCTGGTTTGCTGATCCGCTTGCTGAACGTGATCGTGAACGGCAAGACCCTGGACGGCACCTTGACGAATGAGGCAGGTGAGACCGTTGTGACGAGCGGTAGCATTCTTCCCCACGAGTTGGACGTGACGGCTTTGCCCGCTAATATCCTGGGCGACACCCAAGAGGAAAAGGTGCAGAACCTGATCGAGGGCTTGGAGAAATTGGATTTGGCGGCGCTGAGTGGCGCAACCTATACCGTGTATATCTCGGCTCTGCCCAGATAGTGGAGGAGGGGTCGGCAACGCCTACTGCTGACCCGAAAGTAAGAGTATGACGAAACAGGAACTGATTGCACTTATTCTGGTTTGTGTGGTTATGTCGGGCATGCTGGTTGGCTTTGCCCTCCTGTTTTTGCGTTATTTGCGCACCATGCGTGCCGAGGTGAGCGAGGGGTTGCACGATGCGGATTTGCTGGAGGAGTACCGCCACGATGCGGAGCCTAAAGTCAAAAAGCGTCGCAAGACCTTGCGCATTGTCAAACGTGTGGTGAGCGCGGTAGCGGCAGTGGTCGTGGCGGCGGTGCTGGTGGTGGCTCTCTGCGACAAAATGGGCTGGCTTGCTGAGGGCAGCCGCTCGGTAGTCGTGGTAGCCTCGGGCTCGATGAGTACCAAGCACCCCGACAACGGCTATTTGCAGACCCAAGGGTTGGACAACCAATTTCCCACCTATTCTATGATCGTGGTGGAAAAGGTGAATCCGGAGAGTCTGCAGAAGTACGACGTGATCGTCTATCGGAACGAACAAGGCGTGAATATCATTCACCGTATCGTGCGGATTGAGCGTAGCTCGCAAGGGGTGCGCTACGTGACGAAAGGTGATGCAAATAATACCGAGGATACCTATCATCCTACGCCTGAAGACGTGCTTGGTCGCTACGTAGACGAGTATATTCCGGCACTTGGTGCACCCATTTTATTCGTGCAATCCCCCGTGGGGTTGGTGACCGTCCTTGCATTGATACTGGGACTGGTGATGAGCGACTATATGCGGAATAAAGTCGTGCAATGTCGGCTGAATAGACAAAATTACCTGGTTGAGCGACTGGCGCTCGACGAGGAAAAAGTGTTGGCTTTGCGCCCTAGTGAGCTGCAAGAGTTGTACTATGCGCAATGCAATCCTGACCCCCGGGAAGAGGAGGGTGAGGACGTGGAGCCGACTCAAGACGGGTCGGTGGAATAATATCATCTCGAAAAGGGAGGAGCGTTATGTTGACGGTCTTTACGAGAAAAAATTATATTAGCATGGCTTTGGTTGCCATCTTTTCCTTTATTTTGATTTACGTGGGATTGAGCATTGATGCTACGCACGCCATTTTCCCGGAGAAGAATCTCATCAATATGGTGGCGCAGGGCATGAGTATGGTCCCCGTAGAGGCAAAGTTGGGCGGCTATATTGCCTTGGCTTTGGTGGCGGTGTACGTGTTTGTGTTTGCCGTGGCAATCACCTATGCACGTCGTGCAGCCGTGACTGCCGGCAAGAAACCTTATAGCGGCAAGATGTTCGGTATCTATTTCGCCATTTTGTTGGGTTGTTTACTACTGTCCTTTGGCTTGGGTATCGTGATTCAAAAGCCCTTGGATGGCGAGAACATCGTGCGTGTGTTGACCTTTGTGGGTCAGGCAATGGCTCTGGCTGCTTTGCTGTGGGTATTGGTGTTTGCAGCCGTTGGCACCGTGACTATGTTGGTGGTCAACTTCCGCCGTGTGGGCAAGCCTTTCCGCTTCTTTAATAAAGAGGATACGCCCGTGTTTGACGACGAGGATCTGGTATCGCACGACGTGACGGGTAGCTTTGACTCGGCAGACGGTGTGAGCGCACCTACCGGTGGTGTGGCAACTGCCGGCAACTTGGCGGCGGCGCCCATTGGTGCGGCTGCTGGCGTGGGTTACGGCGGTGAGGGCGGCGGCCCCTCGGGCGACGTGATTGCAAGAACGTTGGACTTGGACGACCGTGAGAAGGTGTTCCCCGAGCTGAGCAAGATCGACGTGAAATACGGCGCATTTGACGCAAAGCCTATGGTGTGTGATTCCATCAGTTTGGCTGCATTGTGCAATCAGTTCCGCCAATATCTGTGCCAAAAAGAAAAACTGTATTTCGATATCGATACGCTCCGCCTGTTCATCAGCGGTTTTGCTGCTTCGCACTTCGAGATTTTGGAGGGTTTGAGCGGTACCGGTAAGTCTTCTTTGCCCCGTTATTTTGCACAGTTTGTGGGGGGCAAAGTGCTGTTTATGCCCGTGCAGGCTACCTGGCGCGACAAGTCAAATATCCTGGGATTCTTCAACGAATTCTCCAAAGTGTATTCGGAAACCGAGTTTTTGGCAGGGCTGTACGAGAGTAACTACAACGGCGACGAGATTTGCGTGTACGTGCTCGACGAGTTGAATATTTCGCGCGTGGAGTATTACTTTGCAGACCTGCTGTCCGTGCTGGAATTCCCTGTGCCCGATTGGCGTATCAAGATTATGAACTTCCCCCACGATTTCGTGCCCCCCGTGAAGTTGGTGGACGGCTATATTCAAATTCCTGAGAATAGCTACTTCGTGGGTACTGCAAACAAGGACGATTCTACCTTTACCATCACGGACAAGGTGTACGACCGTGCCATTACGCTGGACTTTGATACCTACAACGCACCCTTTGAGGTGAAAGAGGACGTGCAACCCATTTCTCTGTCGGGTAGCGGTCTGCGTGCTTTGTACCAAGAGGCTTTGGCTAACCCCAAGTATCAGTTGGACGAGGAAGAGTTGGCTGATATCAACAAGGTGCTTGGTTTTGTGTATGATACCTTTGGCTTGGCTGTCGGTAACCGTATTTTGAACCAAATCAAAACGGTGGTGCCTGTGTTTGTGGCATGTGGCGGTACCAAGGTGGATGCGCTGGACTTCCTGTTGTCGCGTAAGTTGTTTGCCAAGCTGGAAGGCCGCTTTGAGGACTACGTGAAGGGTGCTTTGCAAGAAACGTTGGTGCTTTTGGACAAGACCTACGGCAAGGAGAACATGAAGCGCAGCAAGAAGGTGATCAATCGCATTATCCGCGCTCTGTAATATGAGAAATATAGAAAAGAGATTACTTCGAGAATACACCGCCGAGCGAAGGGCTTATGAGCGTCAGCATACCGCTGCCGCTGATTTTGCCGCGCACAGCCACGATTTGACGGTGGTGAGTCTGCAAGCCGCAAGCCGCGCGGAGGACGGTGTGTTTTTGGGGGATATCTCTCGTATTATTTCGGTGATCATGTCTATCGTTGGGCACCCGCATCTGTCCAACCGCCGTGAGGAAATCGTGGCGCGTATCGAGCGGGTGAAGCAGTTGTCCAACGAGGAATTTACCCGCGTGATTCGCGAAAGCAGTTTTTGGAAAAAGCGTGGACTGGATATGGTGCCCGAGCAAGTGTACTACTATCAACACGTGGACGAGTTGGTGATCTATGAAAACCAATTCATCTGCCTGTTGGTGAACTTGATTGAGGGTGAGTTGCTCTCCTATGCGGATTTCTATTTGGCGATGACGCCCACCCTGAGCGAGCAGGACAGTTTGGCGCCTGCGCACGAGGGCCTGGCAGGGTATTTGGAAAACATTTCCAGGCAGCTGAAGCGAATCGGTATTATCAAATCTACGCGCTTTTATAAGGAGATCAGCAAGCGCCGTCCTATCGGGCGCAACGTGCAACGCACGAATATATTGATTCACGATAATCTATATAAACAGTGCTATATCTTTTACCGCCGTCATTTTGCCAAAACGGACGAGCGTGCCCTTGCGAAGGACCTGCGCAACTACTATTTGACGTGGGTACTGGAGAGATTGGTGGCACGCGGCTTTGGCCTGGTAGGGGAGGGCGACGCGAAGCGCAAACGCAAGTGGATCTTTGAAAACAAGGATTTCCGTGTGTCGGTTGGCTACGTGGCAGGTGCGTGTGCGCTGAACCTTGGCGTACGGTGCAAGGGCTCGGGTAGATTGGCAAAGCACCTGCTGTGGGTGTCCTCATCCCTCAAACGAGACGACGTGCCCGAGATAGAGGGTGCGTGGGATAGCGTAGACGTGTTGTCGCTGTGGTCCTTGGTGGCCTACGAACAAAACGAAAAATGCGCGCTGATTTCCACCCTTAGCGAATCGCAGTTGATCGACCGCTGGTTGGATAGCAAGCTGACGGTGATCAAGGTGGATCCCAAATTGTACGCGCGCTATTGCCCCGTGTGTAAGGGTGCGGTGCAAGTGGAGGAGGGAGAAGTGCATTGCAGAGGTTGTGGCAGCAAGTACCGCTTCCTTAGTAAAAAGTCGCAAATGGGTAGCATTTGGCTGGTAAGCCGACGGAGGATTGAAGATGGAAAATAAAGAAGAAATCAATGCAATTACCCCCACCATCAAGGTGGTGAATTTGCATAAATCCTACGGCAAGAAACAGGTGTTGAAAGGGTTGAACGTAGAGGTTTTTCCCGGCGAACTGTTTGGATTTATCGGCAGAAACGGTATTGGTAAATCTACCACCATCGACTGTATTATCGGCTCGAAGAAGTTTGACTCGGGCGAGATATATCTGGACGGCTATAACGTGGTGACTCAACCGTTGGAGGCCAAGAAAACCTTTGGTTACGTGGCCAGTGAGCCTGCCTGCTACGAAGTGATGCGCGGTTACGACTACCTGGAGTTTGTGGCTAGTATCTACCGCATGAGTGAGGGGGATTTCGTGCGAAACAGCCGCTTTTTGTGCGAGCGTTTGGCTCTGGACGAAAAGGAGTTGTTTAACCGTATTTCCAACTACTCCCACGGTATGAAGCAAAAGCTTTGCTTGGTGGCAAGCTTGATGCATAACCCTAAAATTTGGATTTTGGACGAGCCTACCGTCGGTTTGGATATTATGGCGGTAGAGGAGTTGAAAAAGATGATGCGCGAGTATGCAAACCACGGCAAAACCGTGTTTGTGACCTCGCACAATATCGATTTGGTCAGCCGTCTGTGTGACCGTGTGGCCATTATTAACAACGGAGAGGTGGTGGCTTTGTACGACCTGAACAAAGAGCCTAACCGCCGTTTGCAATTGCCCAAGATATTCGTGAGTATCTACGGAGAATAGTATGCTGAATTTGCTACTCAAGGATTTCAAACTGATGTTCAGACAGGATCGCAGCCCGCTTGCACGCGTGCTGACCTCTTTGTTGTCAGTTTTGTTCTTGGGTGCTTTTGTGGCAATCGAGGTCTTTTTGTTCAAAACCATTTTGGACAAGATCTCGGGAATCTCCAATGCACCACGCTCTTTTCTGACCCTGTTTTTGACGGCAACCACCCTATTGTTGGTGGTGGCGGATACCTTCCAGGCAAGGAAACTGTTTTTTGATGCAAAGGATATTGAGCAGTTGTCCACCCATCCCGTGGCAAACCGCCAGATTATCCTTTCTAAGTTGGTATTCCTGTTCGTGTCGCACTGTGCGGCGTCGCTGGTATTTCAGTTTCCGCTATTCGTGGCCTACGGTATCACCATGGGCAAGATGGCGGTCTTCTTCTATACTGCACTCTTCTATCCCGTAGCCTCTTTCCTGTTTGTGGGTGGCTTG
>JAFTOZ010000013.1 GCA_017463565.1 Clostridia bacterium | reverse complement strand
CCTTATGCCGTACGGTATACGTCGGCTCTAATTTCTTTCAAATAAGCAAGGCTTTCTGCCAGTTCCTCTACCCTATCGTAGTCTCCGTAGTACGCCTCGATCAGCACCGCGCCCTCAAACCCAATGGAGCGCAGTTTTTCAAACAAAGCGCGGAAGTCAAACACACCCTTACCCGGTAGGCACAGTTTGCCGTCTTTATCGTAGTCCACTACGTGCACGGTGCGGATATCCTCTCCCATATCCTCGATATAGTCGTATACGTCCACGCCAGACTGCATGGCTTGCTTGATATCCAGCGTGGTCATCACGCCGGGCGCGTACTCCTTCATCTCGCGGTGAAAGGTAGGATAATTATAATAGGCCCAATGCACGTTTTCATAGCAAAGGGTAATGCCGTACTCCGCACAAATCTCCGCTACGTGCGCCACCTTGGGGCCAAACACAGGCCAATTCATAATATACGGCTTTCGTTTGAGCCTGGCAGGACCGTGGAAGGTATAATACTTAGCACCCATCTTCTGCCCGTTCCCAAGCACCATACGCAAAACCGCCTCTGCGTCCCCTCGAGTGCGAGGGTGATCGTTGAAGAGTTCCGGCTCGTAATTCTGGTTGAGGGAATGGATACTGTGCACCTCCTGCTCCCCCTGGTTGGCGCGCAACACGTCACCAAACTGGGGCAAATACTCGCTGAGCGTGCCCATAAAAACCTCCGAGCACTCCGACCCAAGAGATGGCAACAGCGCCAAGGCGTCCTCGGTGTTTTTCCGTAAAAATAGGGATGCTGTGGATATACCTAACTGAAACATAGTACCTCACTAAAAGCATTTCCATTATACCGCACAAAAGAAAAAGGCGCAACAATTTGTTGCGCCTTTTATAGTTATTTGGATTAGATAAGCGCTTCAATCAAGCCAACGTCGCCGTCCTCGCGCTTATAAGCCACAGAAACAAGGTCGGTTTCCGCATTCACAAAGATGAAGAAGTCGTTGTCGATCACGTCCAATTGGAAGATTGCATCCTCCACACTCATACGTTGCACCTTGTAGCGCTTGGTACGTACCAGGGCAGGAATCTTGGGCGCCTCTTCAGTAGCATCGGGTGCCTCAATGGTGTCATGCAGATGTTTGTTGAGCTTGGTGCGATACTTACGCATTTGGCGCTCTACCTTAGGAATCACCACGTCCACGTTGTTATACATGTTATCAGAGGTTTCCTCTGCACGCAGAATGGTATCACCCACGTTAATGGTCAACTCCATTTTGCACTTGCCGTGCTCCTCTTTGCAAACAACGCGTGCGGTGTCGCTGTCGGTAAAGTAATGCTCCAGTTGCCGTGTGATTTTGGCAGTAATCACATCATGCAGTCTTGCACTCACGTCATACTTACGTCCGATAATTTCAATCCGCATATTTTGCCTCCTTGATAATAGATTCAGCCATACGGCCACCAACCATCGGTTGGCACCCATATTATACCAAATTTTACAGCTCTTTTCAATAGGCAATTGGAAATTTTATCCGTGCAAATTAGGCAATTTCAGGCTTTTTTGTTCCAAAAGTGAGTCCTTCGGGTCCTTTATCTATCCACACGGTATTGCCACGCTTGATCTCGCCCGACAGGATTCTCTCGGACAAAGCGTCCTCAACAAGGGAGCGGATTGCTCTCTTCAGAGGTCTTGCGCCGTATTCCTCGTTGGTGCCTTGATCCACAATATAAGCTTTTGCTTTCTGCGATACCTTCAGCGCAATATCCCTCTCGGACAGTTTTCTGGCAAGGTTCACCAACATAACGTCTGCTATCTTCGTGATATCCGCCTTGCTAAGGGTGCTAAATATCACCACTTCGTCGAGTCTGTTGATAAATTCGGGCTTCATCGTGCGCTTCAATGCCTCAATCTGCCTTTCCTTCAAGCGATCTTTCTCATCTTGACCGCCTGCAAAGCCAAGCCCGGTTTTGCGGCTGATTTCGCTTGCACCGATATTACTGGTCATGATGATAATGCAGTTTTTAAAACTGACCGTTCTGCCGTGGCTATCCGTCAATCTGCCGTCGTCCATAATCTGCAATAACAAATTGAAGATATCGGGGTGTGCCTTCTCAATCTCGTCAAACAAAATCACGCTATACGGTTTGCGGCGCACTTTCTCGGTCAACTGACCTCCTTCCTCATAGCCCACGTAGCCGGGCGCAGAGCCGGTCAATCTGCTCACGTTCAACTTTTCCATATATTCGCTCATATCAAAGCGAATCATCATATTTTCGTCCCCAAACATAGCCTCGGCAAGGGCTTTGCTCAGCTCGGTTTTACCTACGCCGGTTGGGCCCAAGAACATAAAGGAGCCGATGGGACGGTTATTATCCTTGAGACCTGCTCTGGCTCTCCGCACCGCCTGTGCGATGGTTTTCACCGCGTCCTCTTGTCCAATCACTCTCTTGTGCAAGGTTTCCTCGAGCGCAAGCAGCTTCTTTGCTTCTTCCTCATTGAGTTTCGTCACGGGGATCTTGGTCCAATCGCTCACAATCTCCGCAATATCCTCCTCCGTCACTTCTAGCGACCCGGATGCAATCTGGCTACTCCAGCGTTGCTTTACCGCCAGTTGTTGCTCCTTGAGCTCGTCTCTCTTCCGCTTCAGTTCCAAACAACGGTTATACTCCTCTGCCCCCTCGGCACGCTCAATCTGCTTTTGCAACTCAACGATCTGCTCCTCAAGCCGCGAGATCTCCTCCGGCTGGGTGTAGCAACGCATTCTCTTGCGAGAAGCAGCCTCGTCAATCAAATCAATTGCCTTATCTGGCAGGAATCGATCGGTGATATAGCGGTCCGAAAGAATTGCCGCCGCCGAGATTGCCGCATCAGAAATGCGCACACGGTGGTGGGTTTCGTATCTGTCACGCAGACCGTACAAAATCAAAATGGTATTCTCTACCGACGGCGGATCCACCATCACAGGTTGGAAACGGCGCTCCAGGGCAGAATCCTTTTCGATATACTTGCGATACTCGTCGATCGTTGTTGCACCTATGGTCTGCAATTCTCCGCGTGCAAGCATGGGTTTCAAAATATTAGCAGCGTCCATACTGCCGCCCTCTGTGGATCCTGCGGAGATAATATTGTGAATCTCGTCGATAAACATTATAATATTACCTGCCTTTTGCACCGCGTCTACCGCATTTTTCAGCCTTTCCTCAAACTCTCCACGGTATTTGGTACCTGCAAGCAAACTGCCCATATCCAACGAGAAGATATGCATTCTCTTCAGGTTTTCCGGCACTCTGCCGTCCACAATGGCTTGCGCCAACCCCTCTACGACGGCGGTCTTGCCCACGCCGGGTTCACCGATCAGCACGGGGTTATTCTTGGTACGTCTGGAGAGAATTTGAATCACACGTTCAATCTCCTGCGTACGTCCAATCACAGGGTCCAACTTGCCCTTCTTTGCCTTCTCAGTCAAATCTACGCCAAAGCGGCCCAAAGACTCTTCCTCGGTGGCGGTGTCTTCCTCTTCTTCCTCATCACGAGGCATTTCATACCGATTTTGTGTTATTGGACGCTGGGGCTCACTTTCCTCCTCCGAGGGCACTTCAAATCGGAACCGCATGCGCTCCGATTGACCCAAACTATCCTCTTGGGGGCGGGGTTGGTTCACGTACTTATTGCCGCTGAGGCCCTCCATGAGCATTTGATACAACTCATCGGGTTCCAAGCCGTTATCGTGCATCAGCTTGGTTGCGTGGGAGGGACGGTGCAAAATAGCTACGAACAGACACAGCTCGTTCACGTAACCACGGTTGTACAATTTTGCAAGCTCGTTTGCTTTCACCAAAATCGCCTCCGTCTCGGGGGTCACGGTAGCAAGTCCCGTGGGGCTAAAACGAGTGCGCAGTCCACTCTCAATCTTGTAGAGGGTAATGCCGTACTCCGCAAGGAGCATCTGCACGCGGTTGCGATACTTACATAACCCTGCCAACAAATGGTCAGGCGTTAGCTCACCGCCTGTTCTTGCGGCCAGTTGTACGGCGTAGTTAATGCCGATTTTGATAGCAAATTCATAATTGTTAAAATTCATAGCACACCTCAATCTTATTGTGTGTCAAACCTGGGCTAACTATCGTATCCGTGCGAATTTAGTTCGCTTATTGCCCGCTGGTACCCATCGGGACTGCCTACGTCATAGCGTATGCCCTCAAAGTTGCAGTAGCACACTTTGCCTTTCTTTGCCAATATATTCAAGGCGTCTGTCAGCCAAATCTCACCGTTTCTCGTCTCTTGCTCACGAAGCGCTACAAACACCTCTGGAGAGGCTACAAACCGCCCAAGGGATGCCAGATGTGAGGTCAATTCTCCGGTAGGCTTCTCTACGATAGCAGACACCCACTCTCCGTCCGAAGGAATGACAGAGGCACAACTTCTCACTACTTCCTCAGGCATAGTCTGAACGCCAACCACCGCCACACGGTTGCGCAGATAAACCTCGTTGAGCTGCGCAGTAACCGGCACGTCGGATACCATAACGTCGTCGCCAAAAAGCACCGCAACGGCCTCGCCTGCCGCAAATTCTTCGCCACACGACACGGCGTTTCCGCTACCCAGTGCACGTTCCTGGTACAAGTATCCAATTTGCACCCTCTTCCCGCGACAATCATACGGATAGGTATATCCCCGGTCATATGTTTTTGGATCCTCTACGTTGGAGAAATAGAGAGGAATCTCCTTTTTGTCCCTACTCGTCACAAGCAATATTTCCTCAATGCCGGCCAAAACCGCCTCCTCTACAATCCAAGATAGAGCAGGTCTACCCCCAACAGGGAGCATTTCTTTTGACTTTCCGTTCGTCACACGCAGCATCCGCGTGCCCCGACCGGCAACTGGAATTATCGCCTTTTTGATCATACGGACTCCTTCAAAAATATTATACCACAAATTTTATTATTACGCAATATTCCAAGCAAATATATGTTATAATGTACGTATGAGTCAATCGAGTTCGGACAAAACGATTCTTCACGTAGATGCCAACAATTTCTACGCATCTTGCGAGTGCGCCAAGGACCCTGCCCTTCGCGGCAAACCTATGGCCGTTTGTGGCGACCCCACCCGCCGAAAGGGGATTATTTTAGCCAAAAGTTACGAGGCCAAGCGCTACGATATCAAAACGGGAGATACCGTCTACCAAGCACTTTCCAAATGTCCCAACCTGATTCTCGTCCAACCCGACTTTGCTCTTTACGGCCGCTATTCGCGTGCATTGTTCGACTTATACACCCAATATACCGACCGCGTGGAGTGCTTTGGTATGGACGAATGTTGGTTAGACGTCACCGGCTCATCAAGGCTATTTGGCTCGGGCGAAGAAATCGCCAACCAAATCCGCTCGCGTGTCAAGCAAGGACTCGGCCTCACCGTCTCCGTGGGCGTATCCTTTACCAAGGTCCTTGCCAAGCTTGGCTCCGACTACAAGAAGCCGGATGCCACCACCGTTTTTTCACGTGATAATTTCCGCGATATCGTATGGGGGCTCCCTGTCAGCGATATGATTATGGTCGGTAGGCGCACCGCCCAAACCTTGCGCGCCCTTGGCGTTCTCACCATCGGAGACCTCGCCAGAATGCCCCAAGAGGTGCTCCGGCGCAAACTAGGCGTGAACGGTATCAAACTATGGAATGCGGCAAACGGTATCGAGGACGAAGAGGTTTTGCGCTACGTAGACCACGTGATTCCCGAAAGTATTTCAAACGGTACCACTACCCCAATCGATATCACCAAGGAGGAGGAAATTCTATCCTTGATCACAGTCCTTGCCGACAACGTAGCAACAAGGCTGCGTGGGTATGGACTTCGTGCATTAAACGTCTACGTATCTGCCAAAACGCGCGAGTTTTTGCCCTTTGGAGGCAGTATGCGCCTGGACTCCCCCATCGGCTCTGCCACCGAAATCATCTCCAGTTGTATGGAAATGATTCTTGCTCTATGGCAGGAGCATCATAGGGCGCCACTCCGCTCGATCACCGTAGGTGTAGGGCACCTAATGGGGGCAAACGAAAGCGTGCAACTCAACCTTTTCGACGAGACCGACCACCAAAAGACCACCAACGCAGACTTGTCAGTAGACAATATTCGTGCGCGGTTTGGCAAAGACATTATTCAGCGTGGCGCTGCCTGTGTCAACACTTTCACCAGCGAAGAAATCATCGACGAGGCAGACTTCCGTCCCTTCAAAAAGAATTAAATTTTGTCGCAAAAATTGATCGCAAAAAGTTGACAAATATGGCGATTCATACTATAGTATTACCATCAATCGGTTTGCGAAAGGTAGGTGAAATCAATGTCAGTCGTAAAAGTACGCGATAACGAATCTTTGGACAGTGCTATCAAGCGCTTCAAGCGTCAATGCACCAAGGAAGGTATCATCGGTGATATCAAGCGCAAAGAGGCTTACGAAAAACCGAGCGTGAAACGTAAGAAGAAGCAAGAGGCTGCTCGCAAGAGAAAGAATTCTCGCGACTAAGCCACAAAAGAGCAGGCAACAAGCCTGCTCTTTTTTTTGTCATTTTACTACTTATCATTTTTGATATTTCTATATTTCGCTCTATTCCCTATGCCATCTGCTCGCTTAGCTTGTTGCCGCCCAAAATATGCACGTGCAAATGTCCTACCGACTGACAGCCGTTTTCGCCCTTGTTGCTCACCAGGCGAAAGCCGTCCGCAAGGCCCAGCGAATCTGCCAACGAACCCAATTTTGCCAGGCACTTTCCAAGAGTTGCGCCCTGCTCTTCGCTCATTTCGGTCACGTCTTTGAAGTGCTCACGGGGAATCAGCAACAAATGGACGGGTGCTTGGGGGTGCAAGTCCTCGATGATGATCATCGATTCATCTTCATATACTTTTTTCGAGGGAATATTGCCCTTTACGATCTCACAGAAAATACACATAATTCCTCCTAAATGCGCTCCGCCAACATTCCGTCCTGATAGGGAGCCAAGCATCTTACGCGATATTTTTGATTCACCTTGCAAGTCTCCGCAGAAGGCAAATAGATTTTGATATAGTTCTCGGTATGACCTTGCATATACATACCGTCTGCGGTCTCGGTCACCACCTCTAACTCATAGCCGATAAAACTGTGAATAAAGGCTTTTGCCGAGGCCTCTTTGACCTTTGTCATTCTTGCCACGCGCTCATTTATTTCATCAGCGGGGATCGGCGCTAATGAATAAGCCTTGGTGCCCTGGCGACGGCTATAGGGGAATACGTGGATTCCTGCAAATCCCATACTCTCCACGAAAGCCAAACTTTCCTCAAACTGCTCTTTGGTTTCGGTTGCAAATCCCACGATCACGTCAGTTGTGATGGCAGCCAAGGGGAAATAATCGCGAATCAGCGCTACTTTTCCGGCAAACTCTTTGGCGGTATAGTGTCTGTTCATTGCCCTCAACACCTCGTCCGAGCCCGATTGCAGACTCAGGTGGAAGTGCGGACAGAAATGACCGCCGTCCTTCATAGCACGCAGCAACTTTGGCTCGATCACACCTGCCTCCAAGCTTCCAAAGCGGAAACGGACAGGGATACCCTTTAGGGCACGCACCAACTCCACCAAACTCGAACCAATATCCTTGCCGTAGGCAGACACATTGATACCGGTCAACACGATTTCGTGTGCGGTCAGTGCACGCAATCTGCACTCACAAAGAATATCGTCGATAGAGCGCGATCTTGCTCGGCCTCGCAGGTACGGTACGATACAGTAACTGCAGAAGTTGTTGCATCCGTCCTGAATTTTCACACACTCTCTTGCGTGGGTACCCTTGCCAAAATCCAGCGTTTCAAAGGTGGTAGGCAGGGGCTCAACGTGCACACCCTCCCCCAACTCACAAACCGCTTGTTTGTTGCCGCAACCGCCAATATAGGTCACGCCTTTATTGGCAAATTGCTCAGGATTCTTCTGAGAGGCACAACCAATCACGTATACCTTTGCGTCGGGATTATACTTGCGCACTCTTGCTACGCATTGGCGAGACTTTTTCTCCGCCTCTTGCGTTACGGCGCAAGTATTGATCACGTATACGTCCGCAGGCACAAACTCCTGCACCACCTCGTAGCCGTAGGACATCATTCTGGCAGCAATGGAGTCACACTCGCATTGATTCACCTTACAACCCAAATTTATGATGGCAATCTTCATCTATTCCTCCGTATAAAACACCACGTTTCCAAGGCTTACGATTGCTGCGGTTTCCGCACGCAATATCCTCATTCCAAGGCTGTAACTCGTACACCCTTTTTCTTCCGCAAGAGCCACCTCGTCCTTGGTAAATCCGCCTTCCGACCCAATGATTACCGCTAGACCGCATTCCTTTGAGAAATGCTCTTGCAAAGCCTTCTGCATACTCACGGTGTCCTCTTTTTCATAGGCAATCATCGCAGGCAAAGTAAGTTGATCCAGCATATCCGCAAACGCACAAAGTGGATGCACGATTGGTAGCGTTGCTCTGCCGCATTGCTTGCAGGCCTCCAACACGATTCGCTCAATGCGATCAAGCCGCAAACCCTTTTCGCTCGTGTAGGTGCTTTCAAACACCACGATATCGCTCACACCTATCTCCACCGCCTTTTGCACCGCCATCTCCAAGCGGTCGGGCTTGATATTGCCCATGCAAAGCCAAAGAGGATAGCTCAATTCAATCTCATTCACGTCCTCACGGTCAACGCAAAGTAGAGCGCGGTGCTTGTCTATATCGACAACGTGGCAGTACAAATCACGTCCGCTACCGTCGCAAACGATAGCCTGATACCCCACACGGAAACGGAGCACGCCCGTCATATGGCGAAATTCCTCTCCACGGATTGTGATTTCATCACCCACACGATCCTCGGGCTTTATGTAAAAGCGGCGTAGTTCCATGCTATCTCCTCAACAAATGCGCGCGCCAATCGCTCATCTCAATGCCCAATAAGTCAGTAAGTCCCAACGCCTTGTAGGCGCTCAAAACCTCCTCCTCACGTTCGGCAATGATACCCGAGATAATCATATACGCACCGTTTGGCAGGTGCGCCAACACCTCAGGCGAAAGCATCAGCAGTAGATCGGCAGTCAAATTGGCAAACATAACGTCTGCTTGATATGGACAGTTAGCAAGCAAAGGCTCGGTACGCGCGTCAAAGGTCTCAATCTCGTTGATCTTGGCATTTTCGCGCATATTGTTCATAGCGTCGCCGTCGATATCCGAAAAATATGCAAACTCTGCGCCACGCTTAATTGCGGCAATGCCCAATATACCCGAACCGCAACCTACGTCAATCACTTGCTTTCCTTTGAGGTCGATTTTCTGCATCAAAGATAGGCACATTTGCGTGCTCTCGTGCTCTCCCGATCCAAAGGCGTTGCAAGGATTGATTTTCACAACGGTCGGCGCTTCAGGGGCGTCCTGCCAAGCAGGCACGATCACGATATCCCCCACTTGCACGGGTTGATAATACTTTTTCCACTCGCTATACCAATCGCTGTCCACGCGCTCCACGAGTTCGATATGTAGACTGCCCAAGTCCTCATCCGTACTCTTTGCAAGCCCCGATAGCAGATCTTTCAAACTGTCTACCGTAGAATCGGCAGGTTTTTCAATAAAACTGCCAATCACTTTCGCAGTATTTCCAAGCGAACTCACCGCCACTTCGTCACGGTAATCCCAATAGATATCCGGTCTACCGCAGAGAGCATTGCGGATTTCCTCCGGGTCCTCAACCGTCACGCCGTCGGCGCCCAACGCAAACAGATACGCGCTCACGTAGTCAGCGCCTGCGCTCGTTGTCAATACGGTAATTGCATAACTCATAGCCTATTCCTTTTTGCTCAAATCGGCAAACTTCTTAATACTCTCCTCTTGCGAGGGAGCCAGACTTGCCGCAAAAGCCGCCAAGGCATCACGTTGTGCCCTCGTCAACTTGGTGGGGGTCACCACTTTTGCGGTGAAGTAGATATCTCCGTACAAATCGCGGTTCACGCTCTTCATACCCTTGCCTTTCAGCTTAAACACCGCTCCCGTTTGGGTGCCTTCGGGAATCTTATACTTAGTAACGCCATAAGGAGTGGGTACCTCTACCTCACCGCCCAACGTAGCCGTCACGTAAGAAATGGGCATCTCAAACAACAGGTCGTTATTGCGACGTTGATACAAAGCATGCGGCTTTACGTTCACCACCACGATCAGATTGCCTGCCACGCCGCCGTTCAAACCGCAATCGCCGTCTCCTTGGTAGGCAATGGATTGGTTATCGCTGATACCTGCGGGAATCTTGGCGTGTACGGTACGCATGTTGTGCACCACACCCTTACCTTGACAATCCGCACAGGGCTCGGTCACAATCTTACCCTTACCGCGACAGTCGGGACATTGCACGTCCTGCACCATCTGCATAAAAATGCTATTGGTGGTGGTGCGAATGGTACCGCTACCCTTACAACGCGAGCAAGTACGTACGCTGGAGGGATTCTTTGCGCCCGTACCCTTACAACTCGTGCAGGTCTCTCTCCTGCGGAATTTCAAATCTCGTTGCACACCGCGCACGCTCTCCATAAACTCAATCGTCACGCGGATTTGGATATCGTCACCACGGCGAGGCGAATTGGCGTTCGACTCACGACGACCGCCAAACTGGCTGAAGATATTCGAGAAAATATCGTCAAAGCCAAAGCCACCGCCCCCACTGAAGCCGCCGCCCGAGAATTGAGGACCGTCCTCCGAACCGTATTGGTCGTAGGCAGCCTTCTTCTGCGGATCAGACAACACTTGGTAGGCGTGGTTAATTTTCTTAAAGGTCTCCTCCGCTTCTTTGCGCTCTGCCTCGGGCTTCGTGCTAAAGCGGTCGGGATGATATTGCATCGCTTTTTTGCGATAAGCCGATTTGATCTCGTCGGCCGAGGCGTCTTTCGTCACGCCCAATATTTCATAGTAGTTAAAATCAGCCACCGTTCATACCTCCCCATAAAGGGATGTGCAAGGCGGCGCCTTGCACATATCATTCTATATTCCAAATAGGAATTTCTTACTCAACGTCTCCGTCTCCGTGCACGTCACCGTGATCGTCAGCGCCTGCAGCCTGTTGTGCAGCCTGTGCCTGTTGATAGAGCTTGGTGAAGATGGGTTGAACAGCATTGTTGAACTCGTCCATAGCTGCCTTCAAGGTATCGATATTATCGGTATCCAAGCTTGCACGGGCCTTGCTTGCCGCCTCCTCAACAGTCTTGCGCTCATCCTCGCTGATGGCCTCGCCACCCTCGCGCACCGCCTTTTCTGCGGCGTAGATGGTGTTTTCGCTGGTGTTCTTCAGGTCCACCAACTCACGGCGCTTCTTGTCTTCCTCTGCATATTTCTCTGCCTCACGCACAGCCTTGTCGATATCCGACTCGCTCAAGTTGGTAGAAGCGGTGATCGTCACCGATTGCTCACGGTTGGTGCCCTTATCCTTTGCCTTGACGTTCACGATACCGTTTGCGTCGATATCAAAGGTAACCTCACTTTGAGGTACACCACGAGGCGCAGGAGGAATACCGTCCAAGGTAAAGCGGCCCAGGGTCTTGTTATCTCTTGCAAACTCACGCTCGCCTTGCAGTACGTGGATCTCTACGCCGGGTTGGTTATCCGCAGCAGTCGAGAACACTTGGGTCTTCCTGGTAGGAATGGTGGTATTGCGGTCGATCAAACGTGTGAACACGCCGCCCATGGTCTCGATACCCAAGGAAAGAGGCGTTACGTCTAGCAACAGCACGTCTTTCACGTCGCCTGCCAACACACCTGCTTG
>JAFTOZ010000071.1 GCA_017463565.1 Clostridia bacterium | reverse complement strand
GTGGACCGCAACCACCATGGGCAAAGTTCTTCCCAGAGCGTTGGTTGTAAACGTTCCCGGTGTTGTGAAAACCGATGTTGAGGGTGCCGCAACTGTTCTGCACGGCTATCAGGCAAAGGAGGCAGTTGATAACAAGTTTGATTTTCGTCTGGTTGCAACCGTGGACGTTCCCACGGACATAACCGTGGACAAGGTTGGCTTTGTCATCACTGCAACCTACGGCGACACCAGATTGACCAAGAATTACAGCACCAACACCGTTTACGAGGCTGTTACGGGTAACACCGACACCGGCTTGGTAGATTATACCGCAGAAGAACTCGGAGGCGACTACATTTTTGCTCTGGCAATTACGGGCGCACCCGCGAATGCAGGCGATATTACCCTTAAAGTAACCACCTACTACGTATCCGGAACGACCACCGTTTACGGCGCACCCGAAGTGTTTACCGTAACTGCTCCGCAGGACGCACTGAACTAATAAAAGGAGGCAATGAATATGAAAACCTATCTGAATCCCACGGTAGAATTGATCGAGCTTTCGAGCGAGGACGTCATCGTTACTTCCTTAACCGCATCCGCTACCGCTTTTGATTTCGGAAGCGATGCCGCAGGCGATATCTGGAGCTGGAACGCGTAAAAGCGATCGGTTACAGCGCACATGCAAATGAGTTCTTTCAGCTCCCTTTATACAAGGGAGCCTGAAAGCAAATTACACCCCACTCATGCAACCAAGGTTGCAGAAAGGAAAAACAATGAAAAAATTAATCAGTTTAGTCATTATCGCGGCAATGCTGGTTTCCATCTTGCCTTGCTTCGCGATCACGATCGCGGCAGACACAACTGCCAACACCGCAATTACCCCCGATACCTCTTGGTATGACGGTGACACCGCAAACGCAACCGCCGCTACCTTTGAGATCGACACCGCCGCAAAGCTCCTTGGCGTTGCTAAGCTGATGAGCGAAAACAAGCGCGCATTCAAGGGCGATACCATTAAGCTGACGGCTGACATCGACCTCAACCCCGGTTGGGATGCAAACAACTTTACCGAAGCACCCGCAAACGTCTGGCCTCAGATCGAGGAAAGACAGGCGTTGACCTTTGACGGTCAGGATCATACCGTAAAGGGTATCTATCAGGTGTCCGACAAGGCACAGTACTCGGGAATTTTCGGTAGCCTGAGCAACGACCCTGCCGTGATCAAAAACGTGCGCTTTGAAAACTGCTATTCCGAAAGCTCCAATGGAGAAGGACACGGCTTCCTTTACGGCGTGATCACCGGTAGCGCAAACCTGACGGTTGATAACGTTTACGTAGACGCACGTATCAAAAACACTGCGGAAACAGGTGCTGCCGACGGTATCGGCGGCTTGGTTGGCGGTATGCCTTGGGGTGGTTCTGCTCCGAAGCTGTCGATGACCAACACGGTGTTTGCAGGTAGCATTGAAATCAATCCCACGAAAGCAGACGGATATATGGTCGTAGTCGGCTTGGTAGGAACGATCAAAACCACAAAACCCGTTGCCCTTACAAACTGCTCGTCCTACGCAACCTTTCAGGGAAGCGCCCCTGCCGGAGCGGTTACCCTGGTGGGCGGCTTTGTTGGCTGCTACGCCGCTGTAAACTATACGCTTGAGATCATCAACTCTGTTTCCTCTTGCACTTACCAGATCACCGATGCAACTGCCGCAGGCACGAGAAGCGGCTTGACCTACGGCTCGTTCGTTGGCGCTACCAGATACAACAACGGTTGTGCCATGGTAAAGACCACCAACGTTCTTTACACCTCGGATAAGCCCGTGCTTGCCAGTGCTTGGATCCTGAGAGGTCCTCTTGCAGACGTTTACACCGCAGAAACGCAGGACGCTGAAAAGAAACAGTACGACGGTAGTATTGTAGCAGAATCCACCTCCGCTATGGTTGAGGCAAGCGCCTTGACGGGAACTGCCGCAGAGGCAACGATCACCGCAAAGAGCTTTGCCGATTGGTCTGCCGTTGAGAACGGCTTGATGCTTCCCACCGTG
>JAFTOZ010000070.1 GCA_017463565.1 Clostridia bacterium | reverse complement strand
CAATCCGCAGGGAGTAGAGAAGGTCTATATCCGTGGCAAGTGTTTCAAGGATGAGGATTTGATGGCCCGTATCGAATATGCCGACAGTACGGTGGTACGCGCCAGTGCCGAGGATAACGGTCGACGTACCTTGCTGGTTCACGTATCGGATGATGCAGACGTACAAGCCTCGCTAGACGAGTTGGCCGCTCTTGCCAAGACGATGGGATATGAAACGATCGACCGTGTGGTGCAAAAACGTTCCACGCCCGACCGTGCAACCATGGTGGGTAGCGGTAAGGTACAGGAGTTGGCTATGAAATGCCAGGTTGGGCATATTTCTACGGTGTTGTTCGACCAAAGACTGTCTGGGGTGCAATACCGCAACCTCGAGGCTGCTCTTGGGCGCAGGATCCTGGACCGTACCACTCTGATTTTGGACATCTTTGCCAAGCATGCCACCACAAACGAGGGCAAGATGCAGGTAGAGTTGGCTATGTTGCAGCATCGGTTGCAGATGGTAACCGGTCAAAACGAAGGTATGTCCAGACAGCGCGGCGGCTTGCACGCTATGGGCGGTGCAGGTGAAACGAAGGCAGAGACGGATCGCCGTGCTATTCGCCGTCAGATTGTGGCGCTCAAGGAGAAGTTGGAAAAACTCAAACTGAACCGTGACGAGCGCCGTCAAACACGGCAGGCAGGTGGTATGAAAAACGTGGTGATCGTTGGTTACACCAACGCAGGTAAGAGCACCTTGATGAACTACGTGACGAAAGCAGGCGTGCTGGAAGAAGACAAACTGTTTGCCACCCTAGATTCGGTATCGCGCACTGTCTGGGACGAGGGCAAGCGCTATATGCTTACCGATACAGTTGGTTTTATTCGCAGATTGCCGCACGAGTTTGTCGAAGCTTTTAAGTCTACTCTTGACGAGGCACGCTATGCGGATTTGCTTTTGCACGTGGTGGATGCGTCTGATCCTCATTTGGTTGAGCAATACGAGGTGGTTTTGGACGTGCTCGGCGAGATTGGAGCAAATGCGCCGATCATCACCGTCTATAACAAATGCGATAAGGGTACGGCTGAAGATTTGCCTAAGTTGACGGATAGCGTGGTGGTATCTGCGCGTACCGGACAGGGCATAGATGTGCTTCGCCGTCTCATCCAAGAAAAGCTTTTCCCCGAGGAAAATCAGGCATAAGGAGGAACTATGAAACGGTTTTGTATTGATGTCGCACCTGCCAATCCCAAAAACACGATTAACGTTGGCGCACTGCGGATCAGTGTGCTTACCCCTTCGCTCGTACGTATCGAACGCGGACAATGGACGGACCTTCCAACGCAACAAGTGTGGTACCGTGATCTTGGTGAGGTGGCCTTTAGTTGGGAAAAGAAGGGAGCAAACGTTCGCATAAAAACGGAAAAAGCAGAGTGGGTGATTTCTCCTGGCGGACGTATTCAAGAAGTTTACTACCAAGGTAAACCCGTGAGCTACCGCCGTGGCAATCTTGGCGGTACTGCACGCACGTTGGACAATACGAACGGTGCCATTTCAGTTGGCCGTGGCATTGTCGGCAGAGGCGGTGCAGGCGTGATGTACGACGACAGTCTGTTGCTGAAAGAGGACAAGGTGTTGCCGAGAGAAAAGGGATCGACGGTTACGTATTGCTTTGCTTACGGCCATAATTTCCGCGGCTGTATGCAGGATTTCTACGCCATCACAGGACAAGTTCCTTTGATACCACGCTACGTGTTGGGTAACTGGTGGAGTCGGTATAAGGCCTATTCTCAAGAGGAATACCTGGCTTTGATGGACAAGTTTGAAAGGGAAGAAATCCCCTTGACCGTGGCAACCATTGATATGGATTGGCATTGGGTGGACGTGCTTCGTCGGTTTGGACCGTCTGCTAAACCTACGCCTAGCAAGAATTTGGCAGACAAACTGATGTGTTTGGTAATGCCCGGTTGGACGGGCTATACTTGGAACACCGAGTTGTTCCCCGATTATCGCGCATTCCTGGATAATTTGAAGGCGCGTGGCTACCATATCACGCTCAACGTGCACCCATCAAACGGTTTGCGTTCTTTTGAGGTGCAGTATGAGGATATGTGCCGCGCGGTGGGGCAGGAGCCAAACGGTAAATACGTGCCCTTGCGTTTTGGTGACGAAAGATATCTGCACGCCTATTTTGACGTATTGCACCACCCCTACGAGGCAGAGGGCGTGGATTTTTGGTGGTTAGATTGGCAGCAGGGCACCCATTCGGATGTGAAAGGACTGGATCCCCTGTGGGCGTTGAATCACTACCACTATTTGGACTCCGACCGCGCAGACAAGCGCCCCCTGATCTTGTCTCGCTACGCAGGTCCTGGCTCCCACCGCTATCCGTTGGGCTTTTCGGGTGATGCCGCGATCAACTGGCCTTGCCTGAAATTTCAACCCTATTTCACTTCCACCGCTGCAAACGTTGGATATACTTGGTGGAGCCACGATATTGGCGGTCACCGTGACTACGGAAAGGACGATCAGTTGTATTTGCGTTGGGTGCAGTTTGGCGTATTTTCGCCCATCAACCGCCTGCACTCTTCGAGCAACGAATTTATGGGAAAGGAGCCGTGGAAGTGCGCACCGCACATGGCTCGTATCGTAACGGATACCCTGCGCTTGCGCCACCGTCTGATTCCCTATATTTATTCTGCGGCATACCAATCGCACAGCCAAGGAATTGCATTGTGTGAACCAATGTACTATCGTCATCCCGAGGAAAAGATGGCGTATGCCGTGCCCAACGAGTATTACTTTGGTGATCAACTGATTGTAGCACCTATCACAAGACCGATCAACCATCGCACACAACGTGCCTACGTGGACGTCTGGCTCCCTGAGGGCACCTATACCGATTGGTTCACGGGGGATATCTACGAAGGTGGACGTACGGTGCGTATGTGCCGTGGGTTGGATAGTATTCCCGTACTGGCAAAAGCAGGTAGCATTGTGCCTACCTATGCGCCTGGCTCTACGACAGTAGATAACGATCAACCTATGGTGCTCCGTGTATATCATGGCAACGGTCAGTTCTCCTGGTACGAAGATGACGGTGAGAGTAAAGAGTATCAACGCGGTGTGTTTACTACGACGTTGATTGAGCAAAAGGAGTGTGGACAAGAGGTGTTCCTCAAGATTCATCCGTGTAGTGGTGATAGTTCCGTTCTTCCTGCAACCAGAGTGCTTCGCTTGGATTTTGCAGATATTGTAGAGGCACAAGTTGAGGTGAACGGTGTGCCTGCCGATAATCCCTTGCACGAGTTGGAGATAACCTATGCGCCAAATGAGGGTATCGAGATTCTTTTGAAAAACTGTGCTTTCCGCCAAAACACGCCTATTCGAGAGAGGATGATTGATATGATATCGTCTTTCCAAGGCAATAATTTGGCAAAACAATTACGCTGGGCACGCTTTGTGCGCAAACATCCCTTTGCCAAGGTGCGCGCAGGTCGCTCGGTCAAGGCATGCTTGAAGGAATTGCAGGATATGTTCTATCCGTGCAAAAAGTAAATAGATAGGAGGAAATTATGCGTAAATTTAAGACGGAATCGCAAAAGGTGCTGGATATTATGATTAACAGCATCTATACAAACAAGGAGATATTTTTGCGCGAGCTTATTAGCAACTGTTCAGACGCGATCGACAAACTGTACTATCAAAGTTTGACTCAAAATATAGGCGGCTTGTCGCGTGAGAGTTTTGCTATCGAGATTACCCCCGACAAGGAGGCGCGCACAATCATTATCCGTGACAACGGTATCGGTATGAGCGCAGACGAATTGGACAGCCATTTGGGTGTGATTGCCCACTCCGGCTCTCAAGAATTCAAAAATGCCGCCGAACACGAGGATATCGATATCATCGGTCAGTTTGGCGTAGGCTTTTACTCTGCATTTATGGTAGCGAAAAAGGTTCGTGTCCGTTCGCGCAAGTACGGCGAGGAAAATGCGCACGCTTGGTTGAGCAATGGCACCGAAGGCTACGAAATCAAACCGACCGAATTGGAAGGCCACGGAACGGAAATCACCCTGTGGCTTAAGGACAATACCGAAGAAGAAAACTTTGACCAGTACGTAGAGGAGTATGTGCTTCGCCGTATTATCAAGCGCTACAGCGACTATATTCGCTATCCTATTCGTATGCCTGTTACCGTCTACGGTGAGGAAGAGAGCAGGGTAGAAGTGCAGACGATCAACTCTATGACTCCTTTGTGGGTGCGAAATAAGAATGAGATTGGTGAGGAGGACTATAACGAGTTCTACCGTAGCAGTTTCTTTGATCAAGAAGATCCTTTATTGTCGATCCATGCTCGCGTGGAGGGAAAGGTTGACTACAAAGCGCTATTGTTCGTGCCTGCCAAGGCTCCTTACGACTACTACAGCAAGAGTTACGAGAAGGGATTGAAACTCTACACAAGCGGTGTCATGATCAGCGAGAAATGCGCAGATTTGTTGCCGGATTGTTTTTCTTTTGTACGTGGCTTGGTAGATTGTGATCTGCCACTCAATATCTCGCGCGAAACAATCCAGCAAAACCATCAGCTCAAAGCCATTGCCGAACATATCAAGGGAAAAATCCAAAAGGAATTGCTGGCTTTGTTGAAAAAGGATCGTGAAAAGTACGAGCGATTCTATCGTGCGTTTGGATTACAGTTGCGGTATGGCGTATATGCAGATTGGGGATTAGAGAAGGATTTATTGAAAGATCTTTTGCTATTTGATTCGGTAGGAAGGGACGCTCCAATCACCCTTGCAGAATACGTGGAGTCCATGCCGGAAGGACAGGACAAAATTTATTACGGCGTTGGCAAGACCAAAGAAGCGGTACGTGCAATGCCGCAAACCGAGGCTCTGGTCGACAAGGGATATGACATTCTTTGCTTTGACCAAGATATCGACGAGTTTGCCATTCGTGTATTGCAAAACTACCAAGAAAAGGAGTTTGTGTCTATTGCCGCCGTCGTGGCAGACGAGGAAGACAAACCTGAGGGATATGACGAGGTGCTCGCCTTTGCGAAGGAACACTTGGCAGAGAAAGTTGGGGAAATCAAACTGACAAAACGTCTCAAAACACATGCGGTGTGCTTGACCGCCGCAGGAGAAATCAGTTTGGAAATGGAGCGTGTATTGAACGCATTGCCCAACGCAAACGGTGTCAAGGCAGAGCGTGTGCTGGAGTTCAATGCAGAACACGCCGTGTTTGGAAAACTATGCCGTCTGTTTGCAACGGACAAGGATGCGTGTGGACAACTGTTGGATATCCTCTACGATCATGCTTGTTTGATGGCAGGTCTGGAAGTGAGTGATCCTGCCGCCTACGTAGATCGCGTTACACGGTTCTTGGCGGAATAGATTAGATAAAAAAGCGTAGTCGCTAGCAAGTGACTACGTTTTTTTGTATAGCGGTGTCTTTTATATGATGCTATTTTGAGTTTTTTCCCATTTAAAACATTATCGCCCAACAACTGAAATGGGATCTAAATAAAATAATTCGGAGCGAGTATCAAACTCATCTACGGTTGCAGTGATGATAACATTTCTGCCTACCCAAATTTCATCTTCAAGCCACAAAGTATCCAGATCAAGGTTATAAGCATTTACATTTTCAAAATGAAAGATAGGACCAATTCCGCTGTCTGGGTCATAGTTTCCTGCACTTAAAAGAATGTCATATCTAGTGGTATATTTCTCGTGAAGCGATAAATATACAATACAACCGTCAAATTGAATTGTTCGACCTTTATATTTCTGTGCAGAATCTATGTACGATTGATGATATGTTGGTTTTAAAGACAAGATGAACGCTAGTTCAGGACAATTGTCGACTGTTAATATTTCATCTTGTGTTTCGTTATTACCGTTTCCAGCATTGCCGCTCCCAGTGTTCGGATTGCCACCATTTTGATTATTGTTAGCGCTGTCCTTGGGGAATACGTGATATCTAATAATTACTGGAGTATTTGTGGAATACCATTTACAAGATGAATAATTTGTGTTGCCACCGATCGATACCTCTTTTACATCCCCTTCATCATGTAGCCAACCAACGATCAAATCATCTACGGCTTCCAATTGGATATTAGTGAATCCTGCTTCCCTAAACATGATCTGAACATCAAGATAGTTTTTCCCTTCCATTGATCCAGAGGGAGGTTTT
>JAFTOZ010000069.1 GCA_017463565.1 Clostridia bacterium | reverse complement strand
TATCCTCGAGCATAACCAAAATGTGGTCGGGACAGCCGGGCATGGGTTGGATGATGATGCCACCTGCAGAGGTGACGTTGCCGTCGGCGTCGAGGTTGACGGAAAGAGCAAGCGCGGTGGGTTGACCCTCGCTGGAGGTGAAATACCACGCGAAGTCCTCGTCGATAGAGCCGTCTACCAATTCGCTGGTGCCGGAATAACTCTCCTTGAGACCCAAATCCTTGACGACGCGGATTTTGCCGCCGCCAAGTGCTTTGCGGGTGTTTTGACGGCCGTTGCCAAGCGCAGGTACGTCTGCCTCGGGATTGAGGACGTAGCCACGAACGGTTCCGTTGGTGCCGGCAACTACCAGCCCCTCCAAAGGACCGTCACAGGTGATTTGCATAGAAATCTTGTCGTGCTCGGATTTGCACTCGTTGACCATATAGGAGGCAACGGTCAACACCTTGCCCAACGCAACGGTGGCTACGGGAGAGGTGTGGTGAATAGATGCGGCGTGCTTGACGAGCTCGGTGGTGTCGAGCGCGGCGACCTTGACTAATCCGTCGAAAACTAATGCTTTTGCGATGCTGTCCATAATGACTCCTTTATCTTTGTAGAATGAGCGTTGCTCACCGGGGGAAAATTTATTTGATATCTAGACTTTGATTTACTGTCTGGGCTTGATTTACTATCTAGCTTTGAGTGACTCTCGCCTTTGATTTGGTGGGTTTTGATTTGCTGTCTGGGTTTTGATTTGCTATCTAGCTTTGAGTGACTCTAGCCTTTGATTCGCTATCTGGGCTTTGATTTGCTATCTGGGCTTTGATCTACTATCTGGCTTTGAGTGAATCTAGACTTTGATTTGCTATCTGGGTTTTGATTTGACAACTAGGCTTTGATCCACTTGCAGATCCAACGGCAGGTGCTGGATTTAGGTTTGGCGAAGGTGTCACCGTCTACCCGAGAAACAAGGCGCAAGCCAGCTGCGCTGCAAGCCGCCTCGATTTGCGACCATTCGTGCCAATATTGCGTTTGCTCCTCGTCAAACCGCTCGTAGAGGGTGCCCTTACGCTCGAAAAAGGTGAGGGACAGGTCTACGGAACAGGTGTCGGGGTGCAGAGTGTTTTGCCAAAAATAGGTAAGATCGTCGTAGTCCTCGTAGTAGAGGGCGTCTCCCAACACACGTTGCAACTTGTAGGGGGTGGAAACGTCGAAAACCAGTTGACCGCCCGAAACGAGAGCAGAGGAAACGTGGGAAATGAGCGCGCCCAGCTCGGCAGGGGCTACGTAGTTGAGCCCGTCACTCACAACCGTGATGAGGTCATAGGGAGAGGTGAACTCGAAAGAGCGCATATCTCCGCAACGGTAGATGACGGATAGCCCCTTTGCGCGGGTGGTGGAGATGGCTTGGTTGAGCATATCCTGCGACAGATCCAACCCCTGCATCACGACCCCACGCTCTGCCAAAAGCGCCGTCATACGACCAGTACCGCAACACAAATCCAAGCCCTTGGTCAAGGGCTTGGGTGCGATGAAATCGACGTAGCGCAGGTAGGGAAAATCCTCCATCAGTCGATCGTAGTACTGGCTGAACTTTTGGTAACTCATCTACGTTTCTTGCGCTTTTTGTTGGAAGAACGGTAGGTGCCGTAGTCGGCGGCACGCTTGGGAGCAGCAGACTTGCTACCCTTGGCGGAGGCACCGGCGCGTGTATCACGAACGGCAGGACCTTCCTTGCTCTTTTTGATGACCACGTCACGGCGACGGCCGGGATTGTGGGGATCTACTTGCGGCAGAATGTATGCGTCAAAGCAATACTGCGAATAGTTGGTGAAGAGCATGCCGTAGAAGACAAAGCCAAACAGCATAAAGATGGTCATAAACACGAAGCTGAGCATCATGTTTGCCATAGGAATGAACAAAATACCAACTGCGAAGCAAGCGGTGATGATACTGGGCAGGGGCATGATACCGATGAGGATACCCGCATTCTCCAAAGACTCCTTGGCGTTGAAACGGTAGCAGGCCACGGTAGGCAACAGGAAACCGAGGTAGATCACACCGCCAAATGCGATGATGGCAAGGAGAATGAACAAAATCCAACTACCTGCGTTGGCAGCACCGGTGAGCATAAGCTCTACGTGCCAACCCATACCGTACATGATACCTGCAGCGGCGGCGGCAACGATAGCACCGATGATCATGAAGGGCTTCCACAGTTGCTTGATGCCACGGAAGAAACTCTTCACTTTGACCTTCTCCTGCCACATGATACCACGGGAAACGTGGAACACACCCGAAAGACCTACGAATGCAATGAAGATGGAAAGGATCAGGCAGGGGAAGATGAGAATGCGGTAGATCCGCATAAGATCGTGCAGACTCTCGTTGAGATTGTCGCTCACACCGGGGAAACCAATACCAAAGTTGCCGATAAAGCTCTTGCCTGCCATAGCGTAGTTCAACGCAAGTTGGGGCAAAATGAAAGCGGAAAACAACAAAGGCAAGCCGAAAATCAACGCATAAATCAGGTTGACGGGGGTGATCAGCTTGAGGTTTTGAACAAGACGGTTGAATAGGTAACGGACGCGACCGCCGGTTTCAACCGGCTCTACGGTGCGCTCGTCCTTGCGAACGTGCAATTTGACAATCAAATCTGCTCTGGACAATTTTGACATACTGTAAACTCCTAGTGCGTGCGCGTTTTTCGCACTCGCTCGTATTATCATACACGATATTTTGTAATAAATCAAGCAAATATATCATTTCATCGTGAGATAGGAACAAGCAAACCGCCGTCTGCATAGCGTAGGTGGGAGGCTTGAAAATGAAAATTGCTGTGATTGGTGCAACCGGATTGGTAGGAAAAACGCTCCTGGAGGTATTGCCACGTTATTTTGAGGGGAGCAAGGTGCGGCTGTATGCGCAAAGGGAACACGACTGCTTTTCCATTGGAGAGGGAAAAACGGTGAGAGTGGAAGCCCTGAGCAAAGAAATTCTTTTGAAAAATCCGCCAGACCTTGCCTTTTTGGTGGCAGGCGGTGCGGTGGCGGCAGAATACGCGCCCTTTTTGGTATCGATAGGGGCGGTGGTCGTAGACAATAGTAGCCGCTTTCGCCAAGATCCCACGGTGCCCCTGGTGGTGCGGGAGGTCAACCCAGAGGCCGCAACCCACCACAAAGGGATTGTTGCCAACCCCAATTGCTCGACCATTCAAGCGGTGGTGGCGCTGTCACCGCTGGCAAAAAGATACGGCCTACGAGCGGTAAGTTATCATACTTATCAGGCAGTAAGTGGCGCGGGACGCCAGGCTTTGCACGAGTTATCGACAGGAATTGAGCCGAGCGCTATCCCCTACCCTATCCGTGGCAACGTGGTGCCACAGATAGACGTATTTACCCCGGACGGCTATACCGAAGAGGAGCATAAGATGATACGAGAAACAAAGCGCATATTGGAGGCGCCAAACCTTGCGGTGAGTGCGACTTGCGTGCGTGTGCCGGTGACGGTGGGTCATTGCGTATCAATCGAGGCAACCTTTGCAACCCAGGTAGACGTGGACGAGGTACGTGGGATATTGGGTAGCGCAGAGGGCGTGGTGCTATGGGACGATCCAACCAGCAAGCGATACCCTATGCCGATTCTTGCGGCAGGCCGGGACGGCGTGTGGGTAGGTAGAATTCGCAAGGGAGCAAACCTCAACCAGTTATTGCTTTGGGTGGTGGCGGACAACCTGCGAAAAGGTGCCGCCGTGAATGCCTTGCAAGTGGCGCACTATCTATGGGAGAGGGGGTATTTGCCCACATAATCCAAAACACGGCGTGCATACTAGACGCATGCTAGTTGTATTTGTGCGTTCTATTATCGTCTACGTGATGTTGCTGGTGATTATGCGACTCATGGGCAAACGGCAACTGTCGGAGTTGCAACCCTTTGAGTTTGCCATTACGCTGATTATCGCAGAGTTGGCTTGCGTGCCTATGTCGGAGATGCAAGTCCCCCTTCTCTACGGCGTGATTCCTATTTTTACCCTGTTTATCCTGCACCTGTTTATTACCAAAGTTGCAGGGAAAAGTCTGCGTTTCAACCGCCTGTTGAACGGCAAGCCCAAGCTGGTGATGACGCCAAACGGTATGGATATGCGCCTGCTGAAAAAGTTGGATATGAACGTGATGGACCTGTTGCACGCTCTACGCTCGGCAGGGTATTTTGATCCCAACGACGTGGCGTATGCGATTCTTGAAACCAACGGGCAGTTGAGCGTGTTGCCCAAGGCGGAAGCCACTCCCCTGACCCCCAGTTCTGCAGGCATAGAAAGCGAAAAGGTGGCGTTGAGTTATCCTGTGATCATGGAGGGGGTTGTGGAACACACGAATCTGCAACTGGCAGGGGTGAGCGAGGCAAAACTGATGGACTTTTTGAAGGAAAAAGGATTGAAACCTGCAGAGGTCAGTTTGCTGGCGGTGACGGGGAAAAACGCATATTTGCAACCCAAGAAAGGATCTGCCTTGCAGGGCGAGATTGCCTCATGAAAAAGGCGATCCTTGCCCTTGTGTTACTGGCGGTGATATTGGCGCTTGGCATTGGGGAGCAGGTGGCGGTGCAAAAAAGCTTCGGCTACCTAGAGGCAGAGGGAAAGAAAATCCTCACCCTAATAGGTGAGGATCAAATGCAAGAAGCTGAAATATTAACCCAAGAATTGCACCGTTGGTGGCAGGAAATCAGCCGCCCTTTTGAGAGCATGATCAGCCACAACGAAACCAAGGAAGTGACCCTGCGCATTGCGGAATTAGAGGGATATATCGCCATAGACGACCGCAAAAGTGCCTACGCTACCGCCGCTATTTTGGTGGAATGCGCCAACAATTTGGCACATTTACTGGGATTTTCTTGGGATACTGTGGTGTAGTTATACCACCTCGATGAGGGCAACGTCTGAGGCAAGTTTGACTTGTTCGTAGGCATCGGCTGCCTGTTGGGCGGTATCGTACATGGGACTGGTATAGCTACGCGAGCCGCGGAACACATAGAAAATTTGTCCTTCTTCGGTAGAGTGGAAGGTGGGCTCGGTATCCTTTTTGAGTGCGTTTTTGAAGGTGTCTACTGCTTTGATGGCACCTGCTTGCGTTTTGTAGAGAGAACTGGTATATAGAACCTTATCGCCGGATACGGTCAGCACGAAACGGTAGCTACCGCCAAAGCTCTCCACCACAAACTTGGCGCCGTGGACGATACGCTTGCGCTCGCTAGCAGACAAGTCGGAGGGTTTGGGGTTGTTGATACGACCCATATCACGCTCGGTGATACGACCAATTTGACCCTTTTTGACCAATCCGATTTGACGGTAGGAAGGCTCGGCTGCCTTGACTTCTGCCTCTACCGTAGAGGTAACGCTGAGGTTAACCTTGATGAGTTGGGCATCCAACAGTTGCTCGTCCGTACGATACGGCAGGGCCGCACGGAAGTCCACAGGCTCGTAGGCGGCGTTTTTGACGAATGAATTGTCAGATGCCATTGCTACGATCAAAGACAGAGTACGGCGCAGACCCAGCGAAGAGCGCACACGCATCATCATAGGCGTAGACGCGTACTTTTTGGTAGCGCCCTTGTCACGGTGGTGGTAGACGTCGGGATTGAACTCGTCGGGTTTGAGTGCCAAATAGACGGCAAGGGTTTTGCCGCTGAATGCCATACGCGCATAGGTGCGACGGCCAAGCGCAAAACTTTCGCCTGCCCACGCCTCGGCATTACGCATTTTGGCATAGGAAAGTAATTCGTTTTTGATGATACTGTAGTACCCCTTGACTTCGGGGGTGCTTTGCATAAGACGGCTACGGAAAGAACGGCTGTATTTGGTGGGAGCAAAACCGCGCTCGGCGTCTACCAACGTAGGCAGTACCACC
>JAFTOZ010000012.1 GCA_017463565.1 Clostridia bacterium | reverse complement strand
TCCACGCGTGCATCTGCGCGCAGGATATTGCCCGCAAGGATAGATTGACCAACGGCGTGATACATCCACATGTTATCCACAAGCCCCGTGGAGTTGCCCATATTATCCTTATCGGGCGCACTGACGTAGCCCGTTTCGGCAAGAGACGCGGGGATGCCGTAGCTCCAATTGGTGCAGGCTTCGGTTGCACCTGCGTTGACCGCCGTGGGGAAATAGCCCGTGGTATCCACCGCAATGGCGGCATATCCGCGGTCGTTCCACATTTTTACCCAGCAGAGGAAGGCGTGACCCCCGCCGCCGTGCAACAGCACCACGGCAGGTACCCTTGCGCTCTCACTTGCCCCCTCGGGGAAACCGACGTAAGCAAACACCTTGGTTTTGGAGCCGTTCTGATCCATGCCGTCAAACCAGACCGCTTGGATCCCTTCGTATTCGCCCGTGGGCTGCAAGCCGTCAATTTCGTGCAGCGTGGGGGTGGTTTGGGTTGCCACCGTAAATCCGTTCAAGATCTGTTCCTCCTTGGAAAGTGGCTCGGTGCCGTCTGCGGACGTATCGCGCACGCCGTCCTCAAAGGTTGCGTACGCCGTATAGAACGTGTTCTTCACGCCGTTTTCATTCACGATATAAGGCGTAATGCTAAACACGATTTTCCCGTAGGTATCGACCGAGATGTTTTCCACGGTCACGGTTAAAAAGTAGGTGTGTCCGTTGGTAAGATCGTCTTTGGTGTATTTCTCCGTGCCGTTCTCACCCTTACCGTAAACCGAGGCGTACACGGCAGTGCAGGAGGCGGGAATGACCTTGACACCCGTTTTGCCGTTTTTGTCGGTGTAGTTGGCAACGAGATCAAAGCCTGCCCTTTGCGCCTTTTCAAGATCAGCCTCGTCGATCGAAGCCACGAAACGAACCGAATAGGTTCCGTCGTTTTCAACGCGCGATTGCGTCCCCATCATCTGCGCGGATTTGTAACCGAATTGACCTACCTCCAGCTTCCCTGCGGAAGCGGAAGCCGATGTTCCGTCATTTACAAAGTAAAGCGGTGCGGCAGAATTGCCCTTGTTCACGTACGCCGTTAGACCGTTGCCCACTGCGTAGCGTCCGTTTTCGTTCAGCTTGCCGCTTACAAAGCTTGCACACGCCGCAGGCTCCGCAACCGAAGTGCCAAGGCTTGCTACCTCAGCACAATAATCACTAACGTCCAAATAATCATAATAGTGTTGAACGTTTTGCGTTGGCACCACGTCGGGGCTGTTGATCTCGGTATACCAAATCGCACTGCAATCGGCTGCCTTGTGGCGCGCATAGGCTTCAGCACCGTAAAAATCAACAGGTTTTGTTGAATCTCCTTCCGAACCACATACCTTAGCACTACTATTCCACCACGCATATTGAAAATCATATGAATCGGTTGCAGGGGTCGCGTCCAAACCGTTTTCGTTTTTTACGCCCTCAAAAACCGCGTTCTTGTGCGTCAATTGCAAAATGCAATCACCCGCTCTCAAAGGCAAAAAGCCACTGTTTGCAGTGTGATCGGTGGTGTACCAGAAAAATTTTGCATTGTGCGAAAAAGCAACGTCTATCACTTTTATTCCGTCGGCAATGCTCCATTTTAATCTGAAATCTTTTTCATCAATTACGTCATCTTGATTCATATCGGTTGCAGTGGCACTCCCCTTGGTACAGGTTGTATTGGCGTTATCCAACCACAAAATTGCAACCTCACCGGGAGCCAACGTTGCGGAGGTATAGTCCGCCAAATTTACACGCGTCAGATTATGACTGGCACCTGCAACGTCACCCAGCATATACTGCAAAAGCAGTTGATCCCAGTTATCACTGCTATTACTTCCGCCGTAACGGTAAAGATAATATTCGGCAAGATTTACCGATACATTGGAAGCATTCAAAATTTCAATATACTGATAAGCAGTATTGTTTATATCTGCGCCGTTGATCTCGGTGATTGCCAATTTGCCGCGCGTGGCGGTTCCCTCGGTGGCAGTCTCCACCGCCGAT
>JAFTOZ010000068.1 GCA_017463565.1 Clostridia bacterium | reverse complement strand
GACTCTGATTCTTGCCGCTTGCACCGCCGAGGTATCCCTCACCCGTATCGTGCCCGTGCAGGAATCTTTGGTAAAGACCTACCAGATTGGCGCGCCTTTTGACGATACGTCCTCTTTGCTTGCTCTGCATTATAGCGACGGCACGACGAAAGAAATTCCCCTATCTGCAGACATGGTGTCCGGATTCAACACGCAATCGGTAGGCAAATTTACAGCAACCGTGCGCTACCAAGGCCTCAGCGCAACTTTTTCTTATAGTGTGAGTGCCACGCAAACGGTCAAGAGTGCAACCCTGCACGGACTACCTGAAAAGATTGCATACGGAGAACAACTGCCTCTCACCAATGCATACGTTTTGGTCATCTTCTCGGACGGCTCGGATCAAAGTATCCCCCTTTCTTTATCTATGCTGGACGGCTTCACCTCAACTCAGCTTGGGGAGCATTCCTGCCAAGTGCACTGTGAATCACGCTGGGGCGAAGTTACTTGTACCTATCTCTATACCGTTATACCTGCCGACAAAATTGTAGAGGCAGACTATCTTGGCGATGAGCCCATTACAGTAGTAGTGGGGACAAGTGTAGATGAGTTTGCCGCCGTACTCAACCAATTTGGATTCTCTGCAACGTACGAAGACGGCACCGTACAATCACTTTCGGTACGCACCGAGCATATCCACGGCTTTAGCGCAGGAAACGGCGGAGAGAAAAGCTGCACCGTACGGCTAGAAGATCAATTTGAACTCACCATTCACTACCGCGTGCAAGAGGAGCACCGAGAACAGACGGTTTCTTTCCTCTACGACGAAACTTTGCCTGCCTACGTCACTAGCACCGTGAACGGCTTGGCGGTGGCACCTGTATTCCAACGAAACGGCTATGAATTGATCGATTGGCGGCAGTTAGTAGACGGGGTGACAGCAGACGTTGCTTTTGATTTTGACACCGTCATTACCCAACCAATCACCTTGATTGCTAACTGGCGGCGAATTGAGTATACCGCTACGCTAAAAAACTTTGGCGAAGTAACAGAGGTTCTCTATTACAACGTTGAAAATGGGCTGAATATTACGCCCCCTGCCCCCAGACCAGGCTATACTTTTTTGCATTACATTTTGGACGGATTGCCAACTAATTCTATTCCAAAGGGAACGATTGGAAATATCGAATTGATTGGTCAATGGGATCCAATCACCTATACCCTCTCTTACGACCTGGCGGACTCCGCAACCACGCCTGCTGGAAACAACGAAGGAAATCCAACCGAATTTACCATTGATGACGTCATTGTACTGCAAGCGCCAACGCGTGCGGGTTATGACTTTGTTGGATGGAGTTTGAATGGCAATATTGTCACGGAAGTTTCCCAAATGAGCGAGAACCTACGCCTTGTGGCGGTGTGGCGCCCTGCAACACTGTTCGTTACATTTGTGCATAACGGCCAGGAATGCATGGATAAACAATCCTTTACCGTGTTGGATAGCAATAGCATAATATCCGAGCCATCTATTGAAGGGTACGCTTTCTTGGGCTGGTATTACGACCGTGAGTTGACGAATGAATGCGCCAAGGAAGGTGGACGGTATATCGTGCGCGCAGGCACAGCACAAAGTTTTACACTTTATGCAAAAGCGGTACGTGCCTATCACGTCGACTTGCTGTGCGACGGCGAGAGGATGCGACTGGAATTTACGGAAAACGATGCCGTGGTAGACCTCTCCCAGTATAGTCAACGCTTTGGTTGCGACCTGGTTGCTTGGCGGCTTTTGGACGGAGACTTTGAAATCACACCCGATGCAGACGGTAGCGTACAAATTCCCGCAGAAAGTCTTGTGCCTTATGCAGGAAGAACCTTCGAGGCGGTGTGGGCAGGACGCACCTATACGATCACCTACATTCATAACTACGAAGATTACGACGGAAAATCCATTGTCACCACCCAAACCTACAATACGTTAGAAGCTACGCAACTTACCCTGCCGGAGAGGCCCGGCTATGCGTTTGGCGGTTGGCACGATAACGAAACGTTGGCAGGCAATTTTGTGGCTGAGATTGCGCCCCTTTCGCGCGATACCGACCTGACCTTCTGGGCGCGCTGGAGTGTAGTCACGTATCATATCGACCTGCATTATCAGTTGGACGAAACCCTTATTTCGCAGAAAGCAGATATCCCGGAAACATACAACGTACTTAGCGAAGAAATCGTGCTTGCGCGCCCCGTTTCTCCCTACTATACTTTTGGAGGGTGGTTTAGCGATAGCAACTATACCAATCGCCAAAACGATCTGCAACCGGGCTCCACAGGAGATCTTTCCCTATATGCTCTTTGGACACCTATCACCTATCAAATTTCTCTGTACCAGGTGGGCGGCGAAGCATTTGTTGGCATATATCCGCAGGATTTGACCTACACATACGAATCACAAACTCAGGTGCTTTCTACCCCCACAAGACGCGGCTATTCCTTTGGCGGTTGGTTTGCCGACAAAGAGGGGACGCAACCCATCACTCAGTTTGAGCCGAAGGCGCATTGCGATACGCCAATTAGCATTTATGCAAAGTGGAATCTTGAAACATACAGCATCAATTACGTAGTGGACGGGGGCAAACATGCCAACACCGCCACAGCCTATGACGTCAACAGCGAAGTCGTTTTTGAGGACGCAGTCAGGAACGGCTATGCCTTTTTGGGTTGGTATACTTCAAATAACCCTGCCGACCCGATGAAGATTACGTCCACCCAGGGACTTGCGGAAAATCTTAAACTGTATGCACGCTACGAAAAACTCACCTATTCCATCACCTACTATCCCGGAACGGAGGATATTTCCTGCGAGACACTCCCCCAAACCTACTCTATAGGTTGCGCGGAATCTTCTACTACCACCGCCTTCAATACCAATCTTGTCAACCCAATCAAAACTGCTCGACCTGGATATGAATTTTTGGGTTGGTATCTGGAGCCAACGTTTACCACCAAGGTGACACAGCTGGGCGGTACGTCCTCTACGGCTCTCCCCTGCCAGGACGTTTCTCTCTATGCAAAATGGCAAACAATCACCTACTCCATTACCTACAAATATCGCAAGACCGATGGCGCAACTTGGTCCACGAAATCGGTGGATACGGCCTACCGTTCCTTCACCGTTGAGCAATGCCAGACGGCAGATGGATTTGCCCTCGCGCCTTTCACGGAAAAGGGATATGCCTTTAATGGTTGGCATTTGGACGCCACCCTGTCGAAAGCCTACTTTACCTTCAACGCAAATTACATAGAAGAGATTCTTCCCACTCTTAGTGGAAAAACTATTACTCTCTATACTCAACTTGAGCAGTTAACGTTTAGCGTGAGCTACGTCCTGCCAGACGGCGCCCTGCCCCCAGAGGGCAACCCCGATACGGTCGTCTACTCCACAACCGCCGTCACGCTTGCCTCACCGACTCTTGAGAATCACAAATGGATTGGCTGGTATGATAACCAGGACTATCAAGGAACACCCATCACAAAATTAGTGGGAGTAGAAAAAGACACCACTCTGTACGGCAGATTTGAGCCCATCCGCAATATCAGCTATCAACTGGATGGCGCCACGCTTTCTAGCCCCGTAGGCACCTTCACCGCAGACGTAGACACCAAACTGCCCACTCCGACAGGCTTGCCGAGTGGCGCACGCTTCTGGTCGTGGTGGTACGTCGAGGGTGGCTATGCAGTTGGAACAACCCTTCCTGCAGGCATTGGCGAGGACGTCACCTTGCGCATTATGTACTACGATAGTTCTACTACAGGTTTCAGTTTCTCTTTTGATGGGGCACTCAGCCAAGCAGCCATCACCGCAGGCACAGCCACCACCCTGGTGATCCCCACCTACGTCGGCTCACAAACGAATCCTATCCCCGTAACGCAGATAGATACCGCCGCTTTCGCCGGTAGTAACGTCTCCAAAATCAGCTTTGCACCCAGTGGCAAAACACGTTC